>VGZH01000042.1 GCA_016872645.1 Planctomycetota bacterium | reverse complement strand
CAAACGTTCACGCCTGGTATTGCTGCCACAAATCCTCAAACGTTTTTGCAAAGATGGCTACCAGATGACGATTGTTGGTGACGATGAAATTCTCTTCGTTGTTTGCCGCCGCGCCGCGCGTCCAGTTGTAGCTGCCGTTGAGCAGAATCTCGTTGTCGAACAGCGCGAATTTGTGGTGCATGTGGTACTCGCTGCGATCCACTCGTAACCCGATGCCCGCCTGAAGAAATCGGTCCGCATCCGATCCAAGGTCCGCCGCTTTGTCATTGTCGGTGATGATGCGGACCCGGACCCCGCGACCGTGCGCATCCAGCACTGCGGAAGTCAGCCGGTCGTCTGTAATCGTGAAGACACAGATATCGATGGTCCGCCTCGCTTGAGCCAGCAGCGTTCGAATTCTCAAAGGACAATCGCCGTGCGGACTGAACCACGCCTCGGCAAGGTCCTCCGTCTGTTTGCCCGCCGATGGTTGCAGGACTTTGGCAACCTCCTCCAGCCACTCGACGATCAACACCCCATTCGTGGCATCGATCTCTTCCCTGGCCAACCCAAATGCTTGTCGACGAAATTGAGCCAACTTCTCCGGATCAGCGACCGCATCACTCAAATGCTGATTCAACACCGACTTCTCGGCCCGCGACAACCGTCGATCCGCCAACGACTGCACCAGAATCTCACACATTTGCTGTGGCGTCATCATGGTTCCTGGTTCTGAACGCAAATGTAATGCGGCTCAAACTTGTGCCGGCCAACAAAAAACGGCACCGTCCGAGACGGTGCCGTGATGGAGTTGCCCAGGAGAGGACTCGAACCTCCATGAGCGTAAAGCTCGCTAGCTCCTGAAGCTAGTGCGTCTGCCAATTCCGCCACCTGGGCTGGTGTGCGAGAGGCGAAGAATACGGGTTCGCAGAAGTGTCGGCAAGCGACGGTTGCGAAGCGTCAACGATCCTTCGTGGCCTTGTCATCAGACTCAGAACTTGTGGCCTTCTTGAGGGCCGTGCTTCGTGAGGGTCAAAACTTCCGGGCCTTTCTCGGTCATCAAGATCGTGTGCTCGAACTGAGCGGAGAGGCGGCGGTCTTGAGTGCGAACGGTCCAGCCGTCGGCTTTGTCGATCTCAGTCTTCCAGTTTCCTTCGTTGAGCATCGGTTCGATCGTCAGGCAAGTTCCGGGACGAACGACCGACTTGCCGGATTGCAGATCGGGGAAGTGCGGAACGCCTGGCTCTTGATGGAAGTTGCGGCCGACTCCGTGGCCTTGGAATTCGCGGACGATCTCAAACCCCTGATCTCTGGCGAAACGATAGATCGCTCGGCCGATGTCGATGACTCGACCAAAGGGTTTGATGGCATGGATTCCAATCCACATGGCCTCGAATGCGGCCTGCACCAGTCGCTTGGCGTTTGGTGAGACTTCGCCGATCAGAAATGTCTCGGATGAGTCGCCGTGCCAACCATCGACAATCGTCGTGAGATCGACGTTGACGATGTCTCCCTCGCGTAGCAAGTTGTCGTTCGGGATGCCGTGACAGACGACCTCATTCACGCTGGTGCAAACCGTATTCGGGTAACCGTTGTAGCCCAGGCAGGCGGGGGTGTGGCCATGCTTGAGCGTGTAGTCGTAAGCCAGTTGATCGATCTCGCATGTGGAGATGCCGGCTCGAACGCTGGGGCGAAGGTAGTCCATGAGTTCGGCGTTGAATCGGCAGGCGGCACGAAGGGCGTCGCGTTCCACGTTCGTCGCATAGATCGGGATTTTGGCCGTCGGCCCGGTTTGTGGCCGCAGCAAAGCACCTCGGGAAGAAGTCACAAAATCACCTGTTGGTGGCCGGGAGTCGTCAAATTTGGGTCAGCATTGTGGTCCGGTTCAAAACAGTTCGCAACCAAGCTGAAATAGCGTCATCTTTGCCTGAGATTGAAGAAAATCAGCAGAACTTCCCACGCAGGCTGGCAGACTCGGTAGTTCAGCGAAACTGAATCGTCAAACGGCAATGATCTGTTTTTGACTCGTCAAACATTTTCAACCGAATTTGTTTGCTGAGAGATTCACGCCGATACCTGAATGCGGTCTGTCAAGATGACGGGAACGTGAGCTAATGCGGTGAATCATCGGCTCGTTGATGACGACTACGCAAGGAATGGATTCCGCGATGCGATCCCTCGTCTGGTCTTCGTTGCTGCTCGGCTTTGCACACGGATTCGTGTTGCACGCGGCTGAACCATCAGGACGACTTGTCGCTCCAGCGATCGTGGATTCGACGGGACCCATCCGGACTCATTTCGGCGCGAAGCGAAATCGTCCCGCACAAAAACCGTCATTGCAGCTTGTCGATTGGGTGTCCCCCGTCTCCTTTCCCTGGCCCCAAGATGATTGGGAACTTAGCAAACCGGCTGGCGAAGAGGAGCCGAAAATCAACTACGGCCCTCCCGCCAATGAGCCTCGCAAGACGCTGTTTCAATGGAGCTATGGCACGACGTTTTCCGGCGGGCCGCCTGTCGATGACGATTTGCAAACCGACCGTCCCGACTTCGTCGAAGCCAGTACGACCGTCGGCAAGGGGGTCCTGCAAATCGAATCCGGCTACACCTACATTCGCAACAAAGACCCGGGTGATGACTCGGTTGTGCATTCGGCCGGCGAGGTCTTGTTTCGTTACGGTGTGATCGAAGATTGGATCGAATTGCGACTGGGAGTCTTTCCCTTTAGCCAGTCGCAAAGCATTGCCTCCCCGACTGTGACCAACAGTGGAGTGGATGATTTGTATCTGGGAGTCAAATTGGGAATCACTCCGCAAGAGGGCATCTGGCCGGAAATGTGTTTGGTTCCGCAGATGAGAGTTCCCACCGGGCATCATTCTGTCACCGCTGGCAAGGTGCTGGCTGGAATGAACTGGCTCTACGGTTGGGACGTGACCGACTTCATCGGTGTCGGTGCCAGTACGCAATTCAACAGCGTGGTCGATGGCGGCACCTCCAAGACCTACACGGAATGGGCTCAAGCGATCACCGTCAACTACAACCTTGCCGAAAAGGTCGGTGCCTACACTGAATGGTTTGGCCTGTTTCCGACTGGAGCAGACACCGCGCAGGTTGAGCACTACGTTGACGGCGGTTTCACCTACCGGCCAACACCAGACACCCAATTCGACATTCGCGCCGGAATCGGATTGACCGACGCTTCGGCCGATTACTTCGTCGGTACCGGCTTCTCGATTCGCATCAAGTGACGTTGCGAGCCTGATGACCCTCCCGATCTGCCCACGCTTCCGCCACAATGCGGCCGCGAGACAACGATCCGGCAGACATCTCAAGGCGTAAGACGACATGGTCGAGCGATATCGGAGACGAAAGGGCAAACCTGCGCTGCTCGGCAATCATCAGAGATGCTGGTTGTGGGGACGGCATGTCGTCACGGAAACGCTGCGAGCCGCACGCTGGCCCGTCGTTGAACTGCATCTCTCTGATCGCTTGCCGGAAGATGACCTCGCCTTCGTCACCGAGTGGTCGCAAGCTCGCCAGGTGACGCTGACGATGGAAGCGTTCGACCGGCTGACGGATCTCTGCCATTCGCGAGAGCATCAAGGCTTCCTCGCCAAGATGGCCGCGTTCCCGTACGACCGCATGCAGGACCTTCTGTCCAGCGCAAAGCCGCAACCGCTGTTCGGACTGCTCGACGGCCTGCAAGACCCGCACAACTTTGGAGCGGTGATTCGATCGGCACATGTGCTGGGAGTCGATGCGCTGTTTGTCCCGACTCACGGCCAAGTGGCAGTCACGGCACAAGTTGCCCGCAGTTCCGCCGGGGCGGTCAATCACATTCCCATCGCGCAAGCTGAGGACATCGTCTCACTGGTTGAGCAATTGCGATTGCACGGCATTCGAGTCATCGGCACCAGTCAACGGGCCTCGCAGCCGATCAGCGACTGCGATCTGACTCGCGCGGTCGCCATCGTCATCGGCAACGAAGGAACTGGCATCCGCGACGAGATACTCGCGGTTTGCGACGAACTGGTCATGATTCCGCAATTCGGAGCGGTCGAGTCGCTCAACGCAGCCGTCTCGGCCGGCATTTTGTTTTACGAAGCTCAGCGGCAGCGGGCGGCAGCAGCAGGCAGCAGACAGTAGGCAGTACCTATGGCAGTCGAACTCAAAAATCCACACAGCGTACTGGCCGCGATTCAACTTCGCCCGTTGGACGTTCTCGACATTCAAGTCGCGACGGATGCCCCGAGTCCCGCTTGGTCCGAAGTGATCGACGTCGCTCGCGCACACGCTGTCCGAGTCACTCGCGGTGGACGTCCGAGTTCTCGTGACCGTCGCGGCGGCGAAAAAGAAGGTCGCGAGACCGGCATGTCCGCTATAGTCCGCGAGCGGCCCGACGTGCCGCTCGAGGAACTCTTCGCCAACGCCGCGACACGAGCCGACGGCCACGGCCTCTGGCTGGCGCTCGACAATCTACAAGACCCGCACAACGTCGGTGCGATCTTTCGCACCGCGGCCTTCTTCGGACTGCAGGGGATCGTCGTCACGAAAGACCGATCCGCGCCGCTCAGCGGAGTGGCCTACGACGTCGCGGCCGGTGGTCTTGAACATGTTCCGTTCACGATCGTCCCAAACCTCGCCCGCGCCGTCGCAGTTGCCAAAGAATCGGGCTTGTGGGTGCTCGGCACATCTGAACACGCAGCCGACGACGTCACTCAAGTCGACCGCGGCCGCCCGTGGCTGCTGATTGTCGGCAACGAAGAAAAAGGGATGCGCCGCCTGACCACCGAACACTGCGACTGCGTCTGCCG
This sequence comes from Planctomycetota bacterium, assembly GCA_016872645.1. Classification (GTDB taxonomy): domain Bacteria; phylum Planctomycetota; class Planctomycetia; order Planctomycetales; family Planctomycetaceae; genus SXKJ01. The sequence goes on along the minus strand of VGZH01000042.1, from coordinate 44,748 downwards.
CATCGCACCACGCGGTGACGTGACGTCATTGAATGTCTCCGTCGCGACCGGAATCCTGATCGCAACCTTGACCGGCCTGTGATTCAGTCATCGCCCAGCGAACCGCGCATTCGCTTGGTATCCGAGTGGCGGCGTTTGTCATTCAGGCGACGAGTCTTTGAACCCTTCGTCGGCTTTGTCGGTCGGCGCTTCTTGGGTGGGACCGCGACTTCTTTCAACCAGCCGGCAAGTTGTTCGAGGCAACCGATGCGGTTGAGCAACTGGCTGCGTGACTTCTCGCAGGAAATCAGAATGCTGCCGTCCGCCAGCAGCTTCGAGGCGAACCGAACAGCAAAGCGTTGCCGCACGTCATCCGGCAAGCTGGGCGACTCCAGCGGTCGCCAGCGGAGCATCGCCTTTGAGTTCACTTTGTTGACATTCTGTCCGCCCGGACCGGAACTCCGAGCAAATTGGAAGGCGAACTCGTCATGCGGAATCTGAATCCGCGGGGTGACGGCCAGCACATCATCCGGCGACTCGTCCAGATCAGCCTCAGCAGTTTTTAATTTCGAGTCAGCCATCAAATCTCACCGTGTGGATTGAGACGCCGCAGAGGTCTAAACTGCCAAGGCCATTTTTGGAGCGCGGTGTGTCAGCATCGCTTTAGGACTCTCCGAGGCAGGCGACGCTGAAATCCAAAGCGGTGCTGACACACCGCACTCCAAAGGAAATCCCATGAGCTTTCCCCGCATGGTGCGAGTCAAGCAGACGTTTGATGCGACACGCGTGAACGATATTCCCGGCGAAGTCGAGCGGCAACTGGCGACGCTCAGCCTTGGCAAAACTGTGCGGCCGGGGCAGACGGTCGCAATCACGGCGGGCAGCCGAGGGATCGCCAACATCGCCATCATCATCAAGGCCGCCTGCGATCACGTCCGCTCGCTCAACGCGAAACCGATCATTGTCCCGGCGATGGGCAGCCACGGTGGCGGAACTCCCGAAGGTCAGCGGCAGATCATCGAAGGCTATGGAGTCACCGAAGCCTTCACCGGCGCGGAGATTCGCGCATCGATGGAAACCGTCGTCGTCGATACGACGCCGCAAGGCATCCCGGTCCACTTCGACAAGCACGCTTTCAACTGCGATCACGTTCTGGTCGTCGGTCGAGTCAAACCGCACACCGGCTTCGTCGGCCCGATCGAATCTGGCTTGCACAAAATGATGCTCATCGGACTCGGCAAGCACGAAGGGGCGAAGATTTATCACCGCGCGATTTTGGATTTCAGCTTCCTGGAAATCATCCGCGCGGTTGCCGACGTCGTGCTGCGCAAATGCAAAGTCGTCGCCGGCCTGGCCATCGTCGAGAACGCCTACGACGAGACCGGCATGATCGCCGCCGTCCCACCGTCGCAGTTCTTCGAGCGTGAGTCCGAACTGTTGACACAAGCTCGCACATGGCTGCCGAAGCTGCCATTTGCCAGCGTGCAACTGCTGATCATCGACCAGATCGGCAAGAACATCAGCGGCACCGGCATGGACACAAACGTCATCGGCCGCAAGTACAACGACCACGCCGCGACCGAACACGACGACGTCTCGGTCAAGCGGATCTTTGTCCGCGGACTGACCGAGGCGACTCACGGCAACGCCACTGGCATCGGCATCGCCGAGTTCACAAACTCGCGCACGATCAATCAAGTCGATCGCAAGATCACCGCGATCAACTGCCTGACCGGAGGCCATCCGACCGCCGCGATGCTCCCCATCGCGTTCGACACCGATCGCGACGTCATTGCCAACGCTCTGCCGACACTCGGTCTCGTCGAGCCGACGAAGTCGAAGATCGTCCACATCTCAAACACGCTGCACCTCAGCGAGGTGCTCATCAGCGAGGCGTATCTGCCGGAGATCCAGAAGCGTTCGGATTTGACGGTCATCTCCGGCCCCAGCGAAATGGATTTCGATGCGGCCGGCAACCTGACGCCGGTTTTCGAAGGACATTAGCACCACGCGCGAGCGAGTAATTTTTAGTGGGCAACCACTCGCTCGCGCGTCGTGCTCGAGTCATCGGCAAGTTCGTTCGAGTTCCCTCCTAAGGGTTTGCACGACTGGCCAAGATTCGTGCTGCTTTCAGGATCAGTACGCAACTGCCGGAATGCGTAATCTCGCCGCGCATGACCATCTCGACCGCTTCGGTGAAAGGAACTCGCAACCGGTGGATCGTCTCGGTCCCGTCGGGCGTCGCTTCCACGAAGGACAGTCCTTCCGCCAGGAACAGCGAGATGGGCGCGATCGCCTGCGACGTGAGCGGATCGACAACCCCCAACGGTGTCCAGCGCGATGCGACAATGCCGACCTCCTCCCGCAATTCCCGAGCGGCCGCCGCCGGCAAGTCTTCGTCCGATTCGACGCCACCGCTGATGACCTCGATCGCGCGACATCCCTGCGCGTAATGAAATTCTTCGGTCAGAAAGACGAAGCCATCCGCATCCAGTGGCAGCACCGACACGCCATCCTTGAACCGCGTGACTGTGTGCGTCCCCGGCCGGCCATCCGGCCGAATCACGTCATCCTTCGTGAGCACCACCCACGGATCGCGATAGATTTCTGTGGTGCTCAATACCTGCCACGGCCCGTTCAGGCGTGGACGCAATGGCTCACTCATGCGTTTCCCTTGGCGGTCGCGGTCCTTGGAACTGGTAGTAGGTGCATTCGAGGCGGCCGTTGAAGAGCTTGCGGCGACGATCGCTCGCTCGGTCGAAAAGACGCTCGAACTCCTTATGCGAGGTCAGCACATAGACCGACCATGCATTAAGCCGGTTGCAGAAAGCTCCCATTCTGGCGTAAAGAGCTTCCGCTTCGTTGAGTTCTCCGAGTCGCTCGCCATACGGCGGGTTGGCGATCAAGCAGCCGTAGGGCAACAAGTCGGGGCCAGAGATTTTGGCGAAGTCGCGGTGCTCGAAGCGGATGTCTTCCGCGACTCCGACCAGCATGGCGTGATGCTGCGCGAGCTTGAGGACTTCGGCGTCGATGTCGCTGCCGACAATCGGAGCGTCAAGTTTCGGCAGCGCGACGCTGCGGGCTTCTTCGCGAGCTTGCTCCCAAATCTCGCGAGGCACGACCGGCCATTCCTCGGCCACGAACGCGCGATGCAATCCCGGCGCGAGCTTGCGGCCGATCAGTGCCGCTTCGATCGGGATCGTGCCGCTGCCGCAGAACGGATCGAGCAACATGCGGCCGGAATTCCAGTAGCTCAACTGAATCAGCGCAGCCGCGAGCGTCTCCTTCAGCGGAGCCTCGCCCGCCTGCTTGCGATAGCCTCGCTTGTGCAACCCCGGACCAGTCGTGTCGATCGTCAACGTGGCTCGGTCCTTCAGCAGCGAGACTTCGATCGTGAACGTCGGGCCGTTCTCCTGAAACCAGACTTTGCGATACCGCTGCTTCAGCCGCTCGACGATCGCCTTTTTCACAATCGCCTGGCAATCCGGCGTGCTGTGCAACTGCGACCGCACCGAGCGGCCTCGCACAGGAAAGTAGGCATTCTCCGGCAACCAATCCTCCCACGGCAGCGCGTTCGTGCGGTCGAACAATTCGCCGAAATCGCGGGCCTCAAACTGCCCGACTTGGACCAGCACCCGTTCGGCGGATCGCAACCACAGGTTGGCCCGTGCAATGGCGGATGCGTCGCCCTCGAACGTGACCTTGCCGTCCTCGGTGGTCTGTTTCTCATAGCCAAGCTGCTTGAGCTCTCGCGAAACGACAGCTTCGAGACCAAATGTGGTGGTGGCAATCAAGTGCATGAAAAGTTCTCGAACGAGTATTTTCTCCGCTCATCGTAGCGGATTCGTTACAGTGGCCGACATGCCGGAGATCCTGCTGACCACGCTGAATGCCAAGTACCCGCACTGCGCGTTTGGGCTGAGGTACTTGTTCGCCAACCTTGGTGATTTGCAGCCGCGGGCAGAATTGATTGAGTTCACGATCAACGACGCGATTCTGGAAGTCCTCGACGCGGTCGTCTCGCGCGATCCCAAGATCGTTGGTTTGGGGGTCTACATCTGGAACATCGATCCGGCCACGCGACTGGTCGCCGCACTGAAACAGTTACGGCCCGACATCGTCGTCGTACTCGGTGGACCGGAAGTCAGCTTCGAGGTCGATGAGCAGCCGATCGTGCAGCTCGCAGACTATGTCATTACCGGCGAAGGGGACTTGGAGTTTGCAAAGCTCTGTCGGCCGCTGCTTGAGGGCGTTCAGCCGGCCGCGAAAATCATCGCAGCGGAACTTCCCCGATTGGATGAGCTCGCCCTGCCCTACGATTTCTACTCCGACGAGGACATCGCACATCGAGTCATTTACGTCGAAGCGTCGCGCGGTTGTCCGTTCACCTGCGAATTCTGTCTGTCCGCGCTCGACATTCCGGTGCGTCAGTTTCCGCTCGAACCGTTCCTGGCCGCGATGCAGCGGTTGCTCGATCGCGGCTGCCAAGCCTTCAAATTCGTCGATCGGACTTTCAATCTGAATCCGCGCGTCAGCCGAGCGATCTTGCAATTCTTCCTCGACCGGATGCGGCCCGGATTGTTCCTGCACTTTGAAATGATTCCCGACCGTCTGCCGGAGTCGCTCCGCGAGTTGATCGTGCAGTTCCCCCCCGCCGTGCTGCAATTTGAGGTCGGCGTACAGACCTTTAACGATCAGACTGCCGAACTCATCAGCCGCCGACAGGACAACGAACAGCTCGCCGCCAACTTCCGTTTCCTGCGCGAGCAAACCGGCGTCCACATCCATGCCGACCTGATTGCCGGCCTGCCGGGCGAAACGCTCGGTAGCTTCGCCGCCGGATTCGACCGACTGCTCGCGCTCGGCCCGCAAGAAATTCAAGTCGGCATCCTCAAACGCCTGCGCGGCACACCGATCATCCGCCACGACTCGGCCGAGCAAATGATCTACAGCCCGGCCGCTCCGTATGAAGTGCTCAGTACGCGTGTGTTGTCCGCCGCCGATCTTGGCCGCCTGCGCCGCTTCGCTCGCGTGTGGGACTTGCTCGGCAACAGCGGCAACTTCGTCGAAAGCTTGCCGCTGTTGTGGCGTGACGAGTCCCCGTTCTGGACGCTCTGGCGGCTGACCGACTGGCTCTATATCCGCCTCGGCCGCTTCAGCGGTATCCCGCTGCTCAAACTGACCGAATTGGTGTTCGAGTTCGCGACGACCGAAGTCGGCGATGATGCTGACGAACTCGCGCCGGCCATGCTTCGCGACTACCAACGTGGCGGACGCTCCGACACTCCGACGTGCTTGCGCGGTTCTCTGTCGGTGCGACAAACGTCCGTCAGGTCCGAAGAAAAACCAAGCCTGCGGCCACCGCCGCGCCAATCTCGTCACTCAACATCGTCTCGTCACGATTGAGTGAGTGCCGCGACGCGCTACCGCTGATACGCCGGCAGGAAGTGCATGTAAACTTCGAGGATCAGCGAGGCCATGCCGGTCCAGTAGATATTGTTGGGACCGACGACGCCGGCATTTTCGGCGGTGCCGCCGGGGACATCCCAACTGCCGTCGGCGTTTTGTTTGTCGAGCAGCAATTCGCGGACGCGCGGGTGCCAGTCGTTCCAGTACTTGCCCCCCGCCTGGTAGTTCGCCTGAATCGCGTAGTAATGGAAGTAGTACCAATACTGGATGCTGTTGGCCGACCACTCGACCGGGAACTTCGCCAGCAGGTCGAGAGTCTTGGGAACACTGGGGTCGTCGTACTTGCCGAGCAGTTGCAGCGAGACGACACCGGCCGCCGAAGTTTGTGCTCCCTGAGCCGGACCTTGGTAGCCGTAGCCGCCGTTCGGGTGAGCACAATACCGCACGTACTTCGCCGCCTTCTCGATGATCTCCTCGGGCACGGGAATCTCGGCGTTGTTGGCCGCTCGCAGCGCCACGATCTGCATCACGCTCACGCTAAGGTCGTGGTCTCCCGGCCGCGGGTTGTACCGCCAACCGCCGTTCGGCGACTGAGCCTTGACGATGACCTGCACCGCTCGACGCAGTTTCTCTTCGACATCGGGGTCGGGGTCCATGCCGTAAAGCTCCGCCGTCGCGAGCGTCGAAAGCCCGTGCTCGTACATCGGCCCCGCTCCGGCTTGGCGTCGCGAATGAAACAAGCCGTCCTCACGCTGCGTCTTAAGCAGATACTTCCGGCCCTTCTGCAACACTTCTTTGTATTGCCCACGCCCCGGCACATGTCCTCGGCCGAGCATCGCCAGTATCGTCAGCGCGTTTCCGGCATTGCAGTCATCCCAACTTCCATCCGGCTTCTGTTTCGACGCGAGATATTCGAGGCTGCGATCCACAGAGGCCGTGACTCGCTCGATGACCTTTTGCTCGGTGAGCGGCGCGGCGGTGGTTGGAGTCGCGGCGGGAGACTTGCTTTGTGCGTGCGCCGACGCCGCGAACAGAACAACGGCGACGAAACTTTGGAGTGCGGTGTGTAAGCACCGCCTTGGATTCGTTCGACGACATCGCGACGAATCACAGCGGGCGAGACCAATGAAAAGATCCAAAGCGGTGCTGATACACCGCACTCCAAGGTGACGCATCGCTTCCTCCCCTTCTCAACTCAACCCACTCAGACGACGAAGCCCGACATCCAACGCATAAATCATTGTGATGAGCAGCAGCGTAAACCAGTTGTCCCAGATGCTGGCTTCGCGGTGAACCTCGATCAGCATCGGTTCCCCCTTGAACAGTTCCGGCAGCGAGGCGAGATCGGCAATCGAAATCACTTTGCCGCCGGTCGTGCTGGCGAGAGTTTCCAGCAATGGACGATTCAAGTTCGGATCGCGCAGTTCTTCGGACGACGGCATGACGCGGAGCTTGCCTTCGACCGTTTTTGGCGAATCGTTCGGTTGATAAAGCACTCGATGCTCGCCGGTTTCCTTCGGCGAGAACTTGCCGGTGAAACGGCCCTTCACGAACTTGTCGGCGACGAGTTCCACCATTTGTGAACCAGTCGGACCCAGCGTGCTGACCTTGAGCGTCGCATCGGTGCGTGGCTGGCCGTCGGCGGTGAACGCGAAGAGTTCGATCTCGGCGGATTCACCCGGCTGGACTCGCACCGGGCGCACGAGCAGTCGACTCTCCTTCTTCTCCGAGCCGTCTTCGGTCCGGCCGACGAAGCGGAGCATCTGCCCCCAGAACTTGTAGAAGAAGCGGTCGCCGACGTTTTGCCGCCAGAGGTACGTTGCGTCCATGCCGAGAAACGCGACCTTCCCTTTGCCCGCGAACTGATACGCGATGAGCGGTTGCTTGCCCCAGCGGTTCTCGATGCTCGGATTGCGCGCCAGCACAATCGCGGCGGGCGACGGCCGCTCGATGGCGGCAGCCCAGAAGTAGGTCGGCATCTGCGACCAGACTTGAACGTTGCGGCCGGGATCGTCATGCAGTCGCAGAGACTCGTGCAGCAAGCCTTCCTGGGTGATCTCGATCTTGAAGGGCTTGTACGCGGGAGCCTCGATGCCGTTGTCGGCGTTGTTTTTCAAGACGACCGGCAGCAGTGACTGAAACTCTCGGTCGTACATCTGCGGCATGAAGCGCGGCCCCGCTTCGACGATCAACCCGACCCCTTTGTCCCGCACCGCTTCGATCAATGCCTTCCGAAAATCGTCGTGCAGGATGTCAGGGGAAGCATCACCGAGAACGATCGTGTGGTATTCCGACAAATCTTTCGCGGTGGCCGGCAGTTTTGCGGTTTGATCATCTTTCGACATTCGCCGCCATTCAGCTTCGGCGAGAACTTCCGGTTCGTCGCCAGTACGGCCCTTGATGCCGTTGTCGCGGCGGATGTCGTTCTTCAAGAATCGAAAGTCCCAGCGTGGCAGTCCGTCGATCAGTAGAACCTTCAGCTTTTCGTCACTGACCCGCACGAACGCCAGGTCGCTGTTGTTAGCTCGCAGTTCTTCCGCCTCTTCCGGGAAAGCCGGAACGTTGACCGTGAGATATTTGTCACCGGCCTCCTTCGCCTCGAAGATCAATTCCGTCTGCTGCTGCTCGGTGCCGAGCAACACCAACTCCTTCGTGTCGAGCACGGTTTCGCCGTCCTTCAACTCCACCTTCACGGGCCGCTTGTTGAAGCCATGCGATTCGAGCGTCACGGCCACGCGGACCGTGTCACCGATCGAGACTTGTCCGGTCGTGTAGAGGTCCACAATTGAGACATCTTGCAATCGCTTCGGCGAACCAACCGGCACCGCGAAGATCGGCGCACCGACCTGCGCCGCCGAGCGTGCGGCTTCTGCGGGAGATCGCCCCCCCGTGTTCTGGCCGTCGCTGAACAGCACAAGTCCTGCGATCTTTTGCCCCGCCGCCTCCTCGACGACGTACTGGATGACACTCCCGAGCCAGGACGACGGCCCGCTGTTGACATCTGGCAACTGCGGGTCACTTTTGGCCGGATCGAACACGAATGGCTCGACATCGCGTGCGAACGTGAGATAACGCACATCAAATTTGTCACCCAGCGGCTTCAGCAGCTTGTCACTCGCGACTCGCACAGCGGTTTGCGACAACTCAGCCCGTCGAATTCGATTCAACGTCGTGCGTGTGTCCGCATCGACAACGATTGGCGTTGGGAGAGACTCTTCTGCCCTTTTTGTCTCGCTGGAGGTGAGGTTGTCTTTTGGCGCGATGGTAGCCGAGGAGCTTGGAGTTTCCTCTTTGATCGCCCCAATGGCACGAGCCCCGTCCGCAAATTCCTCGTCGGTTTCAAACGGTCCCGCTGGCAGCCTCATGCTCTGCGAGTTGTCGAACAGGAATGCCACGATCGGCTTTCGTTCGTACTTGTGATCGATCCGCAAGTACGGCCCCGACAGCACGACAAACAACAGCGTCAGGATTGAAACACGCGTCACACACAACGTGAACAGCAACCACTTCGGCACCGTGTGCAGATTCAGCTTCTGTCGCCGATAGACCATCCATGCCAGCGGCAGCAGCAACACCGCCCCGATCCACAACACCTCGCCACGTTGAAACACCAACTCCGCGCGGTCCATGTGTTTGAGGACATCTTCGTGGATACCGAGCAATTGGAGAAATCGTTGAAGCATAAAGGGAGATAAATCGGCGGAAGGTCAGGGAGGCGTTGACGACCAAGGCGGGTCACGGGGCCTTCAAATCCGCCCCATAGAACGGATTCCAACGGTAATAGCCCTCTAAAGTCAAAGCAGTCATGCTGGTGAACAAGAGTGGATCAGCGTCGAGGCCTTTTGGCTTCCAGCTTCCGGCGGCGCAGCCTTCGCAAATTTGCGAATCGATCAGTGCTTTTTGAGTGGCTTTGTTTCAGTCTTCCCAATGTTTTCCCGGAAAATTGTGCATCGCCTGCGCTGCGGAATAGGGCAAGTAAGTGTTGTGGAGAGAGGCGATTTGATTCGCAGCGCGTTAATCTGAGCCACCTGTCATTTCTGGGGCGTTGGCTTCGCATCCACTATGTCGCCGACCAAGGAGTCCCACACCGGTCATCGCTGAAGAAGACCCCGATTCAGCGACGTAGGGAAAGAGGCTCTCCGATTTCCCCGGCGACACGGCCTTGAGAAACAGCTTTGATTTCAGCCGGAGCTTCGGATTCCCTTGCAGCCCCGCAAGCTGACCGTTGCGGTACGATTCACTCGCAGTTGAAACGCGGCAGAGATGGGATGCTTTTTGCTGTCCGTTGCGTTTTGATCGGCTTCCGGTTTTTCATCGAACGCGAGAACAGTCCAAGAGCACACCAAGGCAGTAATCAAGCCAGCGAGGCTGAACTTGCTCACAAGCTGTCGAAGTCTCATCGCGCAGCTTCCCCTCCGCGAAGCTCTCCGAGCTTCGCTGGCGATGAATACTCGACGGACGAATCGAGCAGTGGGAAGAGGGCTCCGCCGCGTTACTTCTTTTTCTTCGCCGGCTTCTTGACGATTTTGGCTTTGGCCTTTGCGGCAGGCTTAGCGACTCTCTTCACGGGCTTGACCGCTTTGGCAACTTTCTTTGCCTGGGTTTTGGGCTTCGCCTTCGCCGGTTTGACTTTCGCCTTGACCACCTTCACTGATTTGGCTTTCGGTTTCGCTTTCGCGGCGGGCTTAGCCGGCTTCGCGACCTTGGTCTTTTCGGGCTTCGGCGGTTTTGGCGGGCCGTAGCGCAACAAATCGGCGTCGAGCATCGATCCGTTGTCCCAGACGACAGCACCACTTTCGATGTGCGCCGTCTTGAAGAATTTCTCGCTCAGACGGACCTGTTTGTACTGTGGCTCTTGGACATAAGGAGTCACATCGACAGTACGGCTGAGTCCGTCATCGAAATCGAGTTGCAAATGCAGGTCGTTCAACGCGACGACCGAAACGACGCTCACCGGCCGTGGTGGCTCTACCATCTTGAGGTTCCTTTGATTGGCTTCATTCGAATTGCAACCTCCTTGTGCCTAAGACCTGCCTTGGTGATCTCGCATGCGTTCGATGCGAGATCGTGGATTACTTGACTGGCTGCCCCGCCTTCGTCAACCGTTTGAAGTAATCGCGGATGAATCGTTGATAGCCTTCCGGGCCTTCTTCGCGAAGGCTTTGCAGAAGCTCTTCACGCACGCGCGGTTGCATCTTGAGAATCATCGAGCGAGTCGACGGATCGAGGTCTTTCAGGACCGCTTCCATCGCAAATTGACTGGAGTTGTCACCTTCGAGGCCACTTCGCGGCTTCGGATTCGACTTTAATGGAGGAGGGGGAGCGTTGGGATTCTTCTGGCCTTTGTTCGGCTGCTCCGAAGAATCGCCGGCTTGCATCGCTTTGCTCCGCGCCGCCATCTGCATCGCTTTTTGAGCCTTCGCAGACTGGAGTAATTGCGCCAACTCCTCCGCTTTTTCAGCGGACAGCGGCGCTGATTCGGCGGGTTCGTTTGGTTCACCTGTCGCGGGCATCGGTCCATCGTTCGGCGAGGTTGCGGGGGACGCTTCTTCGCCGGGCATCGGGGCGTTCCCTTCTCCCTTTTCAGCCATTTCAGAATTCAAAAGCTCGCCGATTTCACTGAGCAACTCGTCAAGCGCTCGTTGATCGGCGGCAAGGCTCTCGTCCGCCTTTTGGAGTTGATCGAGCTTCCTAGCTTCGCGGTCACTCAACTTCTCGCGTTGCTCAGCGGCGTTCGGCTGACCCTTGGGCTGATTCGCCTGCGGCTTGTCAGCTCCCTTTTGTGGGTTCTGTGGCGAGCTTTTTTCGGGCTTCGCAGGTTTCGCCGTTGAAGCGTTTGGCTTCTTGGGAGCCGGCTTCGCGGGATCGGCAATTGCCGGTTGGAATTCATCGCCGTTGTCTTGCGGCGTTGTAGCGTCGGGCATTGGAGTATCGCTGTTGCCGAAATCTTCCGGAGTTGTGGCCATCTCGGGCGGGTTGTCGCCGGCAAGCGGATCGTCCGCAGGCATCGGTTCAGGATTTGCCGGATCGTTGGGTGTCTCACCGTTCTGCGGATTTTGTTTTTGAGTCTTCTGCTTCAGCGCCTTGTAGTCTTCACGCTTCTGCAGTTCTTTCGTCTTGGCGAGTTCCTTGTCGGCTCGGCGTTCGAGGTCGCGCTGCGTGTTGGCAATTTCTGGCAGCAACGATTCCGGAGCCTCTGGAGTGAATTCCAGCAACTGCGATTCCTCGTTAGCGAGGTTTTGCAACTTGTCTCGCAACGCTTCGATTGCTTTGCGAAGCTCTTCGAGTTCGCTGGCGGTCAGCTCGCCCGATTGCTTGAGCATCTCGCGATGCAATTCGTCAAGCGCCATGGCGGCGTCTTGCTTGGCATCTTTCTGAGCCTCACGCACCGCTTCGAACCGATCCTTCAGAGCTTCCAGGTTCTCCTGCACTTGGTCGGCGCGGGCCTCAAGTTTTTCGAGCTTCGGATCCGGCGTCTTCGCATCGGCCGACTTCTTGATCTCTTCCGCCAGAGTCTTGATCGGTTCGGTCGCCGCTTCCTTGAACGCTTCGGCAAGCGATGCGATTTCGCGCTGCAGTTCGGGCGGAAGAAGCTGCTGCCGCTCCGCTTCCTTGGCCAACTCTTTCAAGTCCTCGTTCAGTTGTTTGGCAGCTTCGGCGTTCTTGGCTTCCTCCTGTTGGACCTGAGCAAGTTCTTGCTTGAGCTGAGCCAACTCCTTCTGGGCCGCGGCATCGAGCTTCGGTTCCGGAGTTGGCATTGGCGTCGTCGCCGCGTCTTGAGGCTTTGGCAGATCTTTCGCAGCCGGGTCGTTTTTCGGCTTCGGCTGATCTTTGGGTTGGTCTTTTGGTTGATCCTTCGGTTGGTCTTTGGCTTGCGGGTCGTCCTTCTTGGCTTGCTCTTGAGCCGCTTGTTCGGCCTTTTCCGCGGCGACATCAGCGGCTTTTTCGGCGGCCTCTTGAGCCGCTTCGATTTTTTCCGTCAGCGGATCGAACTTCTCAGTGATCTTTTCGAGCTTCTCTTGGACTTTGGCTTGCTCTTCAATCAGCTTGTCGAGCTTCTTGGCGAACTCCTCTTCCTTCTTTTCCAACTGAGCGAGCTGTTTGTCGGCAGCATTCGGATCGTTCGAGACGATGCGGATTTGATAGTCCTGCGTCTGAGCCGATTGCCCCTTGCGGTCGCGGACTTCGGCTCGGTACTTCAGCACTTCGCCGTTCTTGACTGCTTCGCTGACGAGGTCAAGCATCACGAGCGACGTGTCGGCTCGCTTCAACTCGGAGAACGACTTCACCGGCCGACCGACAAAACCACTGTCGCCACGCTGCACGGAGAGTACGAGTTCGCCGAGTCCGAAGTCGTCGAAAGCAGCGATGACGATGGGCACCTTGACCGGCTCGCTGAGCACGAGATCAACCCCTGGCCGCTCGATCATAATCTGCGGCGGATTGTCTGGCACCGACGAGATGCGAGCTTCCTTCATCGGCAGGTTGGCTGCTCCGATTTCATTCTTGAGCTCGACGCGATACCAGCCATCAGCATTGATTGGGAATGTACCCGTCCAATGATGCGCTTCGCGAATGGCGGCGAAATGCTTCGACGCGACGGTCTTCGACTTCGTTTGGTCACCCGGTTCTTGTTCCTGGATCTTCAATGGAAACGTTTCGACGACGACGAAGTCCCGGACTTCGCGAGTTGCGGCGGGAAGCGTGCCGACGCGGCCCCACAGGGCTTTGCCACTAAACTGCGTGAAGTTCACCCCGCGAATCGAGTGGCCTTCGAGGTCCAAATCGCGCGCCGGAACTTCGAGCCGCACCCATTCGCCGGTTTTCGGCAAATCGCCGGCTCGGCGGCGGCTAGCGGTCTCGCTTTGACCAACGTTGATCTTGTCGGCACCCCAGAAGGCTCGGCGTTCCCAATTCTGACCGTCATGGAATTGCAACATCAACTCTTCGGCGGGCTGATCGGCTTCGACGAACACCTCCGCGAAAAGCACCTCGCCGACATGCACATCGAAGGCTGTGGTTGCGGAATGAAACAAGTGGTACGACAAGCCTGGCGCGGCGGGATGCGAATGCCATTTGGGCGATTCGGTCGGATCGGCACCGCGCTTGACCTGCGGAGCGTTCGGATCGAGACCCTTTTCTTGCGGTACCCAATTCCAGTGGCCTTCGACCGCATGACCTTTCGGCAGGACGTTTTCGAACCAGACTCGTAGCGGCCGATCCTCGACCGACACACTGTTGATTTCCTCTCGCAACAGTTGGATTTCACCGACGGAGGCGTCCCCTTCGACGTTGACGGTGACTTCGACGTTGCTTCCTACTGGGCCGGTGACATCCGCGACGTCCGGCGGATTGACTCGCGGTTCTGGCATCAGCATATACGACGGGTAATGCACCGCCGCCTGCAATCCGACCAACCGCGGCCGTTCCAGCATCGTCACCTTTGCCAACTTGGTCCAGGTACCGCCGCCGTGAACTCGGTATTCAAACGAGTTGTCGTAGGCCGGCAACCGAAATGTCCAAACCGTTCCGTCGGCATCAGGACGCAATTCATACCACAGGGTTTTCCCTGTCTGTTCACCTTCGACCGGCTTCATTTCCAAACGCAGGCGATCCACTTTCTTGCCGGAGACCTGTGCGCGAAAATCGACCGGCTCGCCACGCAAAACTTTGGTCGTTCCTGGCTGCACGTCGAGCAACACGCCTGTCGCCGGAGGAATATCGGCAAACGGCGAAAAGATGCGAGCCAACGCGGTCGGCAGGCGATCAGAAAAAATGCCCAGCGCCGTCGCAAACGCCAGCACACCGATCAGGGCGAACAGGGTGGCTCGTTTCAGGGCTGGTTTGTCCACAACCGCCGACGGCTGAAAGTTCTTGACTCGCTCGATCGCCTCGGAGATCAGGCGTCGCACGAACGCCATCGAAAATTTCTTCTGCTTCTCAGCGTCCAGATCCACGACGCTGACTAGGCGGTTGTGAATCCCCGGCAACTGCGCCTCAATCCGACGAGCCACAAACCGTGACGTCATTTTCCGAAACAGCGGCCGCAGCACGCCGTTGAAGAACGCCCAGGTACTCGGCACGGCGACCAGCAGCAGGCCGGTCAGACGCAGCCATTCGCGGAACGCCAGCGCCACGTCCGCCAGTGAAACCACCACCAGCAGAAGCAGGCCCAACCCGACAGTGATTCCCAAGCCAGTGGCCGTCCAAGTGGCCCTCAGCAGTCGCCGCGTGGAAGCGATAAGACGATGCAGCAAACCGATCTCTGGGACCGCGGGTCGCATTTCAGTCGTCATATCTGAGCCTCCGGCCAGGATGCTCTTTCCACCGAGTCAGCCCCGGTGGCGGAGCGAGTTTTTGATGGGGCGTGATTTCAGACAAGTTTGTCCCGAATCGCAACAGCTAAACTGTCAGAAGACCGAACTTTCCAACGATTCGAGACAGATTCTTGACCGAAAAGTGTGCATGGCGGGTCAGGACGAAGGAATTTGGAGTCTCGTTCCGACCACCGGCTTTCGGCCAACCAACAAGCTTCGTCGGGCTCTGCATGTTTCCCATCGAATCCAAAACTGTCCTCCAATTCTGTGGCCGACGGAGTCACCAACCGGACCAAACTTGCATTTAGGCTCCACTCGAAAACCCAGGGGTTGACTGAATGAACCGTCGCACAGGAGCCACCTTCGAGAGGGATCGCCTGTTTCAGCCGAGTTGAGAACGGCCCAGTAGTCAGGCAGCCATTAACTCTCACGTCGACCGAAATGGCATGGGCGGCTTTAGTTTGCGCGGACAGCGCATTACCTTAATCTGGGAGGGTTCGCTGACTCTCGAAGGTAGCTGGGGAGACGTATCCCAGCGACGAATAACGGCCTGATCCGTTGTGTTAACGGAGGTGTTGGACAGTTCCCGCACCGCTTCGGAGGAGTTGGCGTATTCCACCAGTTCGAGTTCTGTCTTTACCGTTCCAAGGCACGATTCCAAGAAGGCATTGACGTTCAAACGGCCGTCGATCGCCGGTGTCTGTTGGATCGGCACTGACAAATCGCTTGAGCCTCTTGTTGCGACAATGATCTTTAGGGTCCGTGTCATGTTCTCTGCCTTCGAGCAATCATCGAGCTTGCTGCCACAGCGCCGGAATTGGTTGCGGAGCGGAGCCGGCCTAGCTGTCGCTGCGACGAGTTGGCCATCCCGTTTGCTGGGACGAACCGATTTGAGTCGTCCACGAGAACAGTCCGCTGGCAGCGCGAAATCGTGCATTCTGATTTACCTGCTCGGCGGTCCGCCGCACCTGGATATGTTCGATCTCAAGCCGGAAGCGCCCCAGGAAGTCCGCGGGCCGTTCTCGCCGATCGCCACGAATGTGCCGGGAATCGAGATTTGCGAACTGCTGCCACAATTGGCTCGGGTCACGGACAAGCTAGCCTTGGTCCGCTCGGTCAGTCATCCGAACAGCAATCACACGCCGATGATCTACTACACGCTGACCGGCCGACCGACTGCTCAGCCACTCCTCGACAACGACATTCGCCCGCCCCAACGCAGCGACTTTCCACATCTCGGTTCGGTCCTGGCGAAGTTCAAACCGGCGACGAATTCACTGCCGGGATACATCTCTCTGCCCGAGCTCGCGATTCGCAGCAGCACGCAGGGCGAGTTTAAGCGAGCTCGCAGTCCGTTGCGTGGAGGCAATGCAGGATTCCTCGGCCCCAAGTTCGATCCATTGTCTGTGAATGGCGAACCGGGAACGCGCGAAGCGATCCCCGCGCTCGCCTTGCCCCACGGAGTTTCCGCCGATCGCTTGGAGTCTCGCGCGATGCTGCTGTCTTTGCTCGATCATCCCGCGCGGGGATCGGCCTCTCGTGCCATGCAGGACATGCAGGCGCAAGCGGTGTTGCTGACCGGAGCTGCCAATCGCGGAACGCTACCGGCATTCTCGCTCGACAACGAACCGGCGGAATTGCGTGATCGATATGGCCGCCACCGCTTTGGCCAGACGATGCTGTTGGCAAGACGACTGGCCGAGGCCGGTGTCCCGATGATCTCGATTCACTTCAACGAGATGACCGTCTGCGACGGCTGGGACACGCACAGCAAGAACTTCGACGCGCTGAAAAGCGAACTCCTGCCGATGGTCGATCAATCGCTTTCCGCGCTGTTGGCTGACCTCGATCAGCGCGGTCGCCTGGACGAGACGCTGGTCGTGTGCCTGGGTGAGTTTGGCCGGACTCCGAAGATCAACGGCAATGCCGGCCGTGATCACTGGGGCGACTGCGGCTCAGCATTGTTAGCCGGTGGAGGCATTCACGGCGGGCAAGTGCTGGGTGCGTCCGATTCGATTGGAGCGTATCCCATCTCTGACAGAGTCGATCCTGTCGACATTCACGCGACGATGTACCACTGCCTTGGACTCGATCCCGAACGGAAAATCTACGACGAACTACAACGCCCGTGGGAGATCTCCACAGGGCGAGTGCTCACGCGCCTGCTGTAAGTCGCTAAGAATATCGAAGTGACGACTCGACGACACTTTCTGAAAACCGCTGCTGCCACCGTCGCCGCGACGTTCTTGCCGAATTGGTACTTAAAGGAGCTTGCCACTCCGACTGTTCGTGCCGCTGATGATCAATCGGCCGTCGCTTTGATCGGCTGCGGCGGCATGGTTCGGGGTGATGCGAAGAACGCTTCACGCTTCGGACGAATCGTCGCCGTGTTTGATGTCGACGACAAACAAATCGCCGAAGCGAAAAAGCAGTGGCCGGACGCGGAAGCCTACAAAGACTTTCGCAAGGTCATGGATCGGCAAGACATTCAAGCCGTGGTCTGCGGCACGGTCGATCACTGGCATACGCTGGTCTCGCTGGCTGCGCTGCGATTTAAGAAAGATGTGTATTGCGAGAAGCCATTGACACTCACGATTGGTGAGGGCCAGCGTTTGGTGAAGGCCGTCAAAGAGACTGGTTGCGTCTTGCAGACGGGCAGCCAGCAAAGGAGCGACAAGAATTTTCGCCTGGCCTGCGAGTTCCTCCGCAACGGCAAACTCAAGCATGTCTCAGCCTGGTTGCCGAGTGGCCGGCGCGAGGGGCCGTTCAAGTCAGCAACTCCTCCCGCCGGATGCCATTGGAACACATCGTTCGCAAACCAATCCAGTGCCGCGCTCGCCCTAATCGATGTACAGAAACTCGTTACTGTTGAAGAGAACTCGCGCTAAGGTTGGCAGGCCGTGTTGTGTGGCAAATGTACGGAGTTCGGCGATTTCTAATTCGGATGGCTTCCGTCCCAACACCCTCTCAACCATTCGTGAGACGTCTTGGCTGGAAACACTGGTTGTGTTCTGTCGCTCAGTCTCTGCCAGTCGTTGCGACATCCGCAGCATGAACGAGTTGTTGAGCAGCGACAGGGCTTGCAACGGCGTGGTTGTCACGGCACGGCGCGGAGTCTTCGTGGATGGATCGGGACAGTCGAGAACTTCGAGGAACGGATTGCGTCCCGAGCGAACCCATGTTCGATACAGGCTGCGGCGGTAGAAGCTGTTCCCCACCGGGTCGATGATGTCGTAGAACTGCGAGTTGAATACGAACGTCGTGAAGTCGTGATAGCCCGGGCCGCCGACGGTCGGATTCAATTCTCCCGCGACGCGGAGCACGGCGTCGCGGAGGGTCTCGGCGTCGAGTCGCTGTGGGCTTTTGCGCCACAGCAGACGATTTCCGGCATCCTTCTTTGTGGCTTCGAATTGCGGACGGGAAGACTGGCGATACGTTGCCGAGGTCACCATCAGGCGATGGAGGTGCTTCAAACTCCAATCGTGGTCCATCAACTCGGTGGCAAGCCAATCGAGAAGTTCGGGATGGCTTGGCCGACCGCCGTTGAAGCCGAAGTCACTCGGGGAATCGACGATCCCGACTCCGAAGTGATAGTGCCACAGGCGATTGACGATCACACGAGCGAACAAGGGATTGCGACGGTCGGCGATCCAGGAGGCGAGTCCCTTGCGCCGCTCAGCGTCTGTGGCCTCCTTCGGGAGGGACAACTCTGGCGTCTCCTTCATCCGGCCGATGTCTGATGGCCGATGGCTGATGGCCGAAATCCCGCCACCAAACACTTCCTCGGCGGGAGTCGCTGGATTGCCGCGCAGCAACAGGTGCGTCGCCTCCGGATTTTTCGGTGCAACTGCGTAGACGCGGTCCTCGCTCGCTCGCGCGAGTTGTTTGCGGAGGTGGTCGGACTCGAATTTCAGTCGCGTTCGATCGGCCTTCACTGACTCCGTCAACTGAGCAAGCAGTTCTTGTTCGGAAATTGCGTCGGTGAAGACACCGGCTGATGCGGCGACTTCGCCGGGGGACAACGCTCGGTCGTACAGCGCGGCGCGGTCGATCGCGGCGGCGAGCATCCTGTTGCCACCGACAGGACTGTGTCGCAGGCCGAAAACGATCTGTGATTTCTCCGCCTCAAATGTGATTGTCCCGCTGCTCTTGTACGGCTGGCCGTATGACTGGCCGTTTCGGTAACCAGTGATCGTGCCATCGGCGTGGTAGACGATCGCCAGATGCACAACTTGGTTGTCCGCCTCGGTCTCTTCGGGAGCCTGAAAACTCTGCGTGCGGACGAAGCCGTCGCTGCCGGCCATCCAGCGGTTCGGTTCTCGTTCTGCAAAGACGATCGAGTCGAACGTCTGGCCGTCGAGAGTTTGCAGCGTGATTGCTCCGCCGCCAGTCTGATTGCGGTGTTCGAGCCGCAACCAAACCTCCAGCGTCTTTTCCTTGATCGGCTTTTTGAGCGGTTCGGTTGCCGCGAACGCCTGTCGGCCGTTGACGAGTAGCGAGCCATCCTTGAGCTTTGCTCCGTTCGCCGTGACGTGCAGTTCGCCGATGCTGTCCTTGAGATCGTCATTGAATTCCCAACGAGCGATTGGTTGTGGCGGAACCTTTTTGTCGATTCTCGTCCGCCGTTCGGTCAGGATCGTCTTGCGAGTGTCGGCTTCAAGCTCTTTCAGCCGCGCCGTCAGCGAGTCCAGTTCACGATTCATGTGTGCCACAATCTTTTGCTGCGACGCTCGCCACCCCTCGTTGCCGGCGGGAATTTCGCGATCGCCGGGGCGCACTCCCGCCAAGACAGCGGACATTCGGTAATAGTCTCGAGCCAGGATCGGATCGAACTTGTGATCGTGGCAGCGGGCACAATGCACGGTCAGACCGAGGAAAGTCTCGCCGATCGTGCTGACGTAGTCTTCCATCTCGTCCTGGCGCACGACGGCTCGCATTGCCGCGCTCTGTTGCGATTGGCCGACCTCGTCGTAGGCCCCAGCCACGAGGAAACCGGTGGCGATGATCGCTTCGGGATCATCCGGCCTGAGCACATCCCCGGCGAGTTGCAGTCGCACGAACTCGTCGTAGGGCAAGTCGCGGTTGAAGGCGCTGACCACCCAATCGCGGTATCGCCAAGAATTCATTCGCAGCTTGTCCCGCTCGAATCCCTGACTCTCGCCGAAGCGAATGATGTCCAGCCAGTGCCGCGCCCAACGCTCGCCGTAGTGCGGAGAATCCAGCAGACGGTCCACCAGCTTTTCGTAGGCTTTGGGTGAGTCGTCCTTTTCGAACTCCGCGAACTCGGCTGGCGTCGGCGGCAAGCCGATCAAGTCGAACGACAATCGTCGAATCAAGGTCCGCTTGTCGGCCGAGGGGGAGGGAACGAGAGATTCTTTTTGCAGTCGAGTCCAAACGAAGGCATCGATTGGATTTCGAGTTTCGGATTTCGAGCTTCGCACTTCCGGCACCGGCGGCCTTTTCACCGGTTGTAACGACCACCAGTCGTATCCCGCACGAGCGTTTGTCGTGAATGCGAACGGATCAATCGGCGACGCTCCCCATTTCGCTCCACCGTCAATCCAACGTCGCAGCAGTTCAGTTTCTTCTTTCAGCAGCGGCTTCTTAGGGGGCATCTCGCCGTCACGCACTCGCTGCCACAGCAGGCTGTCGGCCGACTTGCCGGGAACGATCGCCGCTCCCGACTCTCCCCCCTTAGTTGCCGACTCCGCTCGTGAGAGGTCGAGCATCCCTTTCTTCTCGGTGCCGCTGTGGCAATCCAAACAACGCCGGACCAGCAACGGAGCGATCTCGCGATCGAACGCTACCGGCGGTTCATCCCCAGCAACAGCGAAGCTTGTGACCGCAACGAGCACAAATCCCAGTCGCACGAGCAATCCAACGCGATCAATCACAGAGAACTCCACCGAAGTCAAAGAGACTTACATGCCCAAAAGCCGATCCTGCCCCTGATAGCACTTGGCAACGAACTCAAATCGGCCGGTCAAGCAGACGAATGGGGCATAAAAACATAGAAGGGCTTTTCTAGACATTCAAAGCTGCCTGCCTTGTGGAGCCCAAAAGCCAACGGAATTGGACTCAAGATGTAACCCACGAAGACGACCGCGAAGATCATCGCACCTCGGCCGGTTCGACTTGTCAGGGCATCGCCAGGTTCGCGCGGCCCGGTGTCGTCGATCATGCGGGAACCTCCAACATTGGCGAATGGATTTGCCTTCACGTCGTCAGTGGGCACTTCGCAGCCAGACCGGGATTCTGATAGTCTGGCGGTGTCCTCAGCAACCCAAGCAAGGTTCACTCGTGAAGATCGCTCTCGCTCAACTCAATCCAACCGTCGGAGACCTGCAGGGCAACACCGAGCTGGTGCGATTGGCGGCGGAAAACGCTCTGGCATTGGGTGCGGACTTGTTGGTCACTTCGGAGTTGGTCATCAGCGGCTATCCGCCAAAGGATTTGCTGCTGCGGGAAGGATTTGCTCACGCCTGCGACCGCGCCGTGAGTTCTTTGGCCAAGCAACTGCCACGCGGGTTGGCGGTGTTGGTCGGACATCCGACGAAGTGGGGCGCGACCGAAGGCCGCATCGCGAACGGGGCCAGCTTACTGCTCGATGGTGAGGTGCTCGACACCATTCACAAGACGTTGCTGCCGAACTACGACGTGTTCGATGAGCAGCGCTATTTCCGCCCCGCGGAGCGAGTGCGACCAGTCGAATTGCGAGGAGTGAAGCTTGGCGTTCACATCTGCGAAGACGCTTGGTACGGCGAGCCAAATACTTTTTATCACGACCGACCGCTGCAACAGTCTGATCCGGTCGCGGAGCTGGTGTCGCTCGGAGCCGACGTACTCATCAACCTTTCGGCCAGTCCCTTCGAGAAGGACAAGCCGCATCGACGCCTGAACATCTTACAGCGGCACGTCTCGCGGCATCGCAAGCCGTTCATGTTCGTCAACCAAGTCGGCGGCAATGACGATCTTGTCTTCGACGGCAACAGTCTTGCCCTCGACTCCGCTGCGAACGTGATCGAAGAGCTTGCTCCGTTTGCCGAGGACTTGCGTGTTGTCGATCTCACGCCGTCAGCCCCTCAACCTGTCAACTCCTCACCTCGTCATCCCATCCGCCCTCGTGAAGCCGACCTGCTCGACGCGCTCGTCCTCGGCCTGCGGGACTATCTGCGGAAGTCCGGATTCAAAGACTGTGTGCTTGGGCTGTCCGGCGGCATCGATTCGGCACTGGCGGCGTACATCGCGACTCAGGCGGTTGGTCCTGATCACGTCCATGGATTGCTGATGCCCAGCCGGCATAGCAGCGAGCACAGTGTCTCGGACGCAAAGCTGTTGGCCGAGAACCTCGGCATCGATCACGCGATCATTCCGATCGACGAGATGCACCGCGCCTACGAGGCGACGCGTGTCGTTGGGGCGGACCTCACCAGTCAACCAGGTGGACTCGCCGATCAGAACTTGCAGGCTCGGATTCGTGGAGCACTCGTGATGATTCGCAGCAATCGGCAAGGTTGGCTCGCACTGGCGACCGGCAACAAGAGCGAACTGGCGGTCGGCTACTGCACGTTGTACGGCGATATGGCCGGTGGTTTTGCGGTTCTGTGCGATCTTCTCAAACACGATGTCTACGCCGTCTCGCGCTACATCAACGAGGTCCGCGAACGCCGTGAAGTGATCCCGATCAATTCGATCACGAAAGCTCCCAGCGCGGAACTTGCGCCGGGTCAATTTGATCAAGACACATTGCCGCCGTACCCAGTGCTCGACGCGATCCTCGAAGGTTTGATCGAACGAGAGGAGTCGGTCGCGACGCTGAGCGAACAATTCCCAGCCGAGACCGTTCGCTGGGTCGCGGCAAAACTGGATCGCAACGAATTCAAGCGTCGGCAAATGCCGCCGGGAATCAAACTCACCGCACGAGCCTTCGGCAGTGGACGACGCATGCCGATGGCCGCGAAATTTGACTTCGGAGGTTCTTCATGAGCACCACCATCGTGCACACTCCATCATCGCGTTGCGAATTCGGTATCGCGTTCACCGACATCACGCCGCCGGTCGGGATGTACCACCGCATGTGGGGAGCGGCGGCGCACGACCGCTCGACCGGAATTCATCGGCCGTTGCGAGCGACCGTCGTCGTCATGCGGCCGTTGGATCGATCACGGCAGACGGTGCTCGTGTCGCTCGACCACTGCTTGCTGCGTGCGCCGGAAATGGAAGCGTTGTTGAGCGAGACGTGTCGGCTGACGGGACTGAGCCGATCGGAATTGCTCGTTACGTTTTCGCACACGCATTCGGCGGGATATTTGTCACGCGACCGAACCGATTTTCCGGGCGGCGATCGAATCGGCCCGTACCTCGACAGTCTGCCGAGCAAGATCCACGAAGCGTTTCGAGCGGCACAACTCAGATCGCAACCGGCGACTCTGACCTACGGTTCGACGACCTGCGAGATGGGCTGCCAACGCGACTACCTCGACGAGGCTCGCGGGCATTACGTCTGTGGTTTCAATCCGGACGAGGCCAAACCGCTGCCGCTGAATGTCGTGCGGGTGACGGCGGCCAACACGGTGCTCGCAACGATCGTCAACTATCCGTGTCACACGACGACACTGGCTTGGGAGAACACGCTCGTCAGCCCGGATTACGTCGGAGCACTGCGAGAAGTCGTCGAGCAAGAGACCACCGCCCCCTGTTTGTTTCTGCTCGCGCCATGCGGCGACATCGGGCCGCGAGATGGTTACGTCGGCGACACGTCGGTCGCGGATCGCAACGGACGGCAAGTCGGCTTCACGGCATTGGGCGTTTTGTCGGGCATGAATCCGGCTGAGACCGATCACGTCTACCAAGGACCCGTCTTCTCCGGTGCAACGCTTGGCAACTGGCGGCATCAACCCTGGACCGCCAAACGATTCGCCAGCGTCGAGATCGCGCAACAGGCTGTGTTGAACGTGCCGCTGCCGTACTTGTCGTCCTTGCCGAAGCTCGCTGCCGCCGAGCAACTTCATCGCGAGCTGATCGCCGAAGAAAGGTCCGTGCGAGAAGCGGGCCGCACCGATGAGGCCGCCACGCTGCGAGCAAAAGTGGAACGCCAACGCCGATTGTTGGATCGCATTCGCCCGCTGCCACCGGGAGAGAACTACCCGTTGCCGGCCTGGACTTGGCAATGGGGTGATGCGTTCTGGTACGCCGCCGAAGGAGAGCCGTATCATCTTTTGCAGTCGGAGTTGATCCGGCGATTTCCACATCGACCGCTGATCGCCATCACGCTGGCGAACGGGACGAACGTCAGCTACATGCCGGCTCGCGAGGCGTATTCGAAGCCGCAACTCTATCAGCCAGAAGTCGCACTGGTTGCCCCCGGAGGATTGGAAACGCTGACGGACGCGATCGGTCGGCAGTTGGCCGAGTGGGATTCGTAGGACGGCCACTCCTGCCCGTCGCAGGATCGGGCGAGAGTGCTCAAGCTACGACTTGTCACGTCGTTTGATCAGCGTGATTTCATTGCCGCTGGCGTTGTAAGAAACCTCTTCAACGAAACAATGAATCCGCAGCAATCCACGACCGCTGGCCTTGGCGAGATTCGCATCGTCGCGCGGATCAGGGAGTCATGCAGGATCGAAGCCGCGACCATCATCGCGGATGACACACTTGGCAGACTCGCCAGACAAGTTTGCCGCCACATGCACCTTGCGGTCGCGAAATGGTGCCTCCTGTGAATACTTCTGTACAGAGTTGAACCAGTTGGGGCCATCTTCATTGCGCTGTTCGGAACTCAGCTCAAGATTGCCGTGGTAAATCGCGTTGGTCATCGCTTCCGACAGCGTGATCCCCAGGCGGATCTGCGCGGTCTCGTCACAAAGCTGCATCAATCCGACACAGTCTTGCAGGTGCGAAACCAAGTGCGGCACAACCGACAAATCGGTGTCGAGATCAAACCGCCGTTCATCGGTGACGAGTTCGTCGATGATCTTCGGATGCCACAGGTTTCCTCACGCGATGCCCAACAAGCATTCGACACACGGAATAAGATCAGAGTCAATCCGGCGTTTCGGGATATAGCCGACGGCTCCGCGATACAGGGCTCCGGCAGCGATTTCTTCACTGCCGCACCCAGTGATCAGGATTGTCGGCTCGCGTGGAAATCGGTAACGCACCTGATCGACCAATTCCAAGCCGTCCATCCTCGGCATCAGCAGGTCGGTGACCGCGACGTGCGGCGGCCGACGAGTGATCGACTCCCGGGCCACTTCTGCTTCTGCAACGACCGTCACCTCAAATCCGTGAGCTTCCAGCACCCGTTTGCTGAGGACTCTTTGGCTTTGACTGTCTTCGACCACTTAGACGCGACTCATGGACAAAGTCCCTGGCCTCGAGCCGTCATGTTTCCACGATAGTCGGGAGAGTACTGGCCGATTCACCTCATCAAAAGCGGGTTGTGCGGATTTCGTGGCAGAACCGCGACGTGATTCCCGATTTTGCGGGCCGGATCCGCCGCCTCCATTCGTCCAGTGGCCCTCGGCGTCTTGCGGACGAAGAGATGAGCAGAAACACTGTTGCCTTCGTCCGTTGGCCCGCCTGAGATTTCGTGATGCGTTTGTCTTCCGCTCGCATGCTGTCATCAGCCATCGTGGTCGCGGTGTTTTTCGTCGCGGAGATCTCCCCGCTGTCAGCGACTGATGTCTCTTTTTCTCGTGATGTGATGGCCGTGCTCTCGAAAGCCGGCTGCAACATGGGGACGTGCCACGGCAACCAGAACGGCAAGGGAGGCTTCAAGCTGTCGTTGCGTGGCGAGAACCCGGATGCCGACTTCGTCACGCTGACGCACGAGCAAGTCGGACGCCGAGTCAACACTGTTCATGCTGAGAGCAGTCTGTTGCTCCTCAAGCCGACAATGTCTGTGCCGCACGAGGGAGGCAAACGGTTCAACGAGGATTCACCGGAATATGCTCTGCTCCGTCAGTGGATCGCCGCGGGCATGCCTAAGACGTCCCGTAACGAGCCAGCACTGCAAACGCTGCTGGTCACGCCACTCGAGCAGTCCGTCGTCGAACCGGCAGACTCGGTGCGACTACAAGCGATCGCCAAGTTCGCGGACGGATCGACGCGCGATGTGACTCGGCTGGCTTGCTTCGATGCCGCGCAACCGAATGTCACCATCTCAGTCGATGCCGTCGTGCGACGCGAACGATTCGGCGAAGTCACGGTCGTCGCCCGATACCTCGACCAACAGGTTCCCGTGAGCTTGGCATTCCTGCCGGCTCGGCCGGGCTTCGTGGCGACTGCTCCGCCGCCGACCAACTTCATCGACGAACACGTCTTCGCCAAACTGCAATCGCTGCGAATGAACCCGTCGGAGGTCTGCGACGACGCGACCTTCCTGCGACGCGTGAGCCTCGACCTGCTCGGCTTGCCGCCGACCGCGGTCAAGTCGCGCCAGTTCGCGCAAGACCAACGGCTCGACAAGCGACCGCGATTGGTGGATGAGTTGCTGACTCGGCCAGAGTTCGCTGACTTTTGGGCACTCAAGTGGGCCGACCTGCTGCGGGTCGAAGAGAAGACGCTCGACCGCAAAGGGGTCGCGACGTTTCACGCCTGGATTCGGGACGGCATGGCTACAAACAAGCCGCTCGACATTTTCGTCCGCGAGTTGATCGTGGCGCGGGGCAGTACCTACGAGCAACCGGCGTCCAACTTTTACCGCGCGATGCGAGATCCGATTATACGAGCCGAAACCGTGGCTCAAGTGTTTCTCGGCACGCGCCTGCAATGCGCGAAGTGTCACAATCACCCATTCGATCGCTGGACGCAGGCCGATTACTACGGCTGGGCGAATCAGTTCTCGCAGATCAAGTACGAGGTTCTCGAAAACAACCGCCGCGACCGCAACGACTCGCACGAGTTCGACGGCGAACAACTCGTCCTGATCGGCGATGGCAAAGAGGTCGAGCATCCCGGCACCGGCAAACCTGTGAAGCCCAGACTCCTCGGAACTCGGAACTCGGAATTCGAAACATCCTCTGATCGCCTGATGGCCGTTGCCGACTGGCTGACCGCTCCGACGAACCGCCGATTTGCGGAGGCTCAAGTCAATCGAGTTTGGTTCCACTTGCTCGGCCGAGGCATCGTCGAGCCGATCGACGACTTTCGAGCGACCAACCCCGCGAGCAACCCCGCGCTGCTGGCCGCGCTCACCGACGATTTCGTCATGCACCGCTTCGACGTGCAGCATTTGATCCGCACGATTATGGCTTCGCGGACGTACCAACTTTCCTCCGCACCCAACGACACGAACCGTGACGACGAATCGAATTTCTCGCACGCCGTCATTCGCCGTCTGTCCGCTGAACAACTCGCTGATTCGTTCAGCGAAGTGCTCGGTGCAAAGTTGGAGTTCAACGGTTATCCCAGCGGCACTCGCGCCTCGCAATTAGCCGGCGTCCGAACCTTTCGGCGACGTGACTCCGCCCCGTCTAGCGGCGATCAATTGCTGACGATGTTCGGCAAGCCGCCACGCCTGCAAGCCTGCGAGTGCGAGCGGGCCGACGATCCGACACTCTCGCAGACCTTACAACTTGTCAGCGGCCCGATTCTCAACGAGGTACTGGCCCGTTCCGACAACCGCCTGCGCGACTGGCTGGAATCCAAGGTTGACGCGGACGCGGTGATCGACGACGTCTTCTGGACGATCCTCAATCGCGCGCCGTCCGCGACGGAACTTGCCGCTGCTATGAAACACCTCGCGTCGTCCGACAACCGCCGAGTCAATCTGGAGGATGTCGTCTGGAGCCTGATGTCCTCCCCCGAATTTGTGCTGCGGCATTGAGAGTGTGACACGATGTCAGTCTCCGAGTCTCTGCCAACACTCGAAGTGGAGGAGTCATCGTCGGTGACTCGAGACGTGACTCAGGTCCGCTCGTACGACGTGACCATGCTGTGCATCGCCGTTGCGGTGCTCGTTCTGTCGTTTGCTCTGCGAATCCGCGCGGATCAGCGCGTCACGTTGTTCGGCCTGAGTAGCCTCCCCGCGCCGGAGATGTGCGGTTCGCGGCTGTGGTTAGGGCTCGAGTGCCCCGGTTGCGGCCTGACACGCGGTTTCATCCGACTCGCCAGCGGCGACTGGTCCGGCGCGATCGCGCTCAATCGAGTTGTCCCACTTCTGGCGTTCGCGGTGCTCGCTCAGCTTCCCTATCGACTGGCGATGCTGCTTGGCTGGCCGCCTGCTCGACGCTTCGCCGACTCCATTTGGTCAAACGCGTTTGCCAGGGTCGTGATTGTGGCCTTGATCGGCAACTGGCTGCTGAAACTGCTGGGGTTGTGAGATCTCATCGGAGTGCGGGGTGTCAGCCCCGCACTCCAAAATCACTTCACCAACCGCACGTAGTCCACGCCGACCATGAAGCCGGGGACGGCGTCAGGGTGCTTGCCAGTGATCTCGAACGTCAACTTGTGGTTGCCTTTCGTCAGTTTCCGCGGCTCGAAATTCATCACGCCGGTGGTGATGACGTCCGGATTGTTGAAGCCGTCGATCGGACTACCGAGCGTCTCGTCGTCTATTCGCACTTGAACGATGCCGTAGTCGCGAGCTTTCGTGAGCACGACTTCCAGCACAAATTCTCCGTCGGCCGCGACCGGTAATTCGAGATCGAGCCTTGCTCCGCGCCGGCCGCCGGTCCACCAGAGCTGATCGTCACCACTCCACTTATCCTTGTTGAAGCCGCCCATTTTTTGACTGACCGCATTGCCTGCGGAGACTTTCAGAATCTTGAGCGACTCTCCTTCGAGCGCGCCGGGGACGTGTCCCGTCTTCGGGTCGATCGGCGACTTCGGGCCACGCAGCGCGACTTGCGTTGGGGACGCGAGGTACGCGACGAGGTCACGCACTTCATCGGGCGTCAGCGTGTTGAGCTGGCCTTCGGGCATCAGGGAGAGTTCGGACAGCTTGCGCTCTTCGATGTCGGCCTTCGCGATGACGATCGTGTCGTTGATGGTGCGAAGCGTGACCGCGCTGTCGGTTTCCTTTGTGATGAGGCCGTTGATGACTCGGCCGTCTTTGGTCTCGATGATCGTGGCGCGGTAGTCTTTGCCGACGATGGCGGACGGGTCGAGCATGTTTTCGAGGATGTAGTCGAGGTTCGCTCGGTTCGAGCCGGTGATGTCGGGGCCGACTTTTTGGCCTTCGCCGAACAGCGTGTGGCAGTTCTGGCACGTCTTGGCGAACAGGCGGCGGCCGTTGTTCAGGTCGCCGTTCTTGAGCCGCGCGGTGGTCAGGTTCGCCTTGTGTTTGGCGATCAGTTCTTGCTTGTCCTTCGCAGTCGCGCGGAACTCGCCCCAGACGGTCTTGATGCGAGCTTGCAGTTTCTCGTCGTTGAATCGCAGCAGAGATTGGACGTTGTAGGCGTGCAGATCGGTACGTGGCAGCTTTTCTTTTTCAATGGCGTCGAGCAGCGCCGCCGCGTAGCTCGGCCGCGTGCAGAGCGTGTTGATCGCGTCCCGCTTTTCGGACTCATTGAGCTTGGCGTACTGAGCCAGCAGGACGGCCGGAGTATTTTCGTCATCGTAGGCCGAGAGTGCTCGGATCGCCGCGCCGCGCAGAGCCGTGTCGGCGACAGCAGCTTGAAACGCGGGAGCCGCGTCCTTGTCTCGGCCGCGGACCAGGATGTCGAGCGCTTGCAGCCGCTTGGCTTCGGGAGTTTTCGTATCGGTCAACAACGCTCGCAGCTTCGGCAGGATGCGTTGATCGCCGAAGATCACAGCGATCTGATCCGCCTTGTCGCGAATCGCGGCATCATCGCTCTTCGACAAGGCTTCATAGGCCGCCGTCCACGATTTCGGCGCGGCAATGTTCACTCGCCCCTCAAACGCCGCGAGCGTTTCATCGATCACCTTTTGTTGCCAAGCGGCCTTGCCGGCCTCCATCACCGGCGCGGGAGGCGTCGTCACGGAAGCGAGAACCGCCGCCAGCGAATTGTCTTCCGAGGCCGCGCGTCTCACGATGAATTGCGAGACTTTCGGAATCCGACTCTCCGCCGCCAGGTACAACGCGCGCATCGGGTCCGCTGCGACGAGCGGTTCGACCGCGTACCAGTACATCAGCGGCAGGTTGTGATCGTCTGCGTCCTCGGCGTGGCTCAGCAAGACTTCCAAGACGGGCAACCGAGAATTGGGCGCATATCGCTGGAGAGAACTCGCCCAGGCCAAGCGAACCAGCGGTGACGATTCATTCTTCGCCAAATCGGCGAAATGAGTGAACGCCGTGGGCAATCGCAGAGTCTTCGTATCCTCGGCGGCGAGCTGCACCGCCCACGCGCGGATCGACTCGTCGGGCATCGAAATCCAAGCGTCAATCAGGAAAGTGGAACTCATGATCGGAATGTCCCGGTTCGAGGACATGGCATGCATGGTCCACATGCACCGCAACGTCTGCCGAGTCAGTTCCGCATCGAGCGGCTTGTCCTTGTCCGCGGGCATCGACGAAGCAACGAGCGCGAATAATTTCTGGACGCCTTCGTCATCGAGCTTCGCGGCTCGCTCTTGCAGCAGTCGTCGCGCCATGCGCGAATGCCACTCGTTCGGATGCCGCACGAGATCGACCAACTCCTGATCGCTGAGCTTCGCGAGGTTCGTGGCCTTCCTCTCACCCTTCGCCGCTCGCCCCTCGGCCCCCACATACCGCACGTTGTAAATGCGCCCGTTCGTGCGGTCCCAGATTTCCGAGTTCGTGCGGTGGCAGGCGTTTTTGTCGTACCAGTCGATGACGTACACGCTGCCGTCGGGGCCGGTCTTCAGGTTGATGCCTCGGAACCAGCGGTCGTTGGCGATCAGCAAATCCTTGCCGTGCTTGCCGACGTACCCGGAGCCTTTGCGAACCAGCAAATCCTGATTGATTCGGTTGCCGTGGATGTTCGACATGAAGATCGTGTTGCGGTACTGCGGCGGGAAATTGTCGCCGAGATAAATCATTGCCCCCGCGTGAGCGTGCCCGCCCCCCGCCGCCAACGTGTCGGCCGGAGCGTGCGGTTCGTGGCCCCACCAAGCGTGGTCACGCAAGTTGCCGACGTAATGCTGGTGATCGGCGATCGTCTTGATGTCGTCGAACGTGTACGGGTTGAAGTGCTGACCTCCTTGCCGCTGATACCTCGCCCCTTGAATAACGTGATACAGATGCGGAATCACGCAGGCCGTGATGAAGGCGTGCCCGTGCTCGTTGAAATCGACACCCCACTGATTGCTGGCTCCGTTCGCGAAGATTTCGAAGACATGCTTCGTCGGGTGATATCGCCACACCGCCGCGTTCATCGGGGTCCGGTCTTTATCCGCCGTCCCCGGCTTGCCAACCTTCGAATGCGTGAAGACTCCGTGACACCCATAGAGCCACCCATCCGGGCCCCAGATGAACGCATTGAGCGTCTCATGCGTGTCCTGCCAGCCAAAGCCGTCGAGGAGGACGGTCGTGCCTTCGGGAACGTCTTTTGGAAAGTTGAGAGTTGAGAGTTGAGAGTTGAGAGTCGCGGCATTCTTGTCTTGTGTCTTACTCTCGACTGTCGATTCTCCACTCTTAACTTTGTCCGGCACATCATCCCCGTCACGATCCGGGATGAACATCAAATACGGAGCCGCCCCGACCCACACGCCGCCGAAGCCGACTTCCAAACCGCTGACGAGATTCAGTCCCTCAATGAAGACCTTGCGAGTCTCGTGATACCCGTCACCGTCTTTGTCTTCGAGGATGACGATCTTGTCCTTCCCTTCGCCTTCCTTTGCTCGATTCGGATAGGTGTAAGCCTCGGCGACCCAAATCCGTCCGCGCGCATCAAACGTGAACGCGACCGGCTGATGCACGAGCGGCTCGCCCGCGACCAGCGACGCCTTGAACCCCGGCGGCACCGTCATCTGCTTCGCGGCTTCCTGCGGAGAGAGTCCGTCCGCCATCGCAATCGGCTTCTTCTTCAACGGCTGAGCTTCGAGCCATTCTTCCTTCGACACCGACTTCACTCGATGCCGCAAGACATGCGCCCCGACCATGCCCCCCGCGATGATCTCCGGCAACTTGTCGCCATCGATGTCCGCGATGTTGAGTTGCCGGCCGATCCCCGCTTCGCCATCGGCGAGGTACGGAATCCAGTCAACGGTTGAGGCTGATTGCTTTTCCTCTGACTTCTCTCCCCGACTGAGCTTGAACCAATACACCACTGCTCCCGCATCCCACATCGGCGACTGTCGATGATGAGACCAATACGTTTTACCAGTGACGATGTCCTTCAGCCCGTCGCCGTCCATGTCGTGCAGCTCGACCGCGTGCGGCTCCGTGAAGAGGAGGCCATACGGATTGTCCTCCGGCTTTTCTCCCATGATGAGATGCTTCTTGAACGAGATCGCATCGCCGTTTTTCACCTGCTCGTACCACGCGAGTCCATAAGTGTGAGCTGCCAGACTGGTGATGACGTCGTTGTCTCCGTCGCCATCGACGTCATAAGCGAACATGTCCGCACCGCCCGGCCCGGCGAACTGGTATTTGTGGAACACCCACAGCGGATCGCCGTCGAGCGACTTCGGCTGCTCGTACCAGCCACCTTTCCAGATCACGTCGGCGCGGCCATCGCCATTCACATCGCCAACGCCGAGACCATGCCCGAACGGGTACTCGCCGACTTGTTCCGAGATGACGTGCCAGACCCATTGCTCGGCCGGCTTCTTCACGTCGAACGTCAGGTAGCCAAACTTGCCGTTGTGATTGCAAACCAACTCCGGCTGCTTGTCGGCGATGAGGTTCACGAACTGCGGTGACTCATTACCGATCCCGTCATGCACCTTCTGAGTCTGCCAGTGATTCGCCTCGTCAAGCACCTTCCCTTCACCCGGATTCACGTAGAGCACCGCCGCTGAACCGGGCAGGCCGACGCTCACGAGATCGTTCCAGCCATCGCCCGTGAAGTCATAGACCCAGGTAAAGAAGTTCGTTGAATAACCGTCCCGATTCTGCGGCTTGGGAGCAAAGATCTCGCGCCGCACTTTGAACTCCGGCCCTTGCCACCAATAGGGCCCGTGAATGGCGTCGAGCTTTCCATCTTGGTTGATGTCCCCGAAGTTCGCCCCTTCCGAGAAATACACATCCGTGAGCTGCTGCCGCTCGAACGAATGCCGGACGTAGTCCTGAGCGTTGATCGCCTCGACCGAAACACCAAACCCCATCAGCGTCAGGCAGAGCAAAGACCACTTCACGGCGAGGCTCCTGTCAGTGGAGGACAACGGACGAGCGGGCGACATTCTGCGACTGGCGAGTCGTGATGCCAAGTCAGGGGCGGCAGGAACAGCAGTGCAAAGTGCCGATTGGCGAGTGCCAAGTGAGGAATGCCGGACAAAACACTTTGCAGTCTTCATTCTGCGCTTTGCACTGCGTTCCTCTCCTTCTTCCCAATGCATACTAAATTCGTCGCTGTCCGCAGAAAGAACTTCCCCTGCGAGATTGCCGGCGACGCATACACCTCCTCGCCGATGTCGTTGCGAGCGACCTCCTCATAACTGGCTTGAGTGGCATCGAGCACCAGGGTGCTGCCGGATTCATTCGTGAAGAACAGCTTGCCATCGGCCGAGACTGGCGACGCGGTGAACTTGTCGCCGAAGCGTTTTTTCCAGATCAGCTTGCCCGTGCGAGCGTCCATGCACGAGCCGATCCCCTTGTCGTCGGCAAGGTAGTACCGCTCGCCGGCGAGGATTGCCGACGGAACGAACGACGTTCCTTTGTCGTTCTTCCAAACGACGTGCGAGTCGGTAATGTCGCCACTGCCTCCCGGCTTGATGGCGAAGTGCGTCCCGTTCGGGCCGCTCACGACAAACAACATCCCGTG
This sequence comes from Planctomycetota bacterium, assembly GCA_016872645.1. Taxonomy (GTDB): domain Bacteria; phylum Planctomycetota; class Planctomycetia; order Planctomycetales; family Planctomycetaceae; genus SXKJ01. Next base: position 11,192 of record VGZH01000042.1, on the reverse strand, counting down.
ACCGATTACCGGCGTCGGCACGCACTCGCGAGCAAGCCCGCGAACTGTCCATAACCGACTGCCGGTACGCGGGTCGTAGCCGTCGAGTTTCTCCGACCCGCTCAGCACCAACTCGACCCGATCGCCGCTCGGTACGAGTTGCGGTGACGACCACGACAGCCACACCTCCGGTCGATCTGACTTCCAGCGGTTTGCACCCGTCTGTTGATCGAGCGCGATTACATACGAGGCTCCGTAATGATCGCACTGCACGATGAGCTTGTCCTCGAACAACAGCGGCGAACTGGCCGCCGCAAAACGATTCTCAAACGGGCCGTATTCTTCGGCGATCGCTCGCTGCCACAACAGGCCACCGTCGAGATCAAAGCAAAACACGTCCCCCGTTCCGAAAAACGCAAACAGCCGCTTTCCGTCCGTCACCGGCGAGGGACTCGCCATTCCACTGCGTCCGTAGAACAACGTCGGCGCCGTCCCCCACAGCCGCTGATGCCACCGCTCGCGGCCTGTGTCGCGGTCAAATGCGATGACGTGCAGTTCTCCCTGATCGCGACCTTCCGAAGCGGTCACGAGAACCTTGTCACCCCACACCACCGGATTCGACGTGCCGATTCCCGGCAGCGGCATCTTCCACAATACGTTCTCGGACGCCGACCACGTTGTCGGCACACCGGTATCGGTCGTTACGCCATTCCGATTTGGGCCTCGCCAACCGGGCCAGTTCTCGGCGGAACAATTGTCGGCTGACGAAAAAAGGACTGACACAAAAACGAGGGAAAACGATCGCAGGATGTGATGCTTCATTTTTCTGACCCCGTTTTTTCTGTCAGCCTTGATTGGAACACAATCCCTCGACCATCCGCGTCACACAGCCGGAGTTGCAGCGACCAGTTGTTAGGAACTTCCGGGTCTTTGTGTTGTGGCCCTTGGCAGATTTTGACGAGCAGCGTGTTGCGGCCGGCTTTCAATTGGATCGGCGTGATGAAGCGATCGAAGCGGGTGCCGTTCAACCATTGATCGCGTCCGAATACTTTCTGCCCGTTGAGCCACACCGAGCAATTGTCGTCGGCCCCACAACGTACTTGAGCGGCTTGCTCGCGCGGGACGTCGATCTCCGAGTACGCATAGCCGACCGCCTCGCGTGTCGCTCCCAGTTGTTTGTTGAGGTCCAATTGGCCGAGCGCGTCGGTCTCGTGATGTCTCTTCCAAGCGATCTCCGCACCTCCTTGGCCGCGATACTTGGCTTGCAGATCGACTCTGGTTTCCGGCTCAAAGACCTTTGCGAATCCGGTCTTCTGCGGTGCGTCGAACGGGCCGACCACCCACCAGTCGACAACCAAACCGAGATGCCTGACCGCATCGGCCGATTCGCCGAGCGTTCTCAGTTTCGCCGCTGCTTGCGAGACCTGGTTGCTGTCGCGAGCCGCTTCGAAGGCTTTGCGAAACTCGGCCTTCGCCGCCGCGTCGTCTTTGCTCGTGAGTGCTCGATCCCCGGCGGCCAACGCCAGCCCGACCGCTTCGTACCGAAACTCGGCATCTTCCAATCGAGTTGGCAGCCACTGATCGCGAAAGGCCGGATCCAGCTTGTCGAGCAACGTCAGCACTAACCGTCGTGGTTTGCCGACTCGCTTCGCATCGCTGGCGTACTCTTTGAAGAACTCGATCGGCCACTTCGTCTCGGCTCGCTTCAACTCGCGAGCCACAATCTCTTCATAAACCGTCCGATACCAATTCGCTGCGACCGCATTCGAGGTATCCATCGCCACGAGCAATGGCGGCAGAATGTCTACGCCCTGCTTCGCTAATTCATCGCGAGCCAGCTTCGCCGTTGCCGAACCTTCTCCTTGCGGCCCGGACTTGGCGATCGCCGTCAGATGCGGCGCTGGATCGTATGGTGCGTCGAGCCACGCGAAACCCACCAGCATCAAACAAGCAACAAAGCATTTCACTATTAAGCTCCCGGTGAGCAAGAAATTGCATTCGCGAAGGCGTTGTGGGTTGGCACTCTGCCCCGACCACTCTTCACGTTCGGCATAGAATCCCAATCTACTTGGCCAACTGATCTTTGATGAACTCCAGCACCCGTGCGTTGGCTTCGGCGACCTTCTTCGGGTCACCGTCGCGGAGGCCGTGTTCGGCTCCTTCAATCGTGAGGAGTTCGTGCTTCACGCCGTGCTTGGTCAGTTCGCGAGCCATGTCGGTCGAGCAGTGATACGGGACGTCGGTGTCTTTGGTGCCGTGGATCATCAGGATCGGCGGATAATCCTTCGTGATGTTCTTGACCGGGCAGAAGCGGTCGAGCTTGCCCGGTTCGTTGAGCGCGTCGATGCCGGTGACTCCCAGCGACCAGCCGCCGGTTTGTCGCAAGTGACGATAGTAGCCGCCGCGAGCTTTTCCCTCGGCCGGGTCATCCGTGTTCGTGAGCACCTTGCCGCTCTTGTTGACGGCGGCGAGCGCTTCCTCGCGCGGAACGGAAACGCCGTGATGCGTGGATTTCGCGCGAGTCCACTCGCCGTCGATCTCGCCATAGCCCCAGTACGCGACGAGCGCCGTCGGTTTCGGTTTCACGACAGTGCCGGAGAGCATGGTCAAGAATCCGCCTGCCGAGCCGCCCGTCACGACGATGCGACTCGTGTCGGCGTGAAACAACTTTGGTCCGCTCTCGTGCAGCCAGCGAAAAGCGTCCTGCATGTCCTCAGCGACCTGCGGCAGCTTCACCTCCGGAGCCAACCGATAATCGAGCGACACACACACGAATCGCTCGCGTGTACACAGCTCCAAAATCTGCCTGGGCACCTGCGAGCGGCTGCCAACGATGAGTGCTCCCCCATGAATCCAAACCACCACCGGCCGCACCTCGTCCCCCTCCGGCCGATACACATCCGCCTGCACCTTCACGTCCTCCACCGTCTTGTAAACGTGAGTCGTTTTGACGAGCGGCTTGTCATTTTCCGCCGCAAGTGTCGGAGAAGTTGAGAGCAAGCACAGCGTCAACCAAACAGGGCAGGCACTGGTGCCTCGGAAGAAAAAGCTCATCCTCATCGCCTTTGAAAATCTTGGTTAGTCCCCATCTCCAAGCACCAGCTTGCAATAGCTCTGGAAACGCATGGTCGAGATCAGGCCGCGAGCGGCGGCGGATCGCACGCCGCAGCCGGATTCGTGGAGGTGGCGGCAGTTGGGAAACTTGCAGAAGCGGACGAACGGCCGGAACTCAACGAAGTAGCCTTCGATTTCTGCGGGGAGCACATCCCACAGTTCCATTTGGCGGATGCCGGGCGTATCCACAACCCAGCCACCGAACTCGAGTTCGTACAGCTCGGCGTTGCGTGTCGTGTGCTTCCCTTTCTTGGTCCAGTCGCTGACCTCGCCGGTGCGCAGGCTCAAGCCAGGCTGAATCGCATTAAGCAGCGATGACTTGCCGACGCCGCTTTGCCCCGCGATGACGGTCTGGCGGTTTCTCAGGAGGGCTCGCAGCCGATCGAGTCCGAGTTGGCGTTCGGCACTAAGCAGAATGACCTCATGGCCGATCTGGCCGTAAATGCCACAGAGCATTTGCAGGTCCGCCGGATCCACCAGATCGACTTTGTTGAGGCAGATGATCGCGCCAACATTTCCCTTCGCGGCACTGACGAGGAAGCGATCGACGAGATGCGGCTTGAGCGCTGGCTCAACAGCAGAGATGACGATGGCGACTTGATCGATGTTCGCGACCAAGATGTGCTCGCGGTTTTGGCTGCCGCGTGCGAGCACTCCGTGTCGAGGGTTGACCCGCTCGATGACACCTTTGTCGATGCTTTCTGGCAGAAACAGCACTTCATCGCCGGTGATGACGATGTTTCGTTCATCGCGTGACATCGTTCGCAGGACTTTGCGAATCGTGCATTCAAAGCGGCGACCGTCCGCACATCTCACGACGGTCGTCAGCCCCGCGGAACTGAGCACTCGGCCGGTCAGACATTTCGAGACGTCGATGTCTCGCTGCGGCCCGTCACCGCTCGCGGAGTCCCCTGCGGAAGCGATGATCGTGCGGCGGCGGCTGAGTCGTCCCTTTCCGGAGAGTCGCTCGCTGCCAGCCAGTTGATCGTGTGCGTTGTCGGAGGCCGCTTCGTTTCCCAACTGACGAGCCAGGTTGCCGAGGCGCGTAGTCTTCTCGCGGTTTTTGCGAAAGTCGACACGGACTTTGCGTTTGTCTCGCATGAGAGTTTTTCGCGGGGCAAGAATTCAAGCTGTCACAGCGGCAGATTGAAGAGTTGCAGCACCGCTTACAACTCAGAGAGCCACTTCATGGCCTCGTCGTCATTTGGCGAGGTTCGCTGCGACGATGGCGGCGGCTCCGATGCTGGTTCCCCGGACGATGGCCGGTGCGGCAATTCGCGATTTCGTTCCAGGCCAGCCTTCTCCAGCAGGCCGCGCGAGAAAAGGTCCTCTTGGTCCTCGGGCGGACGCTGACCCTCCGGCGGCGAGTAATGAACCTCGTAACGATGTTTTCCGATCGCAAGCACATCGCCGGGCATTAGCCACTTGGAGTCCAGTCGCTCGCCATTGACCTTGATACCGTTACTACTTCCCAAGTCTTGCACGCGCCAAAAGCCGTCGACGAATTCCAGTTCGCAATGATGCGATGAGATGTTGGGGAACTGCAACTGAATGTCGCAATGTGAACGTCGCCCAACCAATAACTTTCCCTTGAACAACGGCACAGGATCGCCGCCGCCACAAGGAATCAGTTCGCCAAGCACTGGGTGTGGAGCCATAATCATGGTTGCGTCGTCGGCACAGAAGACCGATGCGACGACGTTGATTGCGAAAAATACTTCGATGCCGATTCGCTGTTCGTCGAGATCAATTGACGTGTCAGGGAAAACTGGCGTGAATTTATTGTGGTCCGCGCGTCGCGTCAAAGGCCTGAACATCACAGCGTCATGCCGATCACCACAACGAGGTCAGGTAGCCGCTGACGGTCGGAGTGTGACCGCTCAAAAACTTGGCGGTTGAGGTCCGAATGTGTGATTTGCAGGGCGAATGCGAATCGCCTGACGGTTACAATCACGCACCCCGAAGTGAGCCAAGCGGTCGCGGCGGATTGGCTGAGTCGCCCGGCATGTCCGACGACTCGGCGGTTCGCCGAGGAAAGTCCGGGCTTCAAAGGACAGGGTGGTGGGTAACTCCCACCGGTCGCGAGACCAGGGACAGTGCCACAGAAAACAAACCGCCGCGCGGGTCACTCCGCGAGGTAAGGGTGAAACGGTGCGGTAAGAGCGCACCAGCAGGCCGGGTGACCGGTCTGGCTCGGCAAACCCCACCCGAAGCAAGGCCAAGCAGAGAGCAAGTCGAGTCGCGCGAACTCCGGTTCGTAACGCTCGACGCGGCACGGTTCGCGCCGGACGACTCTCGGGTCGGCTGCTTGAGGCGGCGAGCAATCGCCGTCCCAGAGGAATGACCGCTCACGACAGAACCCGGCTTACCGGCTCACTTCGGGGTCTTTTGATTTGAGATTGCAGATTTCCGAGTTTGGCATCAACTTCGTTTGGCATCCATTGAATTCGTTGGATTCACTTTGAATCGCGAAAACCCGAAAGAGCCAAAACTCGACATTCCTTTTTCGGCCTTTCGCGATCTGTTTGCCAACCAACCACTTTCTCGAAGGAGCGAGTCATGCCTACGGCTGTCATCGTTGATGCTGTTCGGACTCCGATTGCCAAAGCCTCTGCCGACAGCGGTTACTTCCGCGATGTGCGAGCCGATGAGCTTTCGGCCGGATTGCTGAAAGCACTCGTCCAGCGAACCGGCATCGAGCCACACCTCATCGAAGACGTCCGTTGGGGGTGCGTGCAGCAGCAAGGGGAACAAGGCTACGACATCGGCCGCATCGCCGTATTGATGGCCGATTTACCGATTGAGGTCGCCGGCGTGACGATCAACCGCAACTGCGCTTCGAGCCTGCAAGCCATCAACGACTGCGCGATGGCCATCATGGCTGGTGTCGAGAACATCCAAATTGCCGGCGGCGTCGAGCACATGGATCACATCCCGGCCAACAAGGACTACAACCCTGCCCCAACGCTATTCCGCAAGCACAGCGAGGCGATTATGAACATGGGGCTGACCGCCGAATTCCTCGCGATGAAGTACGGCATCAGCCGACAGCGGCAAGACGAGTTCGCCGCTCGCAGTCAACAGTCCGCCTGTGAAGCGACCAAGTCGGGCGCGTTCGCCGGTGAAATCATCCCGACATGGGGCCGCAACGAGATCGGCTTGAAGTCGCTGATCGCCACCGATCAAGGCTTGCGTCCCGATACGACCGTCGAAGGCTTAAGCAAGTTGCCCCCTGCGTTTAATCCCGCTGGCGGCAGCGTGACCGCCGGCAATGCTTCGCAAGTCAGCGTTGGTGCGGCGGCGGTACTGATGATGTCTGAGGACAAAGCGAACGAGATGGGCATCAAACCTCTGGCCAAAGTCCGCGCGATGGCTGTTGCGGGAGTCGCTCCCGAAGAAATGGGGATCGGCCCGGTTCCAGCCGTGAAAAAAGCTCTGAAACGAGCCGGACTCAAACTCGCCGATATCGACTGCATCGAAATCAACGAAGCCTTCGCAGTCCAGGTACTGTCGGTCTTGAAGCTGCTGGGGATCGACGAAACGAAAGTCAACACGCGTGGCGGAGCGGTCGCGCTCGGCCATCCGCTCGGAGCCAGCGGAGCACGGATCGCCACGACGCTGCTGCACCGCATGAAAGACACCGGAGCAAAAATTGGCCTCGCCAGCCTTTGCGTTGGCCAAGGCCAAGGGGTCGCGACGATCTTTGAAGCGTGCTAATTCGAAGTGCGACTCGCCTTGAGACTCGGCCCTCGCATTTCTACGCTGGCTATGGAGGTGAATCATGGTGTTTCGTTTGATGGTCGGCGTGTGCGTGTTCTCGGTGCTGGTGAGCACTGGCAACGTGGCCAATTCCGAGTCGCCGACAACGGCGTACGTCTTCCCGCCCGGAGGCCAGCGCGGCACGACAGTCCCGGTGCGGATCGGCGGGCACTTCTTGCATGACAAGGCAGACTTCCTGATCGTCGGTCCCGGCGTTGAGGGACGCTCGCCGATCGAGCAGACGTCGACGACTTGGTTCGAAGGACCGCTCATTCTGCAACCGGCGTCGCAGCAGAAAGAGGACTACCCCAAGGACTACGCTGGCGAAATCCAAATCGCGGCCGATGCTCCGTTGGGTGTTCGCTACTGGCACTGCACGACGTCGCAGGGAATCACGCCGGGTATGCGATTCGTCATCAGTGATCTGCCGGAGATCGTCGAAGAGGAATCAGAAGAGAACGTTCCGTCGAAGCCGCTGACCCTCCCAGTCACGATCAATGGCCGCATCTTTCCGCGCGAAGACGTCGACGACTGGACGCTCGATGCCAAAGCCGGGCAAGTCATCACCTGTGAGGTCAACGCCGCTCGCATCGGATCGGGACTCGACTCGCGATTGGAAGTGCTCGGCCCGAACGGCCAAGTCATCGCTGAGAACTCGGATACGTTTGGACTCGACTCGTTCGTCCGCTTCAAAGCGCCGAGCGACGGCAAATACATGGTGCGGATTCACGACATCCGCTTCGAAGGACTCCAGCACTTCGTCTATCGGCTGACAATCTCGTCCGGACCGTGGCTCGATCGCGTTTATCCACTGGGTGGCAAGCGCGGCGAGAAGGTGCCGCTGCAACTCTTCGGAGCGAACCTGGCGAACGACCGCCTGGAGTTCGTCCTTCCGAATTCAAGCGGAGCAACGACCGGTCTCGCGTTGGTGAGCGTACCCGTTGCAGGCGGAACGACGAACGCACTCTTCGAATCAGACGAATGGGTTGAACACCTCGAATCAGAACCGAACAACGAAGTCGCTGAAGCAAAAATGGTCGAGTTACCTTGCGTGCTCAACGGGCGCATCGAACAACCGGGGGACTCCGACCTGTGGACCTTCACCGGAAAGAAGGGAGACTCCTGGCAGTTTGACCTGCGAGCGAGTCGGCTTGGATCCGAATTGGATGGCGTGTTGACGCTGCTCGATGCGAACGGCAATGCCGTCGCGAACGCCGACGACTTGGCTAATGGACAGACCGATTGCTTGCTGAATTTCACGTTGCCGGCCGACGGCACATTCACGCTGAAAGTGAGAGATGGGCTCAGTTCTCGCGGCGGTCCGGAGTACACGTATCGCGTCCGTATTACTCGCCCGGGCGAGTCCACTTTAAGACTCTCCACGGCGATGGATGCGATCACGTTGTTACGCGGTGGCGAAACGAAAATCAAAGTGCTCGCCGAGCGTCCCGTCGGATTCGCAGACGAAGTGTCGCTGGCCATTGAAGGGTTGCCGGAAGGAGTCACTGCCACCGGCAAGCTTGGCAAGGGACAGAACCAAGTCGATCTGATCCTGAAGGCTGACGCGGCGACCAAGATTTCAACCAGCCACTTGCGAATCGTCGGTAAATGCAAGGTCGGCGAACAGGAACTCTCCGCGATCGCGCGAATCCAGCGGACATTGAGCGAGGCAGAATCGCCAGACCTGTTGCTGAGAATCGCAGTGGCAACCCCATTCAAGCTCAAGGGAATTTTTGAAACAAAATACGCCCCGCGCGGCACCACATTCACTCGTCGATACCAAGTCGAACGCAACGGTTTTGAAGGTCCGCTGTGGGTCGAAATCGCCGACCGGCAAGCTCGACATCTGCAAGGTGTCACTGGCCCGAAAGTGTCGCTCGCAGCCGGCGTGTCCGAGTTCGAATATCCCTTCACGCTGCCGCCGCACATGGAGATCGGCCGCACGAGTCGCACCTGCCTGGCGGTCTTCGGTGAAGTCGCCGACGCCGACGGAACCAAACATGTCGTCAGTCATACGTCCGTCGATCAAAACGAACAGTGCATCGTGTTGATCGACCCCAATCGGCTGAGCGTCGAGACGACTCTGCGAAGTATCCGTCGCGAACCAGGATCCGAGATTCGCCTCCCGTTCCGAGTCGCTCGCGGCAATGGATTGCGTGGCCCTGTGCGAGTCGAGTTGCTGGTTCCCAAAACGGTGCCCGGAGTCCTCTGTGATCCTGTGGACGTTCCCGAGGGGTCGAACTCCGGCGCGCTGACGCTGCGATTCGCCGCCCAGAGCGAAGGGAAGAATTCGACCAAAATTCTCAAGCTGCGAGTCTCGATGTCAGACGAAACCGGCTGGCCGGTCACGGACGAAGCAGAGATTCGATTGGCACAAGAGCCGTGAACGTAATCCCTCAAGCCGGCAATTGGCCGCTCCTAAGCCAGCACGACGCTGCTCATGTCGGTCGCAGGATTTCCGCGGCGCATAGTTCGTTGCCACACAGGTCGAGCAACCCGCGTTCCGCGATCAGGATTGCAAACGTTGCGTGAACGCGGCGGGAAGCTCGTGAAATTTCTTGCTGCAGCGCGAGCAATCGAGCCGAATACTCGGCGATCGTTTTTTCGATGACTTGCAGGTTCGCTTCTGCGGACGTTTCCAGATCGACCAGCTTGCGTCCGCCGAGTGTCGTCGGCTTGGCCTCCCAGGCGTTGAGCACTTGCAGAATCCACAGCACACTGGCATCGCCGGCCAAGCGACGCAGCAGCAAGTCGGGATCGTGCGGAAACAAAAAATCGCTGATCACGACTCGCACGGTCTGCCGTTTCAGTGGAATCGCATGCTCGTCAAGCGCCTCGCAAAGTGTGCGTGAACCATCGAAACGCAACGTGTTCAGGCCATCGAGCGATTCAAACGGCAACGGTTCGAGCGGAGAGCGATCGGTAATCGGAATGAGCGCCGGACGACCGCCGAGATTTTCTCCCAGTGTTGCGAATAATCCCGCCAGCTGCCGAGCCGCGTGCGCCTTCATCGACTCGGTTTCTCCGAGCGGTCCCGTTGGATCGACCGAGGTCATCGAGCGGCTGGCGTCGAGCAAGATTTCCATGCGCGGGCTGATCTCTTCGCGATACAGCCGCACCATCATCGCATCCGTGCGAGCATACGCAGCCCAATCCAGATGTCGAATGTCGTCGCCGATTTGGTACTCGCGGTACTCCTGAAATTCGAGCGAGCTGCCAATTCCGCGGCCGAGCAATTCTCCGGATCGTCCTGACACCGGCATACGTGGCAGTCCGAGCTGATACCGAGCCGCCGCTTGTTGAACTTCGGGGTCGAATTTCATGAGACGCGGCTCCTGGCTCGGTGGCAGAGTGGTCAGGCGGACTGTTCGGCCGGAGTGCCAGGCTGAGTCGCGGCAGGAGATTTGGAAGTCGACGACGGGATGACAGGCTGCCGCATGATCTCACGGAAGCCGATCCACATGGGTCGTACATTGAGCAATACCCCCACCCCGGCTGCGGCTCCGAGAACGACCAACTCGCTGGTCGCGAGGTCGTTCGAGTAGTTGGCACGGCTGACCAGTTCCAACATCACAATTGGATTCATCACACGCAGCATGAGGTACATCCACTCGTACTCGCGCGTGCCGAAAAGCAGCGACAGATACGGCACGATGGTTCCCATTGCGAACATGACCAAGATGATGACTCGCACGTGCATCGGACGGACTTCGCCCGATGCGCGACGAAAGGCGCGGCCGATTGCCGAACCGATTCCGACAAAGGCCAGAACATACAGAATGAAAGTAATCGACCACCGACCTGCCCACTCTCCGGAGGAGAATAAATCCACAAACAACGACTCGACAAGCACTGGTATCAACGCCAAGTGCAGCAAGAGATACAGAAAGCCGCGATGTCCCCCCGGCAAGAACGGGGTTGCCAGTAATCGCAACAACGGCGTCTTGGGAATGCCTCGCCGCACGCGACGCGACACGAAGTCCGCCTCAGTCGCCGCAAAGAAACCGATGACAGTGATGTAAATCAGGCACCAAGCAGCAAGGACGCCAGCCGCGTCAGAAGGGAAATACGTTCTCCCCCCCCCCAGCATGTATTGAGAGAATCCAACGGCCGACCAATACAGCACGAACTGAGCGGAACACGCCACGCGAATCCCAGTGCTGCGATTGTCGGCGTCAAACGTCAGATGAGCGATCGCGATCTGCGTGAACAGGAAAAAGAACGACAGTCCTGCGATGACGATCGATCCGACGACGATCCAAAACTCTTTCTCGTCGAACGAGATCGTCTCCATCAGCATCACCGGGACCGCGCTGAAAATCATCGAAATCACAAACAGC
>VGZH01000041.1 GCA_016872645.1 Planctomycetota bacterium | reverse complement strand
TTTCGATTGAAATCGGAGATGCTGCCAGCGATCGCGGTACCGCAGTCGCTTGGGAGCGGCCGCTTGCTCGCGCTGGCGGTACTGGTTGGTCGTCAGCCTCTCTCACCCCAAGTTCACCGTCACCGTTTTCGATTCGGTGTAGTTGGCAAGCGCGGCGGCTCCGAGTTCTCGGCCGATGCCGCTCATCTTGAAGCCGCCGAACGGGGCGGCGGCATCGAAAACGTCGTAGCAGTTCACCCAAACCGTGCCGGCTCGGACGCTGGCGGCGAAACGGTGAGCTTTCTGCACGTCCTTCGTCCAGACGGCGGCGGCCAAGCCGTAGTGCGTGCTGTTCGCGCGAGTGATGATCTCGTCCATCCCTTGGAACGGCAGGATGCTCATCACGGGTCCGAAGATTTCGTCCTTCGCGATCGCCATCTCGTCGGTGACTCCGGTGAAGATGGTCGGTTCGATGAAGTAGCCCTTGTTGCCGAATCGGCTGCCCCCGGCCAGACACTTCGCACCTTCCGATTTGCCCTTGTCGATGTACGACATGATTTTGTTGAACTGGTCCGCATCGACCTGCGGACCTTGCGTCGTGTTCGGATCGAATGGGTCGCCGAGCCGTCGGGCCTTTGCTCTGGTCAGCATCTTGTCGACAAATTTGTCGTGGACCGATTGCTCGACGAACAGCCGGCTGCCGGCGCAGCAGCATTGGCCTTGATTGAAGAACAAACCGAACTCCGCCCCAGCAACAGCAGCGTCGAGATCGGCGTCTGCGAAGACGACGTTGGGACTCTTGCCGCCCAGTTCAAACGTCAGTCGCTTTAGCGTGCTGGCGGCATCGACCATGATTTTCTGTGCGGTCTCGTAGTGGCCAGTGAAGGCGATCTTGTCGATGCCCGGATGCTTCACCATCGCGGCCCCGGTCGCTCCGTAACCGGGGATGACGTTGATGACTCCATCGGGGATGCCCGCCTCTTGCGCCAGTTCGGCGAGTCGCAAACAGGTGAGCGGCGTTTGCTCGGCCGGCTTCATGAGGATCGTACAGCCGGTGGCCAGAGCCGGTCCCCACTTCCAGGCCGCCATCAGCAGCGGGAAGTTCCACGGAATGATTTGACCAACGACGCCGACCGGTTCGCGGCGCGTGTAGCAGAAATAGTTGCCCCGAATCGGAATCGTGTCCCCCGTGAGCTTGTCGGCCCAGCCGGCATAGTAGCGGATGCAGTCGATCGACAGGGGCAAGTCGGCGGCGCGCGCGTCGCTAATCGGCTTGCCGTTGTCAAGCGATTCGAGCGCGGCGAGTTCATCGAGATTGGCTTCCATCAAGTCGGCGAGCTTGTTCATCAAGCGGCCTCGGTCGCGAGCATCCATCTTGGACCACGGGCCGGTTTCAAATGCGGCTCGCGCGGCTTTCACTGCGGCATCGACGTCGGCGGGATCACCCTCGGCCACTTCGGCGATCACAGTTTCGTTCACCGGATTGATTGTCTTGAACCGCTTGCCGCTGCGGGATTCGGTCCACTTGCCGTTGATCAGCATGTTGGTTTGCCGAATTTTCGGCGGAGCAAATTTAGCTTCAGCAGTCGCGACCATGACATGTCTCCTGGGACGAGAATGAGAGAAAACTCGACGCCGATAAGGCTAACAACCAGAGCCGGCACGCTCCAGCGGCGGCGGACGCAACGAGCAAGTCTGACGATCGGCAGCGGATACCGCGAACCCGCCTTGACCCTGCTGCCGGGACTGGCCTATACGGCCGCGCGGGAGGGCGGAGACTTCGATGCGATTGTTACAGCGTTACATTCTGGCTGAGTTGTTGCGCGTGTTCGTGTTCGTGCTTGGCATCTTGACGGTGCTGCTGGGCTTTCTGGGAGTGTTTCAGCAAATCACCGAGCGTGGACTGGGGCCACTGCAAGTCGTGCAAGTGCTGCCGTATCTGATTCCCAGCCTCGTGCCGTACACCATTCCAGCCACACTGCTGCTGAGTGTGTGCGTAGTCTATGGCCGGATGGCAGGAGATCAGGAAATTACCGCCGCCAAGGCAGCCGGGATCAACGTCCTGTCGCTGTTGGCCCCCTCGCTATTTCTGGGAGGCGTGCTGAGTGTCGGCTCATTGTTGTTGACCGATCAAGTCATTCCTTGGGCCGAGTCGAAAATCAAACACATTGTCGCCGCAGGCATGAAGGACATCGTGCTCGACATGCTGAGGTCTCAAAACCAAATGACGATCGATGGATATTCCATCTCGGTTCGCGATGTGGGCCCCGATGGCAAACTGATTCGACCAACCTTTCGATTCGCTCCCAAGGGGATGCACCGACTGACGGCTCAGGCCCAAGAGGCGGAACTCACTCGGTTCGATCTGGAGAAACAACAAGTCTTGGTGCGGTTCTCACGTGTGCAACTCGATGTCCCTGGACAAGGGCGAAGTTGGGCGGAGGAATTCGAACATTACTTTCCATTGCAGATTGGAAACCGAGCTCCGAAAGCGCGGCATATCAATGTCCGTGAGTTGCACAACGAACTCGATTCACTGGAGGCTCAACACCAGGACTTGCAGTGCCGACGCGAGATCGAAGCCGCATTCGCGCTTGCCACCGGAGATTTCAAAGTGCTTCAAGACGGCTTGCTGACTCAGTTGGACAATCGACTGCGTCGCAATCGCAAACTCTACAATGACCAAAGGACCGAGGTGCAATTCCGATTCGCGATGGCGTGCAGTTGCTTCTTCTTCGTCCTGGTGGGCAGTCCGTACGCCGTGTTGCAGGCCAAAAGACAGTTCCTGACGAACTTCATGGTCTGCTTTCTGCCGATCCTGCTAGGCTATTACCCGCTGGTTTTGCTGGCTCGAAATCTTTCGAACATGGGAACAGCCAATCCCGTCTGGGCGATCTGGAGTGCGAATATTCTGGTGATGATCGTCGGGCTGTTCTTGCTCAGGCGCGTCAACCAACATTGAGCAGACCACGCTGCGTTCAAGGTATCAGGATCTCGATTGCCCGCTCTCGAATCGCGGCGAAGAGGCACGCGGCGACAAGATCGGCGGTTGTGCCGGGATTGCGGCGGTGATTATCTCCTCGCAACCACTGGTCGAATTCGCCGATCCGGCGAGTCCGCTCTTTCGATTCGAGAGGTAGCTCAACCAGTTCATTCAAACATCGACGGGCCAGCCGCGAGGCTTCCGCCGCGACCGACGCGCCGCACTTACGAATGATCAACGTGTCGTGATGTTCGGCCAACAGTCGCAAGTGCAATTCGATGATCGCTGCTTCCCAGTGTCGCCCGAAGTTTTCACCCACCGAAGCCAAGAACGGCAATCCCTCGTCCAATACCCAGGAAAAACCATTCGCATACTGTGCCGCCACGCCGTCGCGATCGGCAGCCAGCTTCATCACCTGTAGCAACGATTCCGTGGGTTCATTGGCAATGTCTTGATCGTCGGCCGTGCCGAGACCTCCCGGCTGAGCCAAGCGAATCGCACGATAGACCCAGACCGCATCGTCTGGAGTCAAACGATCGAGCACATCCCCGATCCCCTCTCGCAGGGGCCGATTCAACGGGACTGCGGCCAGCGGCGCGATCAACAACACGATCCCAAGATTTGTGTTCGACGAGACCACCGCACGCGTCGCCTCAATGGCTTGAAAAACCGCCTGGCCGACTCCAATCTCAGCCGCACGGGCCAGAGCCGGCGAAGCGACAGCGGCCGAACCTACGAAATCCGCAAACGTCAAATCCGCAAAAGACGCCTGCGGATGCACGTTGCCGGGCTTCGCGGCCGAGGCCTCCAACACGCATGCGAGGCGGATGGGTTCGGCCAACCCAGTACAAAACCTGTCGTCAAAGGACGTCGCGTTCATGCGATGCGTTCTTGGTCGCTCCCGCACAAGACCGACGAGTGCTACGCTGCCTCTGTGGACTAGTCTTGCGCTCCGGGATTACGAGGCATCGTATGCGGAAGCCGAATCTCACTTCCATGACACGTCGCGTGCTGTTGGGCCGGTCAAGCGTCGGCTTGGGAGGCTTTGCGCTGTCGAGCTTGCTGAACCGTGATGCCAGCGCGGCCAATTCGACGAGCCACCCGTTGCCACATCTCGTCGCGCGAGCCAAGCAGGTCATCTTCTTGCACATGGTCGGTGCACCATCGCAGTTGGACCTCTTTGACTTCAAACCGGAGTTGCAAAAGCACGATCGGCAGCCGTGTCCGAATCACCTGCTCGAAGGGCAGCGGTTCGCGTTTCTGCGCGGACATCCGTCGTTGCTGGGAACGCGCTTTCGGTTCGCGAAACACGGCGACAGCGGCATCGAGTTGTCCGAGTTGCTGCCGCATTTGAGTTCGGTGGCCGATGAGATCGCGGTCGTAAAGTCGCTGCAGACCGAACTGATCAATCACGGTCCCTCGCAGTTATTTTTTCATTCCGGCTTTGGCCGCTTTGGCCGGCCGAGCATCGGGTCGTGGATCAGCTATGGGTTGGGGAGTGCGAATCACAATCTGCCGACGTTCGTGGTGATGATGACCGGAGCACTCGCCGGTGCCGGCAACGCGCTGTGGGGAAACGGTTTTTTGCCGAGCGTGCATCAAGGGGTCGAGTTCCGAGCGCAAGGGGAACCGGTGCTGTTTCTCACGAACCCGGAAGGCATCGATTCCACTGGCCGGCGACGCATCATCGAGGCCGTACAGTCACTTAATCAGAGGCAGTTGGCTGAGGTCGGTGATCCAGAAATCGCGACTCGCATCGCGCAGTACGAACTCGCATTTCGGATGCAGACTTCCGTGCCCGAACTGATGGAACTGTCGGGCGAGACCAAGTCGACCTTGGAAATGTACGGAGCGACTCCGGGAAAAGCGTCGTTCGCGAACAACTGCCTGCTGGCTCGGAGGCTGGTCGAACGCGGCGTGCGATTCGTGCAACTGATGGACGAGGGCTGGGACCATCACGGCAACGTGTTTGAAGCTCTGCCGAACAAATGCCGGCAAGTCGATCAGCCAATCGCCGCGCTGATTCGTGATCTTCGGCAACGCGGAATGCTCGACGAAACGCTGATCGTCTGGGGTGCCGAGTTCGGTCGCACGCCGATGTTGCAAGGCTCCGACGAGAACGACCAAGCGGGCAATCCTGGTCGCGATCACCAAAAGGACGCCTACACGGTGTGGCTTGCAGGCGGCGGCGTCCGGCCCGGAGTCACGGTCGGCAAGACCGATGATCTGGGAGCGCGGGTGCTTGAAGACCCAGTCCACGTCAACGATCTGCATGCCACGCTGCTGCATTTGCTCGGCCTGAATCACGAACGACTGACTTTCCGCTATCAAGGCCGCGATTTTCGTCTGACCGATGTCGCCGGTCGTGTCGTGGAGAAGTTGCTCGCATGAGCTAAACTTCCGCCTCAACATCTTTGCAGACGGAGCATTCATGCGGCCGGTTTCGTTGGCGTTCTTTTGGCATCAGCATCAGCCGTATTATCCGAACGACCTCACCGGCGAGAATGAATTCCCGTGGGTGCGATTGCACGGAACCAAAGATTACTGGGGGATGGCTCGGCACATTCAAGAAGTGCCCGAGTTTCGCTGCACGGTCAATCTCGTTCCCAGTTTGCTGGTGCAGTTGCTGAGATACACCGATGGCAGCGGCAGCGATCGGCACTTGGACGTTTCGCGGATGCCAGCCGATGGACTGTCGAAAGCCGACGCGCTCTATTTGCTCGACCATTTTTTCATGGCCAACGGCGACAGCATGATCCGCCCGTCGCCGCGTTATCACGAACTGTTCTTGAAGCGGCGCGTCGGAACCGACTCCTTAGAATCAGCCTTGCCGAGGTTCACGACTCGCGATCTGCGCGACCTGCAAGTCTGGAGCAACCTGGCCTGGATGCACCCGATTCTGTTCGAGGTCGATCCCGACCTGCGGGAGTTCAAACACAAAGGGCAGTCGTACTCCGAAGCAGACAAGGCCTGGCTGCTCGACAAGCAACTGGAGGTGCTGCGGCAGATCATCCCGCTGCATCGGCAACTCGCCGCAGGTGGGCAAGTCGAACTGACTACCACGCCGTTTTATCACCCGATTCTGCCGCTGTTATGGGACAAGCGTTTGGCTCGGCAGGCGATGCCTGGTTGCGAACTCCCTCAGCATCTCGACAGCTACCGCGAAGATGCAGCCGAACAACTCCGCCGTGCCGTCGTGTTTCACACAGAACTCTTCGGCGAGAAGCCGCGCGGGATGTGGCCATCCGAAGGCTCGGTCGCACAAGAGATCATCGGAGCGATCGCTGACGTCGGCATCGAATGGATCGCGACCGACGAAGAGATTTTGATGGCCTCGACCGGAGACACAGTCAGCCGCGATCCGCACGGGCATCTGCGTCACCCGGAGTTGCTGTATCGCCCGTGGCTCGCGGCCGATGGCGATAAGCAGTTGCAGATGATCTTCCGAGATCACAGCCTGTCCGACCTGATCGGTTTTCAATATCAGCGAGCCGACTACGTCATGGCCGCGATGGATTTTCTTGGCCGAGTTGAAGAGATCGGCCGCGTTACTCAACCCATCAACGGAGGGAAACCGACGCTGGTCCCAATCATTCTCGACGGCGAAAACTGCTGGGAGTACTACCACGACGGCGGCGTCACGTTCCTCCGCACGCTGTACCAAGAAGCCGCTCGACGCGGATCGATCGATCCGGTGCGCATCGTCGACCATCTCCGAGAGCATCCCGCGACCGACCGCATCGATCGATTGTTCGCCGGCAGTTGGATCTCGCACAACTTTGCGATCTGGATCGGCCACCACGAAGACCGCACGGCCTGGGATCTGCTGCACGACGCTCGGGAACAACTCCAACTGGCACAGGCAAAGTCGTCTGTGACTCCGGAAAAGCTCAAACAAGCCTGGCAAGAACTCTTCATCGCCGAAGGGAGCGATTGGTTCTGGTGGTACGGCCCAGAATTTGGTTCGGCTCAGGACACGCTCTTTGACCGTCTCTTTCGAACGCACTTGCAGAACATTTATTCCTTGCTGGGCGAGCCAGCACCCGCAAATCTAAATGTGCCGATCAAACGCAACGGACATCGCCGACTGCACACACTGCCGACCGGGTTTCTGCCCGTAAGAGTTGATGGTCGCGCCACGTTTTTTGAGTGGATCAGCGCTGGCATTTACAATTCCGGCAGTCAGCGCGGCACGATGGCTCAAGTGACCGACGGCGTCATTCGGCGCATTCACATGGGCTTCGATCAAACTCGCCTGCTGTTGCGAGTCGAAACAGCCCGCCGCGCAGGCGAAGACTTTGAACGCTCCGGAATTGATGAATTGCGAATTCGATTCGTTGAACCGGAAGGATTGGAACTCACTGTCACTGGCTTCGGTCAAGCCACGCTGTCCGTCAGGTTAAATGACGCTGGATCGTCCGCGGGTGAAGCCGCGATCGGCCAAGTCTTCGAACTCGGCATTTTGTTATCCGTGCTCGACGTTCAGCCTGGCAGCGTGCTCAAGTTTTTCGTCGAGTTGTTTGCGCTGGGGCAAAGCTGCGACCGCGCCCCGCGAGAGATGACGCTCGAACTGACCGTCCCTCCACCCGACTTCGAGCACATCCTGTGGCAAGTCTAATGGCCGAGTAAGCCCCCCTGACCATCGGCAAGGGCTTGCGGCAAGCCATTCCGAATGTGACTCGGTTGTTGATTCAGGCTATGCTGGCACTTCGCCGGGCACTTCCCGTAGGTCAGGACGTGCCATTCGTCTGCCATGCCAACACGAGGAGGTTTGATGCGATCCGCTCTTAGGAGTATTGCCGCCGTCTTTGTCGGATTCGTTGCCGCGAGCGTCGTCATGATGGTGATCGAAACCATCAACGGCCGTGTTTTTTATCCTGACCTGGCGAAGTCCGCGGAAGGCGTCACCGACCGCGAAACGATTCGCACCCTGCTCGCAACTGCGCCTGTTGGGGCATTCTTCGTCGTGCTAATCGGTTGGATTCTCGGCAGCGTCGCTGGCGGCTGGGTCGCGGCGCGGCTGGCCGCCCGGGCGACGATTCGACACGGCGTTGTCCTCGGCGGATTACTGACGCTGGCTGGCATCGCGAACAATCTCATGCTTCCGCCCCCCCTTTGGTTTTGGATCGTGAGCCTTCCCGTGATGTTGCCTGCGGCGTATGCGGGATCACGCCTCGTGCCGGCACGCTGAAAAGTTTTCCACGGCGACGTAAGCGGCACATTTCCTGAGTGAAGAACTGGGAATCGACGTTAGAGTATACATCGATTTAGCCGATGTTGATTTGGCGGGGAAACGTTCATGGAATTTGAATCACGATCAAAACAGGCTTCGGACAGCGGGCTAAACCGGCGTGTTTTTTTGCAAGCCGGGGCGTTTGGTGGAGCGGTGGTGTCGCTGGCGCATTGGTTGCGGGCGGAAGAAATATTGGGATCGCGGCATTCGTCGAAGGGAGTTGTGTTCATCCATCTTGACGGTGGTCCGCCGCAACTCGACATGATTGACCTCAAACCGCAGGCTCCAGTCGAGATTCGGGGCGACTTTCAGCCGATCGCGACGGCCATTTCAGGTCTCCAGATTTGTGAACTGCTGCCAAAGCTGGCAAGCATCGCAGATCGAGTCGCCTTCGTGCGGTCCTTGGTCGGATCGGCGGGTGCTCACGATGCGTTTCAATGCCAGTCCGGATTCGTCGCCAAGGAATTGCAATCGCTTGGTGGCCGCCCGGCTTTGGGTTCGGTGATCTCAAAGCTGCATGGCTCGACCAGCGATGCGGCTCCTTCGTTCGTGGATCTGATGCAAGGGCGCGCGTTGGTGCGGAACAGTGCTCGCCCGGGATTTCTTGGACCGGCCTATCAACCGTTCCGGCCGGACATCTCGCAGATGTTCGCGCGGGAACTCGAACCGGGCATGAAGAACGAACTGGCTCGCTTAGGTGCGAATCACTCAATCAGCCTGAAGCTCGACGGTGCGATCGACGTCGATCGACTCAGTGACCGGACGAACCTGTTGGCTCAGTTCGATTCGTTCCGCCGCGAAGTCGATGCTGCCGGCATGATGACCGCGATGGATCGTTTCACGCAGCAAGCGGTCGGTATCCTGACGTCTGGCCGCTTCGCCGACGCGCTCGATTTTTCCAAAGAAGACCCGCGAGTCGTGGAACGGTACACGTTGCGATCAACGTCTGGCGTGCCAAATTACACGTCCGACGCGGCCCCAGCCACACAAAAGTTTCTGCTCGCGAGGCGGCTGATCGACGCCGGAGTCCGCTGCGTCAGCCTGTCGATCAGCGACTTTGACACTCACTCTGATAATTTTCCGCGCATGCGACACGTGCTGCCGATCGTCGATCACGGCTTGTCGGCACTCATCACCGATCTTCAAGAGCGTGGTCAATTGAACGACGTCACGATCGTGGCTTGGGGCGAATTCGGCCGCACACCGCGTGTCGATCCTAAGAGCGGCGGACGGCATCACTGGCCACAAGTCGGCCCGGCGATCCTCGCTGGCGGCGGCCTGCGCGGCGGAATCGCACTCGGCGAAACCGACCGCACCGCCAGCACTGCGATTGCTCGGCCGGTCCATTACAAAGAAGTCTTCGCCACGATCTACCACAACCTCGGCATCGACCCGCATCGCACCGCGCTGACCGATCCTCAAGGTCGCCCGCAGCACCTGCTGGATGAGGGGTTGCCAATCCGAGAATTGATTTGACGAACAATTGATTTTTTGACCGAGGGTTGTCAAATGATTTCACTGGTCACCGCTCATCGAAGCGACCGTTGTGTGAGCCGTCGCGAGTTGTTGCGACTCAGCTCCCTGGGATTGTTCGGTTTGTCGTTGCCCAGCGATTTGCCCGCGGAAACCGAGTTGTCGGCGACGGCAACTGCCAAGCATTGCATTTTCATCTTTCTGTGCGGTGGACCGTCGCAGAATGATTTGTGGGACTTGAAACCGGATGCACCGGACGGCATTCGCAGCGTTTTCCAGGGGATCGACACCAACGTCCCAGGAATCCGGTTTGGCGAGCTGATTCCACAAGTCGCGCGACATGCGGACAAGCTGGCGGTCATTCGGTCCATGACGCATGACGACAATGGGCACGACACGGCCATTGCGCGGTCGTTGCTCGGACAATTGCCGGCTCAGCCGGGTGCGGTGCATGTGTCGCGGCACGATCATCCCGCGCTGGGTGCGATCCTGCATCGCCTGCGAGGGGACTGCGGCGAACTCCCTCCCTGGGTGATCTTGCCGAGACCATTCACGACCGGCGGACCGCCGTACAAGGGACAGTCGGCTGGATTTCTCGGTGCGGCCTTTGATCCGCTGATGCTCGACAAGGAAAAGAAAGGTTCGCTCTCGGATCGCGAGGTGAAGCTCGATGCCATTCGGTATCACGAGGGAATCAACCAGGCTCGATTCGAAGCTCGCCGTCGAATGCTCGGCAAAGTGAGCGGTTCGGCGGCCGCGATTCAGCCAGCCTCCGCCGAGACGTTGCTCTCCGGACACTACGACAAGGCGTTTAACTTGATGAGTTCCAGCAATGCGAACCGAGCCTTCGATCTCAGCCACGAACCAGCCACTCTACGAGACCGTTACGGACGCAACGAATACGGTCAGAGTTTTCTGCTGGCAAGGCGGCTGGTCGAATCGGGTGTTCGAGTGGTTAATGTTTTCTGGACCTTCTTTGATGAGAAGGGTTGCCAATTCAATCTGTGGGACAACCACGGAACCCCCGACGACGTCTGCGGCATCGACGGCCAACTCAAGGGGGAGGCAATGCTCAAGCATCAGTATTGCTGTCCGTCGTTCGATCGGTCGTTCTCAGCCTTGCTCGAAGACCTGCAGCAGCGCGGAATGCTGGACGAAACGCTGGTGTGTGTCGCGGGTGAATTCGGCCGCACACCGCGCATCAACGCCACCGCCGGACGAGATCATTGGGCACCGTGCTATACCCAGCTTCTGGCGGGTGGTGGCATTCGCGGTGGTCAAGCTTACGGCGCAAGCGACCGCGTCGGAGCCTACGTCAAGGACCTGCCAGTCACTCCCGATGACTTCATGGCCACGATTCATCACGCCTTCGGCTTCGCTCCGGAATCCACCATCTACGACCAGCTCAATCGCCCGTACCCGATCAGCCTTGGCAAACCAGTGACCGCTCTGTTTTAAGATTCTCGCGACCTGGTGGAATCGCTCCTGATGGACTCATCGCTGTTACCGGCAACAGCGATCTGCCGAAAGCTTTGACCCTGTTCGGTTTGGACAATGGTGGCGTCGAATAATTTCAAGGAGATCGGAAATCGGTCCTGTCATCGGCAGCCTGAAACCGAAGTCAACACCCAGGCAGCCGGCATCGGCAGCAGTTCCATGCCAGTGAGCTTTGAGGAGTGAAGTCAGCGTCAGAACAGTCCGATGCTGCGAATTCACGTGTCACCTGCGAAACACCTGTGCTACGGAATGAAAATCAACCGCACCATCCAGCGGGAAGATTGGCCGAGCACATCGCGTGTGGCCTAGGCTTCGCAGGTTCGCGCTGGTTGATCCTGGTGCGTCGACGTTGATCAGCTTCGCGCACCAGTTCGCGAACATGTGCGGCTCGCAGTGGGGCGATTTCACGACCACGACGTCGAAACGCCGAGGGTCTTGGCCGTTTGCGTAGAACCACGAGCGATCGAACAGACTGACTGGCCGCGTACCGACGACCAGCGTCACGTTGTCCGCTTGCAACACAGCCGTCGGGCCAGCGTCCCACGGCCAGCCGAACGACTCGCTTCGGAATATGCCGTCGGACAGCAGTCGCACCTGAGCCTCAATCGGCAACGGCTGAAACCGCGCCGAATCAAACGCTCCCCCGACAGTTGTCCGAATCGTCGCGCCGATTCCGGCTGCAAACGCCTGACGTACCGCCGACGGATCGACGACCGGAGCAAGCACTCGGCCGCGATAGTTCTGCTGCCGCAACTCACGCACGATCGCGTTACTGTCCCCCGACGCGCCAGAACTGGTCGCGTCGGCGGCGTCCATCATCACGAGGGTTCCTGATCGGACCTCACCGGCCAAACGGACCGCGTTGGCGAGACTCGTCAACGGCACCTGCATCTTTTCGTGATGCCGCCAGAAGCGATTGGCGAGTTCGATCGCCTGCGTCCGAGCCGCCGACTCGTCCCCATCCATCACGACGAAGCTGTTTGTCCGAAGTTCGGGGACATCTGTGAACGGATTGCCCCACATGACTCCCGCCGAAAGTCCCGCGTCACTCGCCTCGATCTGCTGAGCCAACTGGATGCACTCGCGAATCGAGCCGGTTTCTGTGATCAGTTCGTCGCCGCGCACGAGCGCGGGAATCTTCACACGCGCCGTTACCGGCCGAACGCCGCGCGTCAGAATCTTCAACAGCAGCGAGGCGGCTCGCACGCCGGTCTGAAAAAAATCGACGTGCGGATAAGTGTGATACGCCACAACTGCGTCGCTGTGTTCCAGCATCCGGTCGGTCAGGATGCCATGCAGATCGAGCGACACCACGAAAGGAATCTGCTCACCGAGCAACCGTCGAGCTTCCCGCAACAGAAATCCTTCCGGGTCGTCCTCGTTCTCCGCCTGCATCGCTCCGTGCAGCGAAAAGAAGGCGGCATCCACCGGGCCGACATCGGACAGGCCGCCGAGAAAATCCCGGCTGAGCCGCTCAAAACTAGCGGCCGACAAAACTCCTCCGGAAGTGTTGGAACTTGCCCCGCACGCAGGCACAAGTTGGACGCGTTGGTCTGCGTCGAAGACGCTCAGCGCTCCACCGACCTCCTCGCCGCCGCCTCGATGATGATCGAGCAACGCAGCTCCGCGCACGACGCGAAAGTCCTCGAAACGGCTGGGCACTGGATTGAACGATGAAACTTCTTGTTTGCATTCCGCGATCAGGATTCGAGGCATCGTGAACTCCATGTCGAAAGATTGACCTGCCGTGCATCGCGAGCGGAATCGTGAATCGCCTGCATCTTCCGCATGTACCGGGCGGCTTCGGTAAAACTTGGACTTACCTGCCAAGACTGGCCGCGGCGAGCGGCTCGGACGGCGGCGAGGAACTCGGATTCGACCTGCCAGTCGTCGCCAACTGCGTCGATCACTTCGCCAGTGGACGAGTTGGCCGAGTGCAGTTCGACTTGTTGCGTCTGCAGATCGACTCGGCAAGTGGCGGCAGAACCGCACAGCAGAATCTCGGCTCGTTCGAATCCGGCGGCGAGCCCCGTATGAAACTCGGCGCAGGGAACTCCGCCACTGAGCGTGCCGGTAATCGACACCGTTTGCGGAACGTCGATTTCGATCGTCCGACCAAGAGCGTCCCGTTTGTTGAGCGAGACCGATGTCGTCGCCGTCAACGACGAGTAGTCGCCACACCATGCGTTCAACGTCTCGGCGTAAATGCCGACTTGCAGGATGTTGAGTCCCGACAGATCGCGCCGCTCACGCCAACTGATTTCGACCGGATTGCGATTCGCTCCGTTGGCCGAGATCACCGTCACCGACAACAACCGTCCAAAACGCTCCGAGGCAAGCAGTTCGCGAACTGTGCGCTCCCAACGAACCCGAAACGGCGAGGGGCACACCATCGCCACTTGCTGCGGATGAGCGTTCGAGGCGGCCACCATTTCGAGCGCCTCGGTATCGTCCATGCACATTCGCGCCTGACAAAAGACATGCTTCTCTGCCGCCAGCGTTGCTTGCGATAGCTCGCAGTGCCGGTAGGGCCAAGTGCCGATGAAGACCGCGTCGATGTCGCTGGCCTCGACGATCTGCTGCCAATCGTCGGCGGTGCGAGTGAACTCCCATTTTTCCTGCACGCGACGACTGCTCTCCGGCGAGCGATTGCAGACCGCGACCAGCTCAACCCCCGGCATCTTCGCGAGGCTCGGCAGATGACGTTGCTCACAAATGCCACCGGCACCGATGAAACCGACGCGAATTCGTTCGAGTGCATTCATTGTGTCCATCCACTGCAGCTGAACTCGCCAGAGTTCAGTTCCTGAATTCCATCTGAAGGCTGGCGACTTCAGCTACGCGATTTCTAGCGACGTTTTTAACCCGGCCAATTGCTCGGGCAGCGGCGGCGTGCTGCCAGTCAGATATTCGGCCGGTGCCGCACTCACGACCAGGCGAATGAAACGCGGGCCGGGCAAGGTGAGAACATCCGCCGCGCGTGCCCGCCAATCCGAGAGATCGCGGAATTCCAGCGACGTTGGAAATCCGGCGGCACGCGCGATGCCGGCGTAATCGATAGCCATACGCGCGGCGGGAGTCTCTTGTCCGCCGGTGACTTCGTAGAGTCCGTTGTCGAGCAGCACGATCGTCAGATTGGTCGCACCGCTGCCGACAACCGTCACCAGCGATCCCAAACTCATCAGCAATGAACCATCGCCGGAAATCGCCAGCACTTCGCGATGTCGCTGAGCCAACGCCAGGCCGAGTGCCAGCGGGATCGCACCGCTCATCGTCGACGGGTTGTAATGAACATCGAGCGGACGACGACGCAGCTTCGGCCAGATGCGGGCTGAGCCTTGATTCGTCACGACAATCTGCTGTCCACAGCACAGATCGGCGACGACTCGCAGAGCCTCGACGACAGACATGCCTGAGGATCGGTCATTCCGCGTCGGCATCACGGTGCTCCCTCTGCCAGCAACGTGATGCCAGGAACACCGGCCAAACGGCAGCGGCAAAAATGCTCGGCGAGCTTTGGCTTGTCCGCCGGCTCGACGATCCATTGCCGGTCCAGTCCCCAGGCATTGAGGATCGGCTCGGCAAACGTTTTGGCCGAGTCTCGCGATTGTGGCGCCAGCCAATTCCGAACACCGATCAGCGAGTAGATCGGCAGCTTCATGTCGAACAACACATTCCGCAACGCGTCCCCCGATTCAAACAAACCGGTCGTCTGCATCACCACCAGCGGAATCTGACCTCCCAGATGCAACCCAGCCGCCAACGGCCACGCCTCACCTTCCCGGCAAACGCGAATCAGACGCAGCCGCGACGAGCCGGCCAGCGAGGCTTCCCAAGGACCAATCGCCGTATCGGGAATCCACACGACGTGCGTGATCCCCAATTCGGCGAAGACCGCTTCGATTTCAGGTCCGGTAAACATAAGCATCCAAACTAACCTGAAGCGACAGCGAGGGCGAGTGCTCCGGAGAACTCCGCTACTCGGCCAGTCTCGCCTCCGGCGACACCGCAGGCACGCTGGCTTTGAAATCCTCATCGAAGTGCATCAACCACAGCGTTTGAGGATCAGGCTGAAACGATTCGGTCGATGGATTGAAACGGACGGGATTAAACGTCTGCTGCGGCCCAAAAATCACGTTCTAATCGGCATAGCGAGCGATGCTGGAAACACGCACTTCGTCGACGGCGAAGGCGGTCACGGCAACGGCTCGGCTGACAAACTTCATCAGACGCTTGGCAGTCTTTGGCCCCGACGAGAGGCAATCAATGCTGCAACCGTCCCAATTCTCGCTGCGGTAGAAGGCCGAATTGCGACCATCAATGTAGGTATCGGTGATCGTCCTCTCTGCATCGCCGCGGTGCGGCCCCCAGATCAGAGCAATTTGGGGCCAATCGTCCAACTTCAGGTTGTTTGGAAGCGCGATCGTAAGTACGCGGTTCTTGCACAGGCTGGGGAGCTTGATTGGAGTCAGACGTTGGTCCCTTTGCTTGAGAACCCAGAATTCGATCGTCCCCTGCTGCTCGTTAAACAACGGCGTTCCGACTCCGCCGATGACGACCCGTTGGGAGATGTGCAACGCTCGCTTGGAAGCAACTTGCACAGTGCTGCCGAAACGCCCAGCAAGAAACGGTTGCACAGAATCGTGGCCGACACGTCTTACAACCGACTTGTCGAGAACGTTGTAACTCGAAGCGTCAGCGAGGGTGAACACTTCACGAGACACCAAAGTCTCCCAAGCTGATGCGACCTACGTCACTGACGCTGCGAATGACATGCTCTTCGACTTTAAAATTCAGCACACCCAACTTGTCCGTCTCGGTTCCTCTGAACGATTGGCCGTCGCTGCTAAAATCCCGCCGCATTCTGTCCAACCATTTGAGGAGACAATCATGGATAGCCGCGCAGCGATTAAGGTTTCGATCGACACCGCCGATTTTGTCGCGATGGGTTACGTCGCCGATTTGACCGACCAGGATTTGATGCGGCGGCCGCATCCCGGATGCAATCACATCAACTGGCAGATCGGACATCTTGTGACTGCCGAAAATCAGATGATTGAGAAAGTGGCTCCCGGGACGACGCCCGCGCTGCCAGCCGGATTTGCGGACAAGTACACCAAAGAGGCGGCAACTTCGGATGATCCCGCGAAGTTCGCGACGAAAGACGAACTGCTGCGGGTCGCCAAACAGCAACGGACCGCGACGCTCGCCGCGTTGAGCAAAGTCAGCGACGCTGATCTCGATAAGCCAACCGGCTTGGACTACGCCCCCACGGTCGGTGCGATCTTCGCGCTGCAGGGGAGTCACTGGCTGATGCACTGCGGACAATGGGTCATCGTCCGTCGCAGCCTCGGCAAACCGGCTTTATTTTAGAACGCGACTTGGCGGGCTCCTTTGAGCGCCAAGATCTGCCGCACTTCGTTCGGTGTTGCGATCTCCAATGAAAGCTCAGCCAGGATGCCACGGATCTTGCGGACCTGATCGGCGTTCGATTTCGCGAGTTCTCCTTTGCCGAGGTAAAGGTTGTCTTCGAGACCAACGCGCACGTTGCCACCCATAATCGCGCCGGTCGTGACGAAGTTCGTTTGATGCCGCCCGGCCGCGAGAATCGACCAGACGTAATCGCGACCAAAGAGCTTGTCGGCGATCCGCCGCATGTGCAGCAGGTTTTCGACATCGCAGCCAATCCCTCCCAGGATGCCGAAGATCGACTGTACGAAGAATGGCGGCTTCGCCAAACCTCGATCGACAAAGTGAGCCAGGTTGTAGAGGTGGCCGATGTCGTAGCATTCAAACTCGAACCGCGTCCCACAACCGCGACCGAGCTTTTCGAGAATCGTTTCGATGTCGGCGAATGTGTTCTTGAAGATGAAGTCGCGCGTTCGTTCGAGGTACTGCGTCTCCCAAGGGTGCTGCCAGTTCGAGAACTTCTCGATGGCCGGAAACAGTCCGAAGTTCATCGAGCCCATGTTGCACGAGCACATCTCCGGTTGCAGCCGGAGCGGCGCGGCGAGCCGTTGATCAACAGTCATGTTGTGTCCGCCGCCGGTCGTGATGTTGATGATCGCATCAGTCCGCGATTTGATCTGCGGCAGGAATTCCAGAAAGACTTCAGCGCTTGGCGTCGGGCAACCGGTCTGCGGGTCGCGAGCGTGCAGATGCAGAATCGCCGCGCCGGCTTCGGCGGCCTCGACGGCACTGGTCGCGATTTGTTCGGGAGTGATCGGCAAATACGGCGACATCGTCGGCGTGTGAATCGCTCCTGTGACCGCGCATGTGATGATGACTTTTCGAGTCGCTGCCACCGCTGTTCTCCCGAATAATGGTCTGTTTCGGCAACTTTTTCCGCAGGATCGAGCAGGGATCGTAACGGCAAGTGGCGGATGCGTCTCGCGTCCGTCTGCGTCGAGAAATCGAGACATGTTTTGGCAAACCCTAGCGGTCGCGTGGACGAATCTGATCGGGAAAAATCTCCTTCTCCCTGATTCGCCTGCCGATATTTCGCAGCCCGCAAGGTCGCGGCTCGGTTTCCGTCCGACATCGATGATTGTGACGATCGAATCAATTGATCGAGCCCGGTTCGACGATGCCGTATGAGTCAAATTCCGCGACAGGGGTCGCTATCTAAACGGCAAGGATGCCGCACGTGAGTCGATGTTCGTCGAACTTTTTTCTTGCGCCGCGCGGCCGTAAGCGCTGGCTGGCACTGAGCGTCTGCCTAGCGGTGTTGCTGCCGTACGCGGGTTGCTCGCACACCTCATCCACGACGGGACATTCATTTGCTCGGAAACAGCAAGATGCCGACGGAAACACGGTCTCCGTGTTTGGCACTGTGGGCTGGACCGACACTGGTGTTGAGGTCACGGAAGGGGAGCCGATTTCCATCTCGGCCAGCGGCCGTGTTGTCGTGCGGCAGTCGGATCGCTGGGGGCAGAAGTTCGAGGCGACCGTCAATCCAGAAGGGACATTTCTCGTTCACGACGGCATCCAAGATCAGAACTTTCCGCTACCCAGTGGGAGTCATGGCCCGGCTCCCTGCTTCTGCCTGATCGGTCGAATTGGTGATGAGGGCAAGCCATTCTTCGTCGGCAAGGCCAAGAGTTGGCCCGCGTCCACGACTGGCCGCCTGCAACTCGCCGTCAACGACTTCGACCCCAGTGACAGCGAAGGGGCTTTTCACGCACAGATCACAAAGCCAAAACTCGTGCAGCCGATGGCCTACGAAGAAGTCATCCCCGCGACTGACAACAGCGGATCGCCGATGTCGAACTGCCAAGCGGTCGTGTTTTACATTGATGGACTGCGACCCGACGTCGTGCGCGAGATGGCGACGATGGGGCATCTGCCGAACATCAAGTCGCTGTTTCTCGATAACGGCTGCTGGATGTCGAACTGCTTTACCGCATTTCCGTCGGACACGATTACCTCGAACGGAACGATGTGGACCGGCTGCTTCTCAGACCGACATGGCTTGAAAGGACAAGTGCGTTTCTGTCGGCAAGGACTTGTCTCACAATCGTATCTCGATCCGCTTGGTCCCAGCCGCAGTGCACGATTGTTGTCACCGCAAGGGCTGGATCGAGCACTGGTGGACGGCCAATCGACCGCGCGAAAGTTGATCTACGGCCACAAGGAAGGTCACCAGTGGAAGCACTCGCTGACCAGTGACATCAAACCGTTGTACGAACTGTTGCGCAGCGAAGGCCGAGACTGGGCGACCGGCGTGTTGCCGGTCATGACCGAAACCCCGCCGCCGCTCTGGAGCCGCAGCCTTGCCCGAACCGTGCCGCACCTTCAGGCCAACGACGCTTGGAAGTATATCGACGACGCAAACGCCAACTACGCCGTGCGACAACTCATGCCGCGCGAGCAACCGGTGATGATCGTCTGGCTTCCGGAAACCGACTCGGTCAGCCACAAAGAATGCCGAGGCCAATTCGGTGCGACGCGGCGGACCATCGCTCGCGCGGATCAGCTCATCGGGCAGGTCGTTGCCGAGTTCAAAGCTCAGGATCGCCTGCGTTCGACCTACTTCTGCCTCGTCAGCGACCACGGGCACCACGGCGGGCGAACCGGGCATCTCTCGCTGTTTGATGTGGCACACGAACTGTTCTATCGCCCGCGCGAACTCGACGCCGACGGACACTGGACCGGCGGCGGACTGGGTGTCACGGTGCGTCAACATCGCGAACGAGCTCACCACGATGGAGATGGCAGCCGCGAATTCGTCTTCTTCGACGGCGACTCGGATGGAGCAGCCCGCATTTATTTTCCAAAGGGGCATTACCGCAGCGGCGACTGGTCCGGCCCGAATCGCCCTGCCGACTTGTTGGCCTATCGACTTGCCGAACATCTACCCCCGGTCAACCTGGTCGAGTTCCTCGCTAACGCGGAATTCAACAATCCCAACGGCCAACAACAAGAGCGAGGCCGCAATGAGCCGGCACGTTTGTTTGCCGAGTCCACGAATCGCCAAAGAGCCATCGATCTTGTGCTGATGAAACTTGCCGAGAACTCCGTGCTGGTGACGACCGCCGATCGCGGTTCGGCTGTCATCGAACGGCGGCCACTCGAGAACAACTCCGCCGAGGCGATTCGCTGGGAACTGCGATACTCCGTTGTGACCGACGTGCAACCAGCTGCTGATGGGCAAGTCACCTTCAACGTGGTCGACCACCCGCTGCGCGACCCGCTCGGCCTGACGCAGGCGGTCGACGGTAGCTTCCTCAGCGAGTGGCACAACGAACGGGAGTGGCTCGAAGCGCAGACTCCGACGCAATACCCAGACTCGGTGGTCACCCTCTCGCGGCACATGCTTTGGCAGAGCAACATCACTCCGCAAGAGTCGGATGCCGCTCCCGATTTGGTCATCACCGCACGACCCGGTTGGTATTTCGGTAACGACAGCTCACCCGGCACGATGCACGGCTACCCGTTGGCCGATGCGATGCGGGCCTGCATGTTCGTTGCCGGCCCGAACATTCGCCGAGGTGCCCGCATCGACTCCCCCTGCCGTTTGGTAGACCTCACGCCGACACTGCTCGACATGGTTGGAAGTGGGACTCGCATGGAGCACTTCGACGGCCAGCCGATCCGTGCGATCTATCAACCTACAACGCCGCACTTGCCGACGCCGATGTTCTCAAAGCACATCCAACAAGTGCCGCTGCCGATGCAAACCGCATCGACGACCGATGAGACCGGGCTCGCCTCGAAGATCGCGCAGCTCGGCACGAACGGCGACATCACTTTGACTTCCGGCCAAATCATGCGCGCCGTCTTCTGGGACTCGGTCGACCTGAAGGCGTGGCAACCAGTCAGCTACGAGCCGGTCGCCAAGTACCCCGATCAACCGCTGACGATCAACCATCCCGCCAGCCCCTACGACCTCAACAATCTTGCCTACAACGCGGCGCTGCTCACCGAACTGAGCGTCTTTCGCATCATGGACGATGTGATCTCGCCGCTGACTCGTGGCCGCAAACCATTCATGACCGCGACCGATCGAGTCGACTTGCTGTTGAGACACCACCGCAGCGCATGGGTTTCCGAGAGTGCCAACGTTATCGACCTGACGAACGCGACATTTTGGGATTACCAACCGACGTCGCAAACGAACATCCGCCGCATCGACTCGGCTGTTGACTACGTCCAACATCGCAGCCTGGATATCGAACGCAAAGTCGCCGATGTCACTGAACAACCGGGGTTGCCTGGCTCGCGACTGCTGCACGGCTCTGTCGATGCCACACAAAAGGGTTTCTGGAATCTATACGGCTTCGGCCAACGGACGCTCGTGCAGTTTCTGGACGAGACACTGATCCAAAACGTCGAGAACTTCACCGATCGCACACTGAACGCCACACGCCCCATGCCCGCCGAGATTCGAGCTTCGCGACGTCAGGCTCCATCCGATCCGGCACGGCGCTGAGTCTCACCCTGCTCGACTCGCTGAATGGCCGACAAAATTCCTTCCCACGTGTGTTCAGTCGCCTCTGCCGAAATCGGCAACCCAGCCTCCTGACACGCAGCCGACGTCACGGGACTGATCGTGGCAATCCGAATGTGTTCCCCAAGCTGCGATCGCGCCGCTTCGGGAATCAATCGCGCGACGTTGCGTGCGATCGCCGGACTGCTGACGCCGATCCAATCCAGTTTTCCCGCGATAAGCCGCTGATTTACGTCGTCCGGCCAAACCGCCACATCCCGATGTTGATAGACGACGATTTCTTCCAGTCGTGCTCCTGCCGCCGTCAACTCCGTCCGCAAGACCTCTCGCACCCGATTGGCTCGAGCCCACAAGACCCGCTGGCCACTCACCTGTGGGCACAATGCAACAGCGAGATGCTCTGCCCGATACGACTCCGGCACGACATCCACTCGCAATTGAAACTCAGTCAACGCGGCCGCCGTCGACGGACCAATCGCGGCCAGTTTCGCCTTCGCCAGCTTCCGAGCATCACCGCCGAGTTCCCACATCCGCCCCAACAACGCCCGCACGCCGTTCGCACTCGTGAAGACAATCCAATCGAACTCACCGATGCGTCGCAACACGTCATCGATTGCGCCCCAAGATTCTGGCGGATCGATTTCCAACGTCGGCATGAGGACCGGTTCGGCACCCAACTCGAAGATGCGCTCGATCTGTGAATCGGCCTGCTCATCGGCACGGGACACACCAATTCGACGGCCGAACAACGGACGTTTCTCAAACCACGCGAGCTGTTCTCGCTGTTGCACGCACTCTCCCACAACGATCAGTGACGGTGGGCGCAGTCCTGCCGAGGCCACTTGGTCGGCAATCGTCTCCAATGACGCCACCACCGTCTGCTGCGACGGCCAACTCGCGTGACTGATGACAGCCACCGGCGTGCAAACGCTCTTTCCAGCCGTGATCAGTGAATCGGCAATCGCCTTGAGGCGGTGCCAGCCCATGTAAAAAACTAGCGTCCCCGGAAACGCCGCCAGCACCTTGTAATCCAAACTCGGCGAGTCCTTCGTCGGATCCTCGTGACCCGTAATGAAAGCGACCGCCGAAGCGTGATCGCGATGAGTCACTGAAAACCCGGCGTACTCCCCCGCAGCAACGGCCGCCGTCACACCTGGCACGACCTCGAAAGGAATCCCTGCCCTTGCCAACGCGGCCGCTTCCTCGCTGCCTCGTCCAAACACGAATGGATCGCCACCCTTCAGACGAACAACGATCTTTCCCAGCATCGCAGCCGCCACAAGCCGCTGATTGATCTCATCCTGATCCAGATGCCGCTCGTCCCCCGCCGATACGCGACACGTTCGCTCAGCCTTCGCTTTTGAGTGCCGGAGCAAAATCGGATTCACCAGGCCGTCGTACAAGACAACATCCGCGCGCCGTAGACATTCCAATCCGCGCAGCGTTAGCAGTCCCGGATCTCCCGGCCCTGCCCCCACCAAATAGACTTTTCCGACGGACACGGACACGAGCGACCTCACATGAAGACTGGTTTCCGGCGCAGCGTATCGCTGTCGCCACCAACGAAAAAGCCCGATGGCTTCACGGCCACCGGGCTTGAGATCGATTTTTCCGTCGAGTTACGACTTGCTCTCGACCGTTAGTCGAGTCGGCTCACCGACAAATTCCAAGAATGCCAACTGGGCTGCATCACCTAATCGACGCTTCGCGATGTGAACCACGCGAGTGTATCCACCCGGTCGATCCTCAAATCGCGGCGCAAGTTTTTCAAGCAATAAAAGAACCACGTCATTGCTTCTCAGCACATCAAACAACCGACGACGATGGTGGATGTACTTGCTTTGGGCCTTCAGCCAAGCCTGACCAGCCTCGGTCGTTCGCCAAGTTTTGTATTCGTCGCTGCCACGAGCATGGCGGCAAGCGATTTGGTTGGCGCCGTCCAGACACTTCTTGGCCTTCACGGCCGTCGTAATCAGTTTCTCGATAAACGGACGAACTTCCTTCGCCTTCGCCAATGTCGTGCGAATCCGGCCATTCGCCTTAGCCGCGCCCGTCGCTTCTTGGTCACACGTCAGGATCAAGCAACGAGCCATATTGCGCATTAAGGCATGACGATGCGAACTGTTCCGTCCTAGATGTCGGCCTCGAAGTCTGTGCCGCATGATCGATCACCCAAATCTTTCTTCGTCCCAATATGCCGAACGTCTTTCCTCATCCGGCTTGTTCCTACCGATCGCTACCTCGCGGCAAGCGATCGGGACACTTTCATTCCCAATCGGAGACCAATCACACTCAGACGCTCTCGAACCTCAACCAGCGTGGTCTCGCCGAAGTTCCGCACTTGCAACAACTGATCCTCACTGCGAGTGACCAAGTCGCGAATTGTGTTGATCCCTTCCGACTCCAAGCAGTTCGTCGCACGCACCGACAAGTTCAACTCCGCCAAACTTTGATTGAGCTTCTCCTCCAACTCCAAGTCGACTGGTGAGTACCCGGTCGAATCCAACATCCCGCGCAGTCCTCCTTCGGGACTGATTTCAGCACCGGCCTCACGAAACGAAACGAACGGAGTAAGGTGCTTGCGAAGAATTTTCGCTGCCTCCACAACAGCCATTTCCGGGGTAATCGTCCCGTTTGTCCAGACCTCTAAGTTCAGCTTGTCATAATTCGTTCGCTGACCAACTCGGCAATCTTCGATCTTGTACCGCACGCGAACGACGGGCGAGAAAATCGCATCGAGCAACAGAAGCCCCGGTTCCTCGTCATGCGAAGCATGATACTCGGATGCTGGAATGTAGCTGCGGCCATTCTCAACGGTCAGTTCCATGTTGAACGGCACATCGTCAGTCATCGTGGCAATGATCAAATTCTTGTTGAGCACTTCAACCTGGTCGCTGCAAATAATGTCACCGGCAGTAACGACACCGCGTTGATGCCGCTCGATTCGCAACGTCTTCTGCGTTGAACTGTGGTTTTTTACGACGACCGATTTGATGTTCAGGCAAATGTCGGTGACATCTTCAACCACTCCGGGAACTGTCATAAACTCATGCTGCACCCCTTGGATGCGTACCTTCGTAATCGAACTACCTTCCAAACTGGTCAACATGATCCGCCGCAGGCTGTTACCGATTGTTGCTCCAAAACCGCGTTCAAACGGTTCGGCAACAAACATGCCATACATCGGAGTGGCCGTCGTCGGGACCAATTGCACCTTGCTCGGAAGTTCCAGACCTCGCCAACGAATTCGCATTGCCAACCTCCAAATTAATGCACTTCTCAATCTCAACCGGGTCTCTGCCCAACCCATCCAAACTTTAGAACTACTACACGCGACGCTTTTTCGGCGGGCGACAACCGTTGTGAGGCAACGGAGTGATATCCTCAATCGAACGAACTACGATGCCAGAACTCTGCAGACCTGTAATTGCGCTTTCACGACCGGATCCGGGGCCATTAACACGCACTTCCATTTCACGGACTCCGAATTTCGCGGCACGTTCTGCACAAATTTCCGCCGCTCGTTGGGCGGCAAACGGAGTGCTCTTACGGCTGCCCTTAAATCCAGCCGTACCGGCCGTTGCCCAACACAAAACATCGCCCGCGGGATCGGTGACTGTCACGATCGTATTATTGAAGGTCGCCTTGATGAACGCGATCGCCTTGTTGACGTGCCGCCGCACCTTTTTTTTACCTGCTGTCACTATTCCGCCTCTCTGCAACGCTCGTTGGAATTTCACCACCCGTACATGATCGTTTCACAGAAATCTATCCAAAGTCCTCAACTGGGATTAATGCTTCATGTCCTTGACGCCCTTCTTGCCGGCGACCGTCTTCTTCACACCCTTTCGAGTTCTCGCATTTGTACGAGTCCGTTGCCCTCGCACTGGCAGGTTGCGGCGATGCCGCATCCCGCGATAACTCTTGATGTCTTTCAACCGACCAATGTCTTGCTGAATTGCACGACGCAATTGGCCTTCAACCATCACTTCCTTGTCGAGGAAGCCGTTGATCTTGGCGATATTGTCGTCCGTCAATTGAGACGCCTTAATCCGTGGATCAATGCCAAGTTGATGGCACAACCGGAGCGCAACCTTCTGGCCAACGCCATAGAGGTACGACAACGAGATATAGACGAACTTGTCGTTCGGAATATCGACACCTTGAATACGAGGCATCGCGGCTCCCCTTAACCTTGTCGCTGCTTGTGACGTGGATCGAGACTGCACACAACGTACATGCGACCGCGGCGCCGCACGATCTTGCAGCCCTCGCAGATGCGCCGAATACTCGACCGGACCTTCATGACAACCTCAAAACTTCCTAGCCCTCAGCCAAACCGGCCTGATTTCGCACCAGCAGATGGCTATCGATGCGAGAGATCAAATCTATGGACACTGACACCACAATCAACAATCCCGTGCCGCCATAGAAACCCGCAATGACCGGATCGACGTTGATTACCTTACTCACAATGCTCGGCAGAATCGCCAACAGGCTCAAGAACCCCGCACCCACAAATGTCACCCGAACGATGACTTGCTCCAAGTATTTCGAAGTACGATCTCCAGGGCGATATCCCGGAATGAAACTGCCGTAGTCCTTCAGATTCTGAGCGATCTCTTTGGGATTGAAAGTGACTGCGGCCCAGAAATACGAGAAGAAGAAAATCAGTCCCGCGTAACTGAGATAATAAAGTGCCGGCAAACTCACAAATTGGTTGAAGTACGGAATGTCGAGTCGTTCCAACAATTGATGGTGCAGATAACTTGGAATCATCAACAGGCTCGACGCAAAGATGATCGGCATAACTCCAGACTGATTGAGCTTGAGCGGAAGGAACTGCTCGGAACCACCAAACATCCTTCGGCCGCGAACGTGTTTCGCACTTTGCACCGGAATTCGCCTTTGAGCCTGCGTCACAAACACCACAGCCAAGACAATCGCCACAAACAAGCCGACGAGGAGTAAGATCCGATCAATCCCATTGTCCGATCCAATGGACATCCCGCGCTCAAGCACAGGCTTCGCCAGATTAAAAACCGCAGACGGCATCTGAGCCATGATGCCAGCCATAATCAACAAACTGATGCCATTACCGATCCCGAAGGCGTCGATTTGCTCGCCAATCCACATCAAAAACATCGTCCCCGACGTCATCATCACGGCGGTCGCAAGATGAAAGAGGAACGTGTCGTACTCGCCCAGCACCATACCTTGGCCAGTCACGCTTCCGGCCGACATCGCCTTCACCCAAAAGAAACTCTGCAACAAACTGACGATCACTGTGACTTGCCGCGTAAGTTCATTGATCTTCCGCCGCCCGGACTCCCCTTCTTTCTGAAGGCGTTCCAAGGGAGGATAGACGGTTGCCAGTAATTGGAAGAAGATCGAGCAGGAAATATAGGGCATAATTCCTAGCCCGAAGATCGTGCTGTAGCCTACTTGGGATGCTGAAAACAACGACGCCGTTTGCAGAATTTGGCCGAGGGGACCTCCGCCGCCCGTTTGCAGTTTTTCAATGTTCTGCTGTACGAGTTCCTGATTGACGATCGGCAGGGGAACCCAAAATCCCATCCGATACACCGCGAGCAGCACTACTGTCAGCAGTAGCTTACGACGAAGATCAGGGATCGACAGGATCGCTACGAGTTTCTGAATCATCACTCTCTCAGAGGGCATTGAGCCCTCGCGCCGAACTCCGTGCGTTGCCTACCTGGACAACAATCAGCCCAGCACCACCTTACCGCCAGCTGCTTCAATTTTCTGAGCCGCACTCCGGGTGACATGACTCGCTTCTACCGTCAATGCCCGCGTCAACTCACCTCCACCAAGCACTCGCACAATCTGACTCCGTCGTGGAATGAGTCCAGCTGAAATCAGTGTGTCTAAATTTACTATCGCAACGCCGGCATTCAATTTTGCGAACGCCCCAATGTTTACGATTGCGACCTTCTTCTGTGCGGAATAGTCACCAGCCGAGAACCCACGTTTCGCGACCTTGCGAAACATCGGCATCTGACCACCTTCTTTGACTAGATAGCCTTTCGCTCCCGATCGGGAGCTTTCGCCTTTGTGCCCTCGACCAGAGGTCTTCCCGTGACTGCCGATGCCACGACCGATGCGCTTACGATTGGGACCTTGAGGGCCAGCCGCTGCAGTGACTTCGAAAATGTGCATTTCAATTACTTCCCGAAACAGATGCTTCTACAACTGCACGCCGCGCAATCGAGCCACTTCATCCCGTGTGCGTAAAGACTTGAGCGCTTCGAAAACAGCCTTCACCAACGTCAACGGGCAATTCGAACCAAAACTCTTGGTCAATACGTCAGTGATCCCGACTGCATCCATAATCGAGCGAACTGAACCACCGGCGATCACGCCCGTTCCAGGACTGGCTGGAATCAACACGATGCGAGATGCTCCAAAACGCCCCTCAACTCGATGTGGAACCGTTTGATGGACGACTTGGACCTTAATGCGCGTGCGTTCGGCCGCACGAGTTGCCTTTTCAACAGCGATCGGAACTTCCGGCCCTTTGCCATAGCCCCAGCCAACTGTGCCGCGACCGTCTCCGACCACGACTAAGCCCGCGAAGCTGAAACGGCGCCCACCTTTGACCACACAGGCACAACGCCGAATCTGCAATGTGTGTTCAACACTATCGGATCGATTTTCTGACCGGTTGTCGGATCGTTTTTCTGCCACAGTTCCCCTCGCGATTCACTCGACTAAAACTCCAAACCTGCGTCACGGGCACCGTCGGCCAACGCTGCGACACGCCCATGATATTTGTATTGCCCGCGATCGAAAACGACGTTCGTGATCCCCTTTTGCACACAACGTTCGCCAAGCGCCTTGCCAACGACAGTCGCAGCCAAAACATTCCCGCCATTTTTCAACTGGCCACGCAAAACTTTTTCGGCACTACTGGCGGCTGCGACCGTCTTACCGGACGCATCGTCGATGACTTGCGCGGAGATGTGCTTATTGCTGCGGAACACCGACAGACGCAAACGCCCACTCGCAGAGCGGCGTACCTGGTTGCGCACTCGCCAAGTTCGACGTTGTCGGCGACGATGAAGAGATTTTGTAATCGACATATCCGCACTTCGTTGCAATCGGGCGTCGATGCGACACCACACCTGTAATTGTCAAAAGTTACTTGGCTCCCGCGCCAAACGCCTTACCAGCCTTACGGCGAATGAACTCGCCAGCATACTTGACCCCTTTGGCCTTGTACGGATCGGGTACACGCGACGCACGTACCTGAGCCGCGAATTGGCCGACCGCTTGCTTATCAACCCCGGAAACCACCAGGTGCGTATTATCCGGAAGCGAAACTGTGATATTGGACGGCACGTCAAATATGACAGGCTTTGAATAGCCAACCGACAGTTCCAGCTTCTTTCCCTTCAGCTGCACCTGATATCCGACGCCGTTGAGTTCCAACCGCTTTTCGAAACCAGAATGCACTCCAGTGACCGCGTTGTTCAGGAGCGCCCGATATAGACCGTGTAGCGCTCGCTCGCTTCGACCGGTACCACTCACTGAAACATTCAGCAATGTTCCTTCCTTGGCGACACTCACCACGGGATGCAACGGCACCGAAAGTTTGCCCTTCGGACCACTGGCGCAGACCTGACCCGCTGTCACATCTACCGTGACGCCGTTCGGAATAACTACAGGCATTTTTCCAACTCGTGACATTTCGCCGCCCGCACTAGTTTTTTGTTGGACAGGTAATCAACTAATCAACCTGCCATTTTTTGACAGGCTGAAGACCTGTCCCCTGAATTTGCTACCAAATCTCCAGCAGCGCCTCGCCCCCGATTCCTTTTTCCTTCGCTTCACGATTGCTAAGCACACCTTGATTCGTCGAAAGGACGAGAATACCCATTCCTCCAAGCACCTTCGGCATATTCTCACTGCCAAAATAAATCCGCCGACCTGGCTTACTGACGCGTTTAATGCTCCGAACCACCCGCTCGCCACTCGGACCGTACTTCAGGTTGATCCGCAAAGTGCCACCGGGAGCACCCTCGTTGGCGTGCGACTCAAAATCCCAAATAAAACCTTCACGCTGGAGAGCAGCCGCAATTTCCACTTTGAATTTTGAGATCGGAACATCCACATGCGTCGCCTCAACTTGCAGGCCGTTGCGGATTCGAGTCGCCAAATCACCAATTGGATCAGTCATCATAATGGATTCGCCTACCTACCAACTCGCCTTTTTTACACCGGGAATCATGCCGTCCAGCGCCAAATCGCGAAAACAAATTCGGCAAAGCTTAAACTTCTTATACACAGCACGTTGACGACCGCACATCTGGCATCGACTCTCGCGCCGTGAGCTGAATTTCGGAGTTCGTTTTGCTTTCGCAATATGTGCTTTGGTTGCCATAAATCACCGACCCTGAAAGCTGATTATTTGCCGCTGAACGGAATCCCCAGTTCGGATAGTAACGCTCTACCTTGATCGTCTGTTCGAGCGGTCGTCACAAAAGTGATATTCATCCCCTGCGTGAAGGCCACTTTATCCGCCGGGATTTCCGGAAAAACCATTTGCTCTGTCAACCCTGTCGAATAATTACCGTGACCGTCGAACGACTTCGGATTCAGCCCTCGAAAGTCGCGCACCCGCGGCAAAGCTAACTGGATAAATCGATCGAGGAACTCGTACATCCGATCACCGCGCATCGTGACGGCACAGCCAATTTCCAAGTTCTCGCGAAGCCGGAACGCAGACACAGCAATGCGCGACTTTCGAATACTCGGCTTTTGACCTGTAATCATTCCTAGGTGCGACACAGCTTCTTCAAGCCGCTTGCGATCCTGGGTTGCTTTACCAACACCCATGCTAACAACGATTTTTTGCAATCGAGGCACTGCATGACGGTTCTTGATCCCGAGCTTTTCGGAAAGCTTCGGAATCAGCGTTTCGTTGTAAACTTTTCGTAATCTGGCCATGAGGACTTACCGCATCAACTTAGAGGACTTTCTGGCAGTTGGTACACAGGCGTCGCTTCACACCATCAACCACCTGGCTCTTCACCCGCACGCCCCGATTACAACTGGGACAATGCAACGCGAGGTTCGACACATCTATCGCAACGGGAATCGAAACACGGCCACCTTGGGGACTTTTCGGGTGTCCTCGCTTCACATGTTTGAGGGCACTGTTGATCCCTTCAACGATCGCTCGCTTGGAATTACGGTCGATCGACACAATCTTCGAGGGGCCCTGACCACGGAAGTTGCCGCTCAAAACCACCACCATATCTTCTCGGCGCAATTTCATGACTACACCACTTCCACAGCCAGACTAACGATCTTCATGAATTTCTTGTCACGCAACTCGCGAGCTACCGCGCCGAAAATACGCGTTCCACGCGGATTGTTGTCAGCGTCGACCAGCACCGCTGCGTTCGTATCAAAACTTACATAACCACCATCATCGCGGCGCACTTTCTTTTTCGTGCGAACAATGACCGCCTTTACAACCTGCCCTGATTTGACCGCTCCCCCCGGAAGCGCCTTTTGGATACTGGCCACGACGACATCGCCGATTCCCGCAGTGCGTCGGTGTGTCCCGCCAAGCACTTTGATCGTCCGCACCGTCTTGGCGCCGGTATTATCAGCAATGTCAAGAACAGTCTGCATCTGAATCATAAGTGACTCATTTCAAATTCACTGATTGTTATCTGAACTCTCGCGACTTACTTTTTTGCCCCGCGAGAAACGACACGAACCAACTCCCAACGCTTCCGTCTCGACAACGGGCGAGACTCGACTAATTCAACGATGTCCGAGAGATTCGCTTCTTCATTCTCATCGTGAGCCAAACAGACCGTTTCGCGGCTGATAAACTTCCCAGTAACTTCGTCCTTCACGCGTCGAGGAATCGACACACGAATCGTCTTCTGCATCTTGTCCGAGGTAACACGTCCGGTGACTCGCCGCTTCATCGCTGTCTGCCCTTCCCGCCTACTTTTGATTTAAGATAGTCAATGTGCGAGCCAAATCCTTCCGAATTTCACGGCGACGTTTTGCCTCCGAAGCGTTCGCAGCAACGCTGGCGACATGATGCAACAACTCCAACTTCAGCGTGACCTCAGTCTGCTGCAATTGCT
Source organism: Planctomycetota bacterium (assembly GCA_016872645.1). GTDB lineage: Bacteria > Planctomycetota > Planctomycetia > Planctomycetales > Planctomycetaceae > SXKJ01. The sequence goes on along the minus strand of VGZH01000041.1, from coordinate 18,330 downwards.
CTGCTGTTTGAGTTCTCAGTTCTTTCGCTCGCATCATTTCCAACCTATTTACGACTAAAACCCAATTCTCTTGTGGAAGCCTGGCACCCGCTTATCTCGCATGCCGCGCCACCAACGAAACACGCAGCGGCAGCTTGTGCGCCACGCGCGCGAAACAATCGCGAGCGGCAACATGCGACACACCTGCCAATTCAAACAATATTGCACCAGGCTTGATGACCGCCACCCAGTGATCCGGCTCACCCTTCCCTTTTCCCATGCGAGTTTCCAGCGGCCGCGCCGTCACGGATTTATTTGGGAAAATACGAATGTACAATTTTCCCTCGCCGCGAATGTATTGGTTCGCAGCGATTCGACAAGCTTCGATGGTCGTCGCAGCAATGTGGCCTGCGTCCAAAGACTGTAGACCCCAATCACCAAATGCGACTTTCGCACCGCGACTTGCGTTACCTCTTATGCGACCTCTTTGGCTTTTGCGGTGCTTGACCCGCTTCGGCATTAACGCCATGTGTACTCACTCCGTCTACAAACGGTCCATTATCGATCCAAACCTTGCAACCAATCGTCCCCTGCGCCGTCTTAGCAACCGCGAAACCGTAATCAATATTTCTCAAAATCGTGGAAAGCGGGATAGAACCGCGAATCGCCTTTTCAGTGCGGGACATCTCCGCCCCACCCAACCGACCCGACAACTGCACTTTCACACCCAAGGCCCCCGATTCCATCACCGTATCCATTGATTTTTTCATCGCCCTTCGAAAACTCGTCCGCTTTAGCAATTGCTGGGCAATTTCCTCGGCAATCAGGGTCGCATTACGAGCCGGCTGCGCGACTTCGACAATCTTCAAGTCCATGCGTCGACCGGTGAATTCCTCAAGCTCCGCCTTCAGCTTGTCAACTTCCTGGCCTTTGCGGCCAATGATAATTCCGGGGCGTGCTGTATGCAGATGTACGATCACCTGATCGCGAGTTCTCTCAATTTCGATCCGCGGAATTCCCGAGTACTGATATTTATTTAGGATGTATTTCCGCAGCCGCAGATCTTCTCCCAGCAGCGTGCTGAACTCCTTCTTTGATGCATACCACTTACTCTTCCAACTTTCGGTGATGCCGAGACGGAATCCAGTTGGTCGAACTTTTTGTCCCATAGTTTGTCACTCACTGCGACTATTGTCACCGATCTCAAACAACTTCCAATTAAGGCCAATCCAAACTCGTCTACGACAACTCTGGCACGTCCACCGCCATGAAGATGTGCGACAATCGCTTACGAATCACAAACGCTTGACCACGTGACATCGGACGAATGCGACGCATGATCGGACCGGTTCCAATTTCCACTTTACTGAGCACCAAGTTGTCAGCGTTACGAACTCCTCGATCTTCCGCATTCGCAACCAACGACGACAAGCACTTTCGCAAAAGCTTAGCGCCCCGATTCGGCAGAAACTCCAACGAGCGTTGAGCTGCACGAATTTGCTGCCCGCGAATCAAGTCAGCGGTCGATTTCAGTTTACTCGATGAAATCCGTACGAACTTTGATTCACTACGAATTTGTGCCATGACTATCGCCCCGGGATCCGCCTGGACATTTCCAGTAAATTCGAACAGTTACTTCTTGCCTCTAGCACCATGCCCACGAAACGTACGCGTAGGAGAAAACTCTCCAAGTTTATGACCGACCATCTCATCCGACACGTACACCGATATATGCAATTTCCCATTATGGACCAGAAACGTATGACCCACGAAATCAGGAGAAATCGTTGACCGACGACACCACGTCTTGATTGGCTCCTTCTTACCCACCGCGTCGAGCCGCTCCAGCCGCTTTAGCAGCTTTGCGTCAACGTAAGGCCCCTTCTTTGCGGAACGACTCATTACAGCACCTCAATGACACCCGAAAAATTCCCACCCTCAACGCTCAGAGCACCTGCTGGCCATATCGCCGTGAACTACGCCGTCGCAGAATCGCCGATTTTGATGGCTTGCGAGGCTTGCGAGTCTTTCCGCCTTTGGCCAATACCCCAGACGGACTACAGGGATGACCACCGCCAGATCGTCGACCTTCACCGCCACCCATCGGATGGGAGATCGGGTTCATCGCCGAGCCGCGCACCGAAGGACGAATGCCTTTCCAACGATTGCGACCAGCCTTGCCGATTTTCACCATGTTATGCTCAATATTACCAACGCGGCCAATCGTCGCCTTACACGCCACTGGCACCCGACGCACTTCACCGGACGGAAGAGTGATCTGAGCCCAGTTTTTTTCGCGGGCATTCAATACCGCCCCAGCACCAGCCGCCCGACACATCTTCGCTCCGCCGCCCGGGACCATCTCAATATTATGGATCGTCATCCCAAGAGGAATTTTATCGAGCGTCATGTTCGCACCAACAACCGGCTCGGACCCCGCTCCTGTGAAAATCTTTTGACCTTCCTGCATCCCCTCGGCTGCCAAAATAAATGCCTTATCGCCGTTGGCGTACTGCAGTAAAGCCAACCGGGCCGAGCGACCGGGGTCATATTGGATTGAGAGGACAGTTGCATCCTGACCGTCTCTGTTATTTCGATAACTATCCACAATTCGATACATCTGCTTGTGGCCACCGCCTCGATGTCGCGCGGTAATTCGCCCTTGATTGTTGCGGCCACCTCGCTTCTTTTGCCGAACAAGCAACTTCTTCGGAGCTGTCGCACCACGAGTCAGATCATCGGAAATCATGACCTGACCGGCTCGTCGCCCAGCACTCGTCGGTTTGTATTGCCGAATCGCCATCTCGCTTCCTTTACCTTACTCCGCTACCTGCAATCACTCACCAACTAAACGGGTAGCGTCTGCTCCTTGTTGATGGTGACGATGGCCTTCTTCCACTCAGCCGTATAACCACGATGGAAACGATACCTTGCCGCCAGTTCTTTGTATCGCTGGGTTGCCACGAAGACCACTTTGACCCCAAACGCATCCTGCACAGCCTTGCGAATCTGAGTCTTCGTCGCCGCAACCGGAACTCGAAACGTAAACTTGTTCAACGGCGCCGTCCGATGGAAGATGGACTTCTCCGTCACCAAAGTGCTCATAAGCACTTGATAGGTTTCCAACATTTCACTGGCCGCATTCATCGCTAATCTCACTATTCCTAGGCCGTGAACCGAGCCACACAATTACTAAAAGCATCGCGAGTCATCACGACCACACGATGCTTTAACAAATCATACGAATTCAACCACGCCGCCGTAGTCAGACTTAGACGCGGAATATTTCGAGTAGAGAGCCAAAGCGTCTTATCATAGTCAGCAACCACGAACAAACAGCTTTTGCCTGCAATCGAAAGCGCCTTCAGCAACTGCGCAACTTCTTTCGTTTTGGGCCTCTCCTGTTTGAACTGGTCAACGACAATGATCTCACCATCATTGAACTTGCCGACTAGCGCCATGCGAGTCGCAACCCTCAGCGCCTTCTTCGGCATCCGGAAAGACCAATCCTTCGGATTCTTGCCAAACGCATTGCCGCCACCGATCCGAACTGGAGTCCGCTTCTGCCCCATTCGGGCATTGCCTGTCCCTTTTTGCCGAAACAGCTTCTTCTTGCTACCGGCGATTTCACCCTTCGTCTTAATCCTCGCCGTGCCTTGTCGACGACTGGTCTCATACATGACATACGCATCGCGCAGCAGGCGCGGAGTCACCTTCGATTCGAGCAACACCGAATCAAATTCGACCGATCCGGCCACCGCACCACCAGCATTTCTAACTTCCACCGACGCCATGCTGTCACCTAACCAAAGAGAACGAACCCCTTTTCAGACATCCCAACTAAACCTGCGATCGTGGCGGCTCTTTGGGAAAGCGCACCATCACCAGACCACCATTTGGACCAGGAATCGCACCACGAATGAGCATCAAATTCTTATCCTTGTCGATCGAAAACAATTTCAAATTCCGAACAGTCACTCGATCGACACCAAAACGACCGGACATCTTTTGCCCCGGATGAACCCGACCGGGATACGTATTCTGACCAACCGAACCAAGCGCGCGATGGCATTTCTTGACGCCGTGAGACGCACGCTGCCCGCCGAAATTGTGACGCTTCATTACACCCGCAAATCCACGCCCCTTAGTCACGCCGATCACGTCGACGAACTTTTTGCCATCAAACAAATCGACCGTCAGAATATTGCCAACTTCATGACCAACCGGGTCGACGGAGAATCGAATTTCCCGCACAACGCGACTCGGCTCGCCTCCAACCTTGGCACCGGCAGATTTCTTATTCTTTTGCGATGTCGCCGACCTCTCCAACTCTGCAACCTGGCCACGCTCGGCCCGGGACGCCAACCGACGCGGCTTTTCCTCGAAGCCGATCTGGAGAGCGTGGTATCCGTCCGACTGCAGCGACTTGATGCGCAGCACTCGGCACGGTCCCGCCTGAACCAAAGTGACAGGGATGGCGCGACCATCCGCGTCCGCCACCTGCGTCATTCCGACTTTACGACCCAGCAGAAACATTTTCCCCTCGCAGTCAGCACTGAAGGCTGCGATCCGGCGAGGCACAAGCACTCAACCGGAGAAAGGCAAACCAAAATCATCCGTGCAGCGAAGAGGCTTTAATCTTGATATCTACGCCAGCCGGCAGCGACAGACGATTCAGAGCGTCGATCGTCTTGCCCGTTGGTTGCACAATATCAATTAGCCGCTTGTGCGTTCTGATCTCAAATTGCTCACGAGACTTCTTGTCGATGTGCGGACTTCGAAGCACCGTGTAGCGTTCAATACGTGTTGGCAAAGGGATAGGCCCCCGAACATCGGCCCCTGTCCGCTTGGCAGTGTCGACAATTTCCGTCGCCGATTGATCCAAGACAGAATGATCGTAGGCTTCCATGCGGATGCGAATTCGCTCTTGGCTCATGCGGTTGACCGTTGTTGATGCTGCCTAAGTTCCGACTTTGCCACAAGTTATTCCCATTCGACACCGTCTCCGTTTCCGGGCCGGCCGTTTGGGAGGGGGCGAAAGATACAAGTGCACTTTTTCTTTGTCAAACGACCCAGCGACGAGAAGTTGCGTTCTGAGGCGGAATTAGGAATCGGTTTTGCCACTCGCCGTATCCGGTTTCTGTTCCCGCCTGATCTCTTGGGGATTTGAACTTCTCAGTACCCGTTAACGGCTCCGTAGCGGACCGAATCGATTCCAACCAGTCATCCAGATTGGAATCTTCCGTCGATGGCATGCAAACAAAGCCACCCGAGAGACATCAGGTCTTGCGTGAATTTTGAAATTGGCCGTAGATTGCCCCTGACTATTCAAGCTCGATTTTTCTTGCGGAATCACAAAGGCAGGCTGCCAAATGTGGTGTGCAAAATGCCAATCTGACGTGGCTGCCGAAGTGTCGCCGGATAATCAGCGGGTTTTTTGTGCTATGTGCGGCGACATCCTGAGCACGATCGACATCGCACCAAACCGGGTGTCGACCGAAAAGCTCGACCATCGAACCAAAGACGCCCGCGAACTTTTGCAGCGTTGGTCCAGCGGAAAAGTCATCGACCCGTTTGGACCATCGATTCATGTTCCGGTTTTAACTAGTAATGCGCCCCCGGTAGTCGAGTCCATTCCGCTGGAATCCGACGTTTCGAGCGGCTCGATTGGGACCACGGCCGTGGCTGAATCAGCCATATCGACACCAACTGCGGTTCGAAATTCAGCCGCGTTCGCATCTTCGGCCTCGACTGTGTGTCCGCCAGGCTTTCTGCCATCACTCAACTCAAACCCTGCTCACGGGATTGAGGCATCCGAGAAGGCCTGCAGCTCCCCAGAGCTTCCTGACCGACTTGTGCCGCCGTTGCCTAATCCGCTGGCAGCGACAGCCGATTCGGCGAGGATTTTGAATGCCCCCCGTCGGTCACCGTTTGCCGATGCCGCCGATTTGTCGTCTCCAGCCGTCCGGCCATCCGTGAATTCACCGATCGCGGCGGCTCCGAACACAAAAGATTTTCGGGTCGACGCCGCGCATCCCGCCGATCATTTTGCGAGTGGCACGAAGAGTCCTTGTTCGGAATCGATCGGCCCATTTGCCTCGAAAGCCGCGCCCGCTGAAACTACGCAAGAGCCAAAACGACCGAGGTCTTGGTTTCCAACGTGGGATCCAGCCGTGTGGCGGTCCGAACCGAATGAAACAGGGCGTTGGTCGGTGCTGGCCGGACAGTTTTTGGCGTACGCCGGAGTGCTCGCCATGACTGCGGGAGCGTGTTTCGTGATCTGGAGCTATTTCGGAGGCCCGTCAAATTACGCGCCGACGGGCTGGCTGCTGGCAACTGCGGGGCAAATGCTCCTGTTCTTCGGAGTCGTAACGCTTGTTTCCGGCGGGATCGAACAAACGACCGAACAAGTCAACAAGCGGATCGAACAGCTTGGCGATCACATTATTCGCATCGAACAAGCGGCTCGCGAAATGAGCTTGCGCAGCAATCCGATTCCGCCGGCCCATTTTGGACACGATCAGGACGAGGCCGTTCTGCCAAGATCAGCGGCCTCAGACTACGAACGCCCTGTAATAGAAGAGTAATCCCGTCACCGAAGTCAGCACGAGGTCGATCACCGACAGCCAGCCGAGGGTTTTGTGCAACCGGCTGTGCTCACACGGAACGGGCAGATTTGGCATCCGCACGAGAGCCAACGCGATCGTCGTTCCCCATAACAGTGGCGTGGAGATCGCAAATGCCAGGTGCACGTACAGCGTCTGCTTCACCGTCTCAAACTGATCAGCGGTAAGCGGGATACGGCGTGCCCCCACGATCTCTCGCCAGCCGCCGTGAGCGCGAATATCGACCTCGAACGCAACGACCGCAACCAACAGCACTCCCGCCAATGCCAATTGCAGGTTGCGGTGAGCGGAGTAGTTTCGCTGAACCTTGACGAGGTACAGGCTCACCAGCAGAGCAGGAACGATCAGCACCAGCGCCGTCACAACGAAATCGAGCATAAATGTCGATCCGTCGTAGCCCAAGAATCCGTGCGACATGGCCGCCAAAATCCAAACGATGACTAGGAGCACCCAAAGCTCAAGGAACTTGCGACGCCAATGTGGCGCGGCAGACGAACGATGACGACTTCTTGCGAAGGGAACAAGTCGCCGCTTCCTTACAGAAAGCTCCCCAGATAGACGATGCGAAACTGCTCTTGCGGTATTCCGAAAGAGCGATCTATGTTCCCGCTCCCTTCCGGCGAATCCCGGCCGTTCGGCCCCTTCCCGCTTCGCCTGATTCCGTTCCGATTGACTTCTCCCCACGGAGATCTTCCATGCGCCAGTTTCGTTGGTTGTCCGCCGCGCGGGCGTTTTGTTTGTGCGTGATTCTTTTCTGGAGTGCTGGTTGCAATTCCATGCACGGCTGGTCCACCAACCGAAGTGGCATGCGGGCCTATCAGGACGGCAACTTTGCCGCCGCCAAGGACGCGTTCCAGAAATCGCTGTACGACGAGCCGAATAATGCCGACTACGCACACAATCTTGGAGCCGCTTTGAAGAAGACCGGCGACGTCGACGGGGCCGAAAAAGCCTATCGACATGCCTTGGCACTCGACCCGTCGCACCAGCCAGCGCATCACAGCCTTGCCATGTTGCTGACAGAGCAGGGCCGTACTCCGGAGGCTCAAGACCTCGCTCAGATGTGGTCCGACACAGAACCGTATCTGCCTGAATCGCACATCGAGCTTGCGTGGCTGCAACGCGAGATGGGCGACACGGCCGGTGCCGAACAAAGCCTGAAAAACGCATTGCGAATCCAGCCGAACAACGACATCGCGACCGCTCAGCTCGGAGATCTGTATCGCGCAACGGGGCAATCCGACCGCGCGATTGCGATGTATCAACGATCGCTACACACGAATTGGTTCCAGCCGCAGGTGCAATCCCGATTGGCGACGATGAACGCGTCGCCGGTGCAGCAGGCACGTATCATGCCTCGGCAGCAGCAGATGGTTTATGCACAACCGTTGCCAGCTTATGCCAGCGCGGCTCCGACTGCGCCGATCGTCGCAGGGACGCCGGGGCCGGTGATGGCGTCCTCCGGTTGGGTTCCGGCCGGCTCGGTGGCGTCGGGCCCGGTTGTTCTGGGAACTTCACAGCCGGTGCCAACGCTGGTTGCACCTCAATTCGCAAGCGATCCCGCGCACACTGACACCGCCGCAAATGAAGGCCCGGAAGTGCCGGCTCATTGATATTCGTGTGGTCCGCAGAACACCGAGCCTGGTCGCACATGTGCGCCAGGCTTCTTTCGTTTCGATGGGGCACTTGACGGACGCAACTCTGACTGCCAGCTTTCGTCCTCCTTTCGTTGATGAAGGCGAAGGTTTTGATCGGACGCGGGCGTCCGGTCGACTGCCGCTCAGGAGTTTTTGATGTTTCGCGTGTTGATCACGGACAATCTCGCCCCCGCCGGACTGAAAATTCTGCAAGAGACCCCCGGCATCGAGGTCGACAACCGCTCAAAGCTGACCCCCGCCGAAGTTCGCGAGGCGCTCAAGACCGCCGACGGCATCATCATCCGCAGCGGCACCGAGCTGACTTCAGAATTGCTCGAGGGTCAACAGCGGCTGAAGGTCATCGTGCGAGCCGGCGTTGGCGTCGACAACATCAACCTGCCGACCGCGACCCGCGAAGGGATCGTCGTGATGAACACCCCGGCCGGCAACACGACCAGCACGGCCGAGCATACCGTCACGATGATGATGGCTTTGTCCCGCAACGTCGCCGCCGCCGACGCCAGCATGAAGGCCGGCAAATGGGACCGCAACAAATTCAAAGGGACGCAGCTCGCCGGCAAGACACTCGCGGTCGTCGGACTCGGACGCATCGGGCTATCGGTTGCCAAGCGAGCGATCGGTCTCGAAATGAAAGTCGTCGGCTACGACCCGTTCCTGTCGGCTGAACGTGCCGCCGAGCAAGGGATCGAATTGATTCGCGACGTCGATGAAATCGTCACACGCTGTGATTACATCACCGTTCACACGCCGCTCGACGACGGCACCCGCGGGCTGATCAACGCCGAACGGATCGCCAAGATGCGGAAAGGCGTGCGGATCATCAACTGCGCCCGCGGCGGCATCGTCGATGAGACTGCACTGGCCGATGCCCTGAAATCCGGGCACGTCGCAGGTGCGGCGATCGACGTCTTCGTGGAAGAACCGCCGCCCGCCGATCATCCGCTGCTGAAGGCTCCGAACCTCGTGCTGACTCCGCATCTCGGAGCCTCCACGGAAGAGGCTCAAGAGGCGGTCAGCGTCGAAGCGGCCGAGATCATCGCGGGCTTCCTGATCCGCAGCGAAGTCCGTCACGCCGTCAACCTCATCCCGATCAGCGGGGCCGAGATGGCCGACATGAAGCCGTACCTCGACATCGGCTATCGGCTTGGTTTATTGCTCAGCCAGTTGAAGAAGTCGGCGCGAGTTCAATCCGCTCGGCTGCTGTACCGGGGGGACGCAGCCACAAAGAAGACCAAGTTGATCACCGCCGCGTTCACCTCTGGCTTCATGGCCTCGGCCGACGACAGCGGCGTGAACATCGTCAACGCCGAGATGCTCGCTCGCGAACGAGGCATCGAGATCACCGAGTCGTCCTCGTCCGAACGTGGCGATTTCTCGACGCTCGTCAGTGCGACGATCTTGACCGATACGGGCGAATTCTCCGCCGCCGGAACGATCTTCGGCAATCAGTTCTTGAGGTTAGTAAAGCTCGGCGACTTCCACCTCGACGCCTACCTCGACGGCGACCTGTTGATGTACCACCACATCGACGCCCCTGGCCTGATCGGCTTTATGGGGACAGTCTTTGGCAAGCACAACGTCAACATCGCACATTTGGCACTCGGTCGCAAAGTGGCCGGAGGCCAAGCGGTCGCGGTTCTGAACCTCGACGGCGCGCCGACTCCTGAATCGTTGGCCGAGGTCTCGAAGCACGACAAAGTCATCGCCGTAGATACGGTTCAACTTCCTCCAGCCGGTGCTCCATTGCCGTGGCTGATCAGCGGGTAGATTCATGACGAATGAAGAAATACCCAATGACGATGGAATGACCAAACGCGATCAACGAACGATCGGCGTGAGCCTCCGCCCTTGAGATTTCGTCGACCGGATTTCCTTCGTCATTGGGTATTTCGTGCTGCGTCATTCCCGCATTCGCACTTGGCTTGCTGTCCGACGAGAGTTCAACTGCCGCAACGATCAGCCGATGCCGAAAGAATGAGGCATCGAATCACTGGCTTGGGAAGCGAAGCATGTTTGCCGTCAGCAGCCTCGTTTGACATTGCGATAGCGTCTCGCGGCGGACGGTCCTGCAGGCCGGCGGCTTGGTTTTGTTCGGCCTGAACCTGCCGATTTTCCTGCGAGCCGAAGCGGCCTCGCTATCCGGCTCCAAGCCGGTGAGCTGCCTCCTGCTGTTCACGGCGGGTGGGATGAGCAACATCGACACGTTCGACATGCAGCCAGATGCTCCCGTCGAATATCGCGGCGAGTTCACGCCGATCTCCAGCAACGTCCCCGGCACGCAGGTCTGCGAGCACCTGTCGCGAATGGCTCCGGTGATGGACAAAGTTTGCATCGTACATGCTGAGAGCGGCAATCACGCGGCCGCGATGCGTCACATGCTGACCGGCTATCCACAGCAGCCGGACCCCACAGGGCAAACAGGTGGTTCAACGATCGATCCGGCGTTCGGTTCGGTCATCTCGTAGGAACTCGGTTGGCGAAACAACCTCCCGCATCCACAGCAACCGGATCCCACAGGGCAAACAGGTGGTTCAACGATCGATCCGGCGTTCGGTTCGGTCATCTCGTAGGAACTCGGTTGGCGAAACAACCTCCCGCTTAGTGTGCTCATCGGCCGAGCGAAACGAGGTGACGAAAAGATCGAACACCGCTCATGGCCGTAGGCGCTGTTTTACACAAGCGACATCTGTTACTTCCGAACCAGCCCGTAAACGCGAGCGGCCGTCGCGAAGCCGCAAGGCCCGTGATTGGAACTGGCCGGCGCGACAGAGTTCAAACTGAATCCCGGCGGTACGGCAGCTCTACCAGTGAACGTTTTTGAAGCGGTTGCCGATCTGAAGGCGATGCCGCTGAGCATTAATCTCGCGACCAACGGGGTCGTGCGCGGACTGGCGACACCACAAAATGCTCCGATCAAAGAGGGCTTGCCGAAGTCCCGATCAAGATTCCAGCCGAGCTGCCGATCGGGACATCCCGCGACGTTGCCGCGCAGACTTCGGGAGCCGATATTCGAGTCGGAATGCCGGGGCCGTGTACTCCAGCGATCAAAATGGTCGCCGAGCCGGGGAAATGACCTGCGTTTCTCGTCGCGCGGCTCGCTTGCATCGGCAAAGCTCGCAACTACAATCCCGCGTTCCGAAATTGGCTGAAAATCAGCGAATTTGTCAATCGAACGCCAAACACGCGAGCGAAAACTGAGGAGAGGTCGATGGGGCGGTACACAGGTCCGAAGGCGCGCATCAATCGCCGCCTGGAGCAACAGGTCTATGAAACATCGGGCGCCATCCGAGCGTCCGAGAAGCGGCAGCAGCCTCCTGGACAACACATCCGCAAGAGGAAGCTCTCTACCTTCGGCCAAGGCATGCGTGAGAAACAGAAGATCAAGTACTACTACGGCCTGCGTGAACGCCAACTCCGCCGCTATTTCGATGAAGCACGCCGCCTGCCGGGCAACACCGGCGAACGCCTGATGGTCATGTGCGAACTGCGATTGGACAACGTCATTCGTCGCTCCGGCTTGACTCGTACCCGCTTGCAGGCTCGACAGGGAGTCGTTCACTCGCACTTCCAAGTCAATGGTCGGACAGTCAGCATCCCATCGATCCTGCTGAAGCCCGGTGATGTCGTGCGTGTTCGCGACCGTCACAACCTCAAGAAGTACTACGAAGAAGTTGCCGCATCCAACTCTTCCGAAAAATGTGACTGGATTTCGACCGACGAAAAGGCTCTGGAGCTTCGCGTCGCCAGCATGCCGGGAGCCGGCGACGTCAGTCTGCCAGTCGATGTCGGCCAAGTCGTCGTATTTCTCTCTCGATAGTCGTCCCCAACGGACGTGTCTTCAACCAATTCGAGCCACCGCCTTGTGCGTTGGCTCTTTTCGTTGGAACACATACCGACATCGAATCACTCTGTCCGTTGTCCGGCGAAGGACAAGCCATGTCCAAGCAACTCATTTCTGCCGTGTTGCTGATTGGGATGCCTGGAGTTGGCAAAGGGACGCAGGGGAAACTACTCGGAAACATACCCGGGCTGTTCCACCTCTCGACCGGAGAAATTCTTCGCTCATTGCGAAACGACACTGATGACGGACGCTTGGTGACCGACTTGCTCCAGCGCGGCCAATTGATTCCGGACGAACTGATGTTAAAGATCTGGCAACATTGGCTCGCCGCTGAGATCGAAGCGGGGCGTTTCCGTCCCGCCGAGCAGGTGTTGTTGCTGGATGGCATCCCGCGAAATCGATTTCAGTGCGAACGGTTGGCAGAGCACATTGAGGTCATTCAAGTTATCCACCTCAATCCTCCCGATGAGGAGCCGATCGTTCAGCGCTTGCGGCAACGTGCGCTGATTGAAGGGCGATCAGATGATGCGGATGAGTCCATCATCCGCCACCGGTTCGACGTCTATCGCCGAGAGACCGCACCGATTCTGAATTCCTACCCCCCCGAAGTGATCCGTGAGATCGACCCGATGGGTTCGTCCGCCGAAGTGCTTCAACGCATCCTTACGGTCTTGAACCCGGTCATGATTGCCCTTCGCGGTTCCGCGAACCGCTTTGACGATCCCCGCCTCCCTCCGGATGATGCCACGCGACACTCGTGACAGATGCCTCTTGTGCCGGCGAATTCGGTCAACTCCACTGGCCGTGAATGACGTTGTTGCTCGTCGCGGTCAATTGCGTCGCATTTTTTGTGACTGAATTTGGCGAAGAGCTCAACGGCTGTCTGTTGCGATTCGGACATGGACTGAATCCTGTCGAATGGGTGGCGTACAGCTTTTGCACGCTGGTTGGCTGCACTTAATCGGCAATCTGATTTTCGTCTGGGGCTTCGGGATCGTCGTCGAGGGAAAACTTGGCTGGTGACGATTTCTATTGCTGTATCTGTCGATCGGAGTGCTCGGCGGCGTGCTGATTCAGACCATCATGCTGGACCACGATCCGTCGTTGAATGCAGGACTTCAAGGTACGTCGTTGATCGTTTACGGCTTGCTGGCGATTTGCGTCGTCTGGCCAGCGGTTTGTGAGACGGTATCAACTCCGCCAATCGACTCTGAGCAACCTGTTGCCGCGGCCGCAACAAAGTCGGAGTCCGCGTCCTCGACGCCGAAGACATTCGGGCGGATACGAAAACTGATCCGTTCTGGCAAACCGCGTTTGCCGAGTATCGGAGGCAGCAGTGCGACGTCGCTCGCTGGTTACTCGACGCAGAGAACTTACAAGCTCTGGCTGACGGCCTGTTCAAACTCAAACTCTGAGACGAGACGACACCGTTGCTGGAAGAATTCATCGCGTGATTTCCCACGCAGCCCGATTCCGCTCGCATCAAGCTGGCCGCGATCTGTTGCGAACTTCAGAACCGTCCGCTCGCCGCGTTGCAGTTGCTCGACAAAGTGGGCCTCGAAGATCTGCCACCGTCGATCCAAGTTGACATCGCAAAGATTCGCCAAAAAGTCGAACGGCTGCTCGACGAGGAGCCCTTCGAACACGAGGGCACGATTTGTTGAGTCCGCTAGACCGTCACGCAGCTTTGTCTTGCCGAGTCGTCTGGCCACACAGGCGGTCACGGTAGCCGGAACGATCTTGCTCGAGGAGTCGTGCCAGTCCTTCGTTTAACAGTGGCATCGCACATTCGTACTCGTTGCGGAAGCGGCGAGTTTGGAGCGAAGTTTCGCCCCGTCCGAAGCCTGTCGGTCGCGCGGCGAGTTCGCGAATCGTTCGCGTTGCCGGCGAGCCGACTTCAAAGGCCGACGCCAACTGACGCACGAATTGATGGGGGCTGACTCGTTCGGCTCCGGCGATGTGAAAGACGCCCGTCAATTCGTCGTCGAGTGCAGGGTCCAAGTAGTCTGCCAGATCGCTGGCGAGGATCGGCGTCGCGTGGCTGATCGGATCGAGTTCCAGCGGCTGATTGTTTTCGATTCCGGACAGCAGGGTCTCTATCCAGCCTTTCGAGCCGGACGTGCTCCAGCCGAAAGCGTTCGTACGGACGATCAGCGATTGTTCGGACGCTTCGCGCACACGATTCTCGACTTGGCGAATCTCCGTCGCTTCCGCACTGGGACAGGTCGCCGTGGACTCCTCGGCGTGAAACATCCACGGCCCGGTGAAGACGGCGTCCGAGGAGATCAACGTGAAGTGCCGCTTCTCTTGAGCAGTCGCGGTGGCCCAAAACACGGCCTCGGAATTCTCAAAACCTTTGCTGGCCGGTTCCCAGAACGACCGGGCAGCGCTGCCGCAGAAGATCACGTGGGTTGCTCGCGTTTGCTGCAAGCAGTTGTGGATGCCGTCGGCGTTACCCCGTTCGAAAGTTCCTCGTTCACAACCGGGCAAGTTGATGTTCGAGCCTGCTGAAACGCCGACGACTCGTGTCTGACCGCACCAGCTCGCCGCCAAATTTGCCCCGACCACAGACTCGATGCCGACGATCAAAAATGTCTTCACGCTCAGCCTCCCTGCACACGCGTGGTTTTTTTTCCACGAGCGAAGTATCGCTCGGACTCGCCGCCCAGCGAGCACGCGATTTATAGACCTGCCTCACAAACCGCTACAACGGCAATTTCTGCGTATTGTGCGTCAGAATGTCCCAGCTTGCTTCAAGCTGAGTGCCGCAGGCATCGGAAACCTCGCATCGAAGTGACTTGCTTATCGCGCGGTGAATCCAAGATCGATGTCTTTCGCACTGTCTCAGATGCTGCGCACACCGCTTGAAGCAAGCGGTGCTATTCCATAAGGAGACTACGTTCGTTCGTCTTGCTGCTGCTCTTCGTCTCGGCGTAGATTCTTGCACGTTCGGGTCGGCGTTTGTTCGGCCACGACAGTTGGATCGCAAGCGAGAGTTTCATGCCGGCAGATTCGCACGACCGCCACGCCGTCCCCTTCAGCGATTTTCTGCGGTCGTTCACACGCGTCCTCACGGCTCGGCCGTGGGTGTCGATCGTGCTATTGATCGCAGTCTGCATCGCTAGCAGCGTTTACACCTCGCGGAATCTGAAGTTCAAAAACGATCGCGGCGATCTGATCGATCCGAATGCAGACTTTCAGAAACGCTGGCTGGAATACACGAAGAGTTTCGGCGAAGCCTCGGACATCGTGGTCGTGGTCGAAGGTCAGATGCCGGAAGACATCGAACCGGTACTCGACGATCTAGGGGAGCGGCTGAAAGGGGATGACCGGCACTTTCGCAATGTGCTGTACCGGATTCGGATCGAGCAAGAACAGCTCCGACGAAAGGGATTGCAGTTTCTCTCGGCAGAGCAACTGGAGTTGTGCTTGGCACATCTCGAAGAATTGCGGCCGGTGATTCAAGGGGACTACGACACGATCAACTTGGAGCAGGTCATCTCGACACTGCTGCGTCGGTTGAATCTGTTACGCATCGCCTCCGCAGTGATCAATCGCGATCCCGCGTCGGTCTCCGGGCCGTCCAATATGCAGGCCATCCAATTGATCAGCCAGCACGTCACGTCGTTGGCGACCAGCATGATCGCCACCTTGAAGAATCCCAAAGACGTGAGCAATCCGTGGCCGCAACTGGTGAGCGCTCCAGAGGGTATGTCCGAAGCTGCCACGAAGCCGACCTACTTCCTCAACGACCGCGGCACGCAGGGGTTCGTGCAAGTCGCACCAATCGTCGATAAGTCCGACTTCAGTGGTGCGACGGTCGCGATTCAGCATTTGCGAGCGATCGTCGCTGAAGTTCAAGCCGCTCATCCGCATGTCCGAATTGGTCTGACGGGAATACCCGTGCTCGAAAATGACGAGATGCTGCGTTCGCAGCGGGACATGACCCTCTCGACCATCGTATCCGCGATCGGCGTACTGCTGCTGCTGCTCGCGGGATTTCACGGTTATCGGCATCCACTGATGGCCATGGCGATGCTGACCTGCGGATTGTTGTGGGCCTGCGCGTACGCCACTGCGGCGGTCGGGCACCTTACGATTCTGTCGGCTTCATTCGCCGCGATCCTGATGGGTCTGGGGATCGACTTCGCAATCGTCTACTTATCCCGGTATCTCGAACTGCGTCACAACGGCGAGTCCTTGGACGAAGCTCTGGGAAACACGTCGGCGTCGATTGGTGCGAGCATCCTCACGGCGGCGTTCACTACGTCGTTGGCGTTTTACTGCGCAACGTTCACGAAGTTTTTAGGGGTCGCTGAGCTGGGAAAGATCGCGGGAGGCGGCGTCATGCTCTGTGCACTGGCGGCGTTCCTGGTGTTGCCGCCGTTATTGCGATTAATGGATCGCAATGCGACTCCCGCCCAATTGCCGACCCCGATTCAAGGTAATCGGCTTCGTTGGGCCACGATGCGATATCCGTGGGTCGTGGTGCTGGCGAGCCTCTACGTGGCGGCATACTTCGGGGCGAAAGCAATCGAATGGAACGGCGGCCGTCCACAGTTCGCGGTGGGATATGACCACAACTTGCTCAACTTGCAAGCCGAGGGAGTCGAGTCCGTCGAACTGCAACATCGGATTTTTCGCGAGTCGAATGGATCGTTGCTCTTCGCTGTCTCAACGGCCGACTCCCTGGAAGAAGTGCGACGGCTCAAGCAGCAATTTGAAAAACTGCCGACCGTTCGCCGGGCTGTCAATCTGGTCGAAGAACTCGCAGCGCACACACCGTTGCCGTCCAATCGCGAGGAACGCAAGCTGTTGATTCAGGCGGTCCATTCTGAGGTCGCTCGATTGGCTCCCGTCAAGTACGCACCGCGAGTGGTCAATCCTGAAGCACTCGGCATGTTGATCGAACGTCTGCATGACGCGCTCGCACTCAACACAGAGTCATGGGCGCAGCAAGCGGCGGAGTCATTGAATGAATTCCTCGACCGCTTCGAGTCGCTGCCGGTCGACAAGCAGATGAGTTTCTTGAATCAATTCCAGCAGCGAATGAACGTTTCTCTGCACGCGCAATTGCAGTCGCTGGCCGCCGCCTCCGACCCAGAGCCGCTCACGATGGCGGACTACTTCGGTCGCGAACTCGTCTCGCGCTACGTCAGTGCCGAAGGAAAATGGCAGTTGCAAATCTTTCCGAAGGAACAAGTTTGGGACATCGGCCCGTTGCGAGATTTTGTCGAAGACGTTCGCTCGATCGACCCCGAGGTCACCGGTACTCCGCTGCAAAACTACGAAGCCTCACGACAAATCATGCAGAGCTACCAAGACGCCGCGGTCTACGCGTTGATCGCCATTTTCCTCGTGCTGCTGCTGGACCTGCTGGGAGGCGAGCAGGCCGCACGAGTCCTTTTACCGGCGGGGTTCGTTTTGATAGGTATCGTGGCGGGTTGCCGTTGGCAGAAAATTGACATGAGCTGGGAATTGATCGCCGAACTCTATCTGGCGTTTTCGGTCACGATCGCTTTGCTGGTTAATCCACAGGCGGTCTTTCACGCGATGCTGACGTTGCTGCCGCCGTTCGGCGGCGCGGCGATCATGTTCGGCCTGATGCACCTGCTGCAATTGGACCTCAACCCCGCCAACTTGATCGTGTTGCCGCTGCTGTTGGGGATCGGCGTCGACGGCGGTGTGCATGTCGTACACGACTTTCGCAATCAGGCGAAGCGCCGCTACCGCATCTCGCCGAGCATCATCAACTCACTGGTACTCACCTCGATGACAACGATGGTCGGCTTCGGCAGCATGTTGCTGGCGGCTCATCGCGGGCTGTACACGTTCGGCCTGGTGCTCACGCTCGGAGTGGCAAGCTGCTTGTTCATGTCACTGATCCCACTGCCCGCGATCCTCACTCTGCTGGATCGCCGCCGCCGCGCGTCATTAATGCGGGTTTCGCACGTCGTAGTCCCCGTATCAGGCGGCGGCAACCCGCGAACTCCGGCCGCCCACTTCGACGCCGCTATTCCGGTTCGGCAGAAATGAGCGACCTTTCGATATCCGGCTGCGGCACTTCCGGGATCGTCGGAAAACTGGGATTGCATTCTGCTGTAGCCATGTTCGTCAGAACATGGGCGACCCCAAAACAACTCGTGAATAACCCACGTTCTGCCGAACGTGGCTACCATCAAGTCTACCTCGCCAGAGGGCGGTACTTGATTCGGTGCGGCTGGTC
>VGZH01000040.1 GCA_016872645.1 Planctomycetota bacterium | reverse complement strand
CCCCGGCGAGTCCTCGTGGAACGAGTCGCACGTCGGTCGCGAGATCTTCGTTTCGCTCGCTCCGGAACAGGATGGCAAGCACTGGCAAGAGACCGAGCTCAGTTGGACTCGCCCTACGTCGGGCACTTACTTGCGCGGCAAGGTCGGCAACGACCAACGCAACGAATTCAACATCGGTCAGTTCTTTCTCCAAGAAGGCAAAGGCAAGGAATACGAGCAAGCCGTCCGACAACATCGTCTCTCTGCTGAGATCGCCGTCAGGCCCGACGGAGCCGCCACGCTCAAACGGCTCGTGCTAGAGTGATGCCGTTTGTCGTGGACATCGCTTCGGGTTATCTTGATCTCGACGAGTTCGAGAACCTTGGAAGCCGAGCGATGTTCGACAGACCACAATCACGACGAGCGATGTTCCACCGACTGGGTGGCGGCTTAGGGACCGTCGCGCTGGCTTCGCTGGTTGGCCCGACGGAGGTGGCTCGCGCGGAAGGTTCGGCAAAGAAACTCAGCACGCATCACGCTCCGCGGGTGAAGCGGATCATTCAGCTCTTTATGAATGGAGGTCCGTTTCAGGCGGACTTCTTCGATCCGAAGCCCGCGATCAATCAGTTTGCGGGGCAGCGGCCGAAGGAAGTGGAGTTTCGGACGGAGAACAAAACCGGCGGGTTGCTGCCCGTGCCGACGGCGTATCGGCCGCGCGGGGAGTCGGGATTGCCGGTCAGCGACTTGCTGCCGCAGATTGGCGAGTGCATCGACGACCTCTGCGTGATTCGTTCGATGCATTGCGACAATCCAAATCATGGGCCGGCGTTGTTTCAGATGAACAACGGCACGATCACGCCGACTCGGCCGAGCATGGGGTCGTGGATGCTGTACGGCCTCGGCAGCGAGAATGCGGACCTGCCGGGCTACGTTGTGCTCTGCCCCGGCCGGCCGGTGCGGTTCTCGGAGCTATGGACGAGTGCGTTTCTGCCAGGTGAGTTTCAGGGGACGTACATCAACCACACCGATCTCGATCCGGAGAAGCTGCTGCCGAACTTGCGAAACTCAGACACGAGCCTTTCGCTCGCGCAGCAACGTCGGCAACTCGAACTGCTGCGGCGGATCAACGCGAAGCATCTGGAACAGCATCCCGACGAACCGGCGCTGGAGGCTCGCATCCGTGCGATGGAGACGGCGTTTCGGATGCAGTTCACGGCGTCGGAGGCGTTCGACATTCGGCTGGAACCGGAAGCGATCCGCAACGAGTACGGCAGCTCGAAGTACGCGAACGGCTGCTTGATGGCTCGGCGGTTGGTCGAGCGGGGCGTGCGGTTCGTGCAGGTCTATTACGGCAACGGCCAGCCGTGGGACACGCACAGCAATCACGACGAGCAAACGACACGGCTGGCGAAAGACATCGACCAGCCGACCGCCGCGCTGCTGCGAGACCTCAAACGGCGCGGGTTGCTCGAAGACACGCTAGTGATTTGGGGCGGCGAGTTCGGCCGCACCTCGACCACCGAAGGGGGCAACGGCCGCGACCACAATCATCTCGGCTTTACGACTTGGCTGGCCGGCGGCGGCGTGCGCGGCGGCATGACCTACGGAGCCACCGACGATTTTGCGTTTCGAGCCGTCCAAGACAAAGTCCACGTCCACGACCTGCACGCCACGATCCTGCACCTGCTCGGCTTCAACCACGAACACCTCACCTACCGCCACTCCGGCCGCGACTACCGCCTGACCGACGTCTATGGGCGAGTGGTCCATGAGATTCTCGCGTGACCGGCCGTGTGCCGATGGCCGTGATCCTTTTCTTCGGTGAAGACTGGCAAAGGGATAACGGCCATCAGCAATCGGCTTACGGCTATCGGCCGGGCAAGAAGAACACATGACTCTGCATCTTGACGACACGATTGCGGCGCTGGCTTCGGCTCCGGGAGCCGGAGGGCGCGGGATCGTGCGCGTGAGTGGCGGCGACGTGCGGCGCGTGCTGGAGCAGCACTTTGTTCCGCGCGATGCCGAGCGATGGCGGAAGGCGACTCGCGCGGAGTGGCATCCGGGAGAATGGCGATTGGTGGTCGATGTGCCGTGGGACGACGCGCCGTTTCGAGATGGGTTGCGTTTGCCGGTTGAGGTTGGGTTGTGGCCGACGAAGCAGAGTTATACGGGGCAGCCGTTGGCGGAGTTGCATTTGATCGGCTCGCCGCCGTTGCTGGAGGCGTTGTTGACGCAGTTGTGCCGCAGCGGTTGCCGAGCGGCTCGGCCGGGGGAGTTCACGCTGCGAGCGTTCTTGGCCGGGCGGCTCGATTTATTGCAGGCCGAAGCGGTGCTCGGCGTCATCGACGCGGCGGATCATGTCGAACTGGATCAAGCGCTGCGGCAACTCGCCGGAGGCATCTCGCACGAGATCGCGCGGCTGCGATCGGATTTGCTTGACCTGCTGGCCGAATTGGAAGCGGGCCTCGACTTCGTGGACGAGGACATCGAGTTCGTCTCACATGAGCAATTGATGTCGCGAGTGGCAGCCGCTCAACAGTCGGTTGCCGAGTTGTGCGATCAAGCCTCGCGGCGACTCACGAGTTCGTCTCGTCCGCGAGTTGTCTTGGCCGGATTGCCGAATGCCGGAAAGAGCACGCTGCTCAACGTGCTTACGGGGCAATCGGCCGCGTTGGTCTCTGAAACCAGTGGTACGACACGCGATTATCTGTGCGTGCCGCTCGATCGAGACGACTTGCACGTCGACCTGATCGATACGGCCGGTTGGGATGCGACGACGAGCGGAATTGAAGCGGTGGCTCAGCAGCGTCGGCATGAGCAGTGGCAGCAGGCGGACTTGATCGTCTGGTGTCGCGATCTGTCGGCCGACTCGACGATTGACGAGTCATTGGTCGCGGAATTGCGTCGTGAGCAGCGATCGATCTTGGTCGTCGGCACAAAGGCGGACTGTGTGACCTTAGCTTCGACGCCCTCCTCGGAGCACTCGGGCGATGGCGTCCGAGTGACCGTCAGCGCACTCGACGGTTTGGGACTCGATGATTTGTGTGCTCGATTGAGCGAACTCGTCTCTGCCGAATCGCGCGGACGGCGGCAATGGCTCGGCATGACGGCGGCCCGGTGCCAGAACAGTTTGCTCGCCGCAAGAGAGGCTCTCGAACGCACGGCCGAGGCGGCGGCACTCGGATTGAGCGACGACTTGGTGATCGTCGAACTACGTGAGGTTTTGGAACCTCTCGGCCACATCGTCGGGGCGGTCTACACGGACGATGTGCTGGATCGCGTCTTCAGCAAGTTCTGCATCGGGAAGTAGCGTCCTTTGGAGTGCGTTGCTGACACCCCGCACTCCAACGCTACTTGGCGGCTTCGCCGAATTCGGTATCGGGGAAGCGCCTGGCGATTTCTTGCAACAAGCGTCGAGCGTCATCAGGTTGGCCGAGTCGTTTGAGTGATTGGGCCGCTTCGACGCCGGCGCGTGCGGCGAGGCGAGCGTCGCCGTCGTCCATCAACGAAGTCCACAAGAGTGCGGTTGCGGCGCGATCGTGCTCGCGGCGCATCGTCCGTCCTCGGCCGAGCAGATACGACGGACCGCCGCGCAGCGATGCGGGCATGTCGTGGATGCGAGTCTCCCAGCGATTCAGTTCGAGGTCGCCGACTTCCAACGCTCGCAGCTTCAGTCGCCAGGATTGAGCCTGCGCGAGCGAACGGACTCGATCGTCGGTGCTGCGTTGGAGGACTTGCAGTTCCTGCGCAGCGGAATCGCCGTTGGTCGCGTCGTCGAGCAGTAAGCTGGCTCCGAGCAGTCGGGCAGCATCCAATTCCCGCTTCAGCCATTCATGGGCCTGTGACCTGGCAGCGCCGGAGACGGACTCGGCCGCCCAGACCAGTGGGATCAATCCGAACTGCCGCGTCGTGGGATCGCTCTCCAAGAGTTGCAGGAATCGTGTCCCGGCGGAGGCTCGATCTCCATTTCGCAGCGAAGCTCGAATCAGCAGAGTGAGGATTTCGCGATGGACCCACGCTCGCTTTTCGGAGAGCAGAGCCTCTTGCAAGGCTCGGAGCGCTTCATCGACTTTGCGGTCGGCCAGCAGCTTGCGGCCCTGTTCGTGCGATTCGAGCCACGCGGTGCGAACTTCGATGACCTGTTCGGCGGGATACGACTTCGGCGGAACCCCGCTTTTGAACAGCACGGTGATCCGTTCGCCGGTGTAGTCCACGATCTGACAGGGCATCGTCACTCGGCTGGTCGAACCTTCCGTTTGCAGGACGACGTGATCCTGGGCGGCGAGCGGAGTGGCGAAGAGCCAGAGAATTACCAATGACGATTGTCGAATGACGAATGACGAATTCCTCTGGCTTGCGGTGCTGTGATACCACTCCGCATTCTCAGTTGCTCGTTTCTCATTCGTCATTCTTCATTGCCTTCTTTTTGGTCGTCGGCTTCTCTGGCATCGACTCGTCCATCGCGGCCGGGTCATTGAGAGCGGGACGGCCGAAAGATTTGGTCTTCATCTCGCCTTCCTCTTCGTCCGCCATTTCGGTTTCGTCATCGCTCTTCTTGGACTTGTCGGATTTCTTCGCGGAGCCGTCGGCCTCGACTTTAACGACGAATCGGCCGGGGAACACGGCGACGCCTTTGGCGTCTTCGCGACCTTGCAGCTTGAAATGATCGGTCGCCGGAGGGAGCAAGAAATAGAGCAACCCTTGTTGTTCGGCGATGCAACTGTGCGGCAAACGGTCAATAATCGCGACGGCTTCCGAACCCAGGCCGGATGTCAACGCGGCCAGTCCCAGACTGTCGTGAAAGCGGCTGAAGTCCAGTTTCTTCTCGCCAGCGGCTTCAGCCTTGGCCCATTCCTGAATCAACGATTTAGCTGCGCGGATCAGTTCCTTCTGGTGGCGGTCGCTGAGCTTCACTCCCTGCTTTTGTTGCCAGTTACTGATCGCCTTGTGGCTACTGACATCGACCGCAACCAATTCGCCGTGCAATCCCGGAGTGACGGTGACCTTAATCCCTTCGGCGACTCCTTGAAATTTCAGCACGACCGCATCGCTGCGAAGTGTGACCGTCCGTTTCTCCATTTGCTTGAGCACGTCAGTGACGGTCTCTTCGTCAATGCCTTCGAGCCAGTCGCGATGCACGATCGCCGGCTGCAGCTTGCCGTTCGGAAGACGCGTTGCCGTGAGCGTGCCGCTCAGCGGATTCGGCTTCACGCCGGGCTTTAAGAAGATGAATGCTCCAACGCCGATCACAATGACCAGGACTGCAATGACTCCCGGCAGAACGGGGTTTCCCCGTTGCTTTTTTTTCTTGGAAGAGTGATTCGGAACCGTCGGAGATTCGGAATTCAACACTATCGGCGGTGCTGGGACGAATGGTGGTGTCTGAGTGAAACCGAACGGTGTGGCGTATCCCGGAGCTGCTTGCAGCGGTTGCTGAGGATCGAATCTGAACGGCATACCGGGCGCTGGAGGAGTTCCGACCATCGGCATAGTCGGTTGCGGTGCGAACATTGGGGCGGCAGGTACGGCGAAGTTCGGCGAGGCCCCTGTCTGAGTAGGTTCAGGCCCTCGCGCTGGAGCCGTCACTGGTGGGGGCGAGTTTTTCGGAAGCGGAACGAGAACTTTCGTTCCGCATTGCGGACACGTCCCTTTCTTGCCAGCGGCGTTGTCGGGGACTTGGATGGTGACGGTGCAGTAGGGGCAATTAAATTGGATGGCCATATGAGCAGGGGTTTGGGGTTAGGGATCAGGGGTTGGAGGGCGGGAGCCGGTCCGTCAGCTTTCTTCACCAACTCTTTCCAATGCCTGCCCCTTCGCAATCATCGTTCGTCGAACACCTTGCTGAGCAGTTTGTCCACAGGAGCAAAATCGTCAGTCAACTCGATCTTAAAGGCATTGGCGAGGATCTCGCCCATCTGGCCACGACCTTGAGGCGGCTTACCCTTGGTGTCCGATTCCAAACTGGCGAACGGTGCTCCACTCCAGTGGTTGCTGGATTCTCTGAGATTGGTCAAATCGAGTTTACGTTTCGACGCGATGATCACAAAGGTATCACGGCTGGCTTGAGGAGAACCGATTTCACTGCTGAAGACATAAACGTAGGGAAAGACGCGTGAAATCGTGCGGACGTAGGCCCCCAGAAATCGACCGGTGCGTTGCTTGCGCGAATCGTCATAAAGCCGTTGGACGGCCGCGACGAATCCTGGTTTGCCGTCACCAAGTTTGAGCAGGCGATCACGCAATGGATCGGACATGACGCCGCGGACCGCCAATCGGAATCCCGAAAAGTCATCCGTCTGCGAGATCTCTAATCCTTCATACGGCGCCGGAACGCCGGCCCATTTGTCGGCATCACCGATCTGATGCGTCAGCACTTCCGGGATGTCACCTTCAATTTGATGGTACGTGCCGTCAGCGTTCTTGCCTGCTATGGGGAACTCGGTGCGCGGGTAAATGTCGATCAGATTGACTTGGTAAATTCCCTCGGTCGGGTGCAGCAGTGAAGCGATCTTTTCGGAGAACTCTCTCGTCGTCAGATGCCACGGGACGCTGAAGTCGTTGAAGGCATCGCCGTAGACGAAATCGTACAGCACCGGTTTCTCACCTCGTTTGACCGCTTCGGCGTTCCAGCGCACGCGGTCCTCGACAAAGTTGCGAGCGTCTCCGATCGTCGTCACCACGCGAGTTTCGCCGTCGGGCGGCAAGCCCATCTTGGCTTGCACGGCGGCCTTCACACCGGGGTCGAGTTCAGCGACGTGAATCAATGGGTCGTGAGGAAACATCGATTCGATCCAGCGCGGAAAAACGAAGCCGCCACCTCCCAGGAACAACGTGCCGATTTGGCGCGACTCGCGATACAGCCGCTCGACCGCTTCGCGATACGTCACGGCCTCGATGTCGCCGAGTCGTTCCAGCGTTCGCAAATTCTCGGCACTGAGCGCTCGATACACGTTCAAAGATTGCAGATGCCGGTCGTAAATCACCGACTCTTTGAGTCCCACAGGGATCGTCACGCTCTTCGGCAAATTCGCCAGCGGCACAGAACCAAAGTCCCCCCAGTCTCTGCGGTGCGTCAATTGACTCAAACTTTCCAGCGCTTGCCAATAGTTCGCGTAAGGATGCCGCCGCAGCAGTTCGGCTCGCAGTTCCGGAGTCATGCCGCCGCGGAGCGACAGCGTTTGTTTCGCGGCATCGAACACCACCCACGGCGGCAACTGCTTGCTGATCTCTGCCAAAGACAGCGAGCCTTCGGCTTGTCCTTCGAGCACTTTTCTTGCAGCCTCGTCCAACGCATCGAGCCCCTCACTCTGCCCCTCTTCCACAGGCAGAGGGAGCAGGCGAGCAGCATTCGCTTGACGATACTTTTCGATCTCGCCGCGCACGTCGTTCAGCGACACGCTCGTTGAGCGATCCCAAGTCGAGACCGCTTGTTCGGTGACCGCCGCGTAAACTTTCTCGTAGTCGTAGTTGAGCGCCGTCGGGTTATCGAGCACGAAGTAGCTGTGAATCAGTTTGTCGAGCTTGAGGACGGCGACCCGTTCGCCGTTCTCGTCGGTCTGAGTGACGTTGATGTACGAGTAGTTGCTCTCGTCGTGGTACTCGTCAAACTTGTCTTCCCGCAGACCGAGCGTCAGGCCGAGTTCGTGCAATTGTCTGCCCAAGCGTTCGCCGAAACTGGCCCAGCGGGAGACTTTCAGCGAACGGTCGAATTCATCGTTTGTGATCGTCGTCGCACGACCGAAGAGTTCTGCGAGGTCTTTCATTCCCGCGTCGGTCACGGCGGCCGCCAGACCAATCCACATCACGAACTGCATCCAGCCGAACAGCACCGCCGACCGAAACGCCCACTGGCTTCCGGCCGAAAAGAATCCCATCGCGGCCAGCGTGCCGGCGACCAACGCGACGATGGCTCGTGTGCCAAGCGTGTCGATCAGCACGAAGCCACCCAGGAACGTGCCGATGATCGAGCCGAGCGCACCCCAAGCGTAAACGTTGCCGACCGTCTTCCCGACTTTGTGGCTTTGCGACAACGCCAAGCTGGCGACGACCGGCGAGATCGTGCCCAGTGACATCGACGGCAAGAAGAACACCATGCCGACAATGCACACTACCCAGGTCGGCCAGCCCATGCTTTCTGGTCGCTGTTGATTGCTGGCGATCCCATCCAGCCACAGCACGCTCATGCAGAGAATGCTGGCGATCAGAAACAACCAGTTCAGCAACTTGATTGGTGCGGCCCGATCGGCCAGCCAGCCTCCCAGAAAGTTACCGATTGTGATTCCGGCCAGCACGACGCCGATCACCGAGGTCCAAGTGTAGAGCGAGTTTCCCACATGTTTCGCGATCAACCGCGAGGCGGTCAGTTCGAGCACCATCACGCAGACGCTGGACACGAACACCAGCAGATTGCAACCGACCAAAACCCAGCCCGATTTTCTGGTCAAACGCTTCGCCGGCGCGGCGGTTTCGGAGTTCGTTGGGCTCGACACCGGAGCGGTGGCCGCGTTCCAGTCGAGTTCCGACGAAGAGCTCGGCCTCGCGGCGGCGAGCGAGTAGGTTTCTCCGGAGGACGTGGGCTGCAACACGGTCTCATTGATCGACGTGTTTCCGGGACGAATCGGCCCCGCAGGAGTCGCCGGAGTTTTCGGATTGGAACTCGTGGGATTCGCGTCGGAAGAGTTCGCCATGTGTCAGCCCTTCGGCAGAAACGGTCTCAAGAATGATCGGGTTATGATAGTCGTCTGGTACCTCGTTCCGCACTCAACTGCAACTTTCGCAAGGCGGTTTGTCCTCTTGTTGCCGTCGCACCAAAACACACAAATTCCCGTGCTTGACACTCAAAATGTGCACTCCTAACATCGCCCCGCTTTCGCCGGTTCCGAAGTGGTGGTCACCCGCGCGAGGCAAAAAAACTCCGCTGCGGGCGGGGAAAAGACTGCGGCTGAACGATGCGGCGGCCGATCACCAGTCTAGGTTTTTGAAACTGCATCTTGGTGGCTGATTTGGCGGGACCAACTCGCGGCGAAACAGAATAAAAGGAAGATCATGGCTCACATCGTTGCCGAACCTTGTTTCAACTGTAAGTACACCGACTGCGTCGTCGTTTGCCCGGTCGAATGCTTCTACGAGGGGGAGGCGATGCTGTTCATCAACCCCGATGAGTGCATCGACTGCGAAGCCTGCGTCCCGGAATGCCCGGTCGAAGCGATCTTCCACGAAGACAACTTGCCGGAGAATTGGAAGGACTACGTCCAGCTCAACAAGGACATGGCTCCCACGTGTCCGGTCATCACTGAAAAGAAAGAGCCGCTGGCCGGCAAGTAATTCTCCGGGCTATCTCAGCGAGATCCACTTCAACCCCGTGCGGACGGATGTCTGCGCGGGTTTTATTTTTGGAGGATGGGCACTCTTGCCCGTCCGTTGGGGAGGAGGCGGGCAAGAGTGCCCATCCTCCGATTTGTGTACGCTACCGTTGTGTCAGCAACCCGTAGTGCTCGACGCGCCGATTTCGAGCTGGGAAGACCCCTTCCTTGTAGGTGCGACAGAGGTCCAAGTCGCAGTGATGGACGATGAGTTCGTCGCCAAGTGTTGTCGCTTGCGCGACGACTTCTCCCGACGGCGCGACGATCATGCTGCCGCCGATTTGTTCGACCCCTTCTTCGACGCCAGCCTTGGCCGTCGCGACGACCCACATCCCGTTTTGATACGCACCGGCTTGCAGGCTGAGTTGATGATGGAAATCCGCCAGCCGATCGGTCTCGGGGTACTCCGGGAAATGCCGCGGAGTGTTGTAGCCCAAGAGCACCAACTCGCAGCCTTGCAGTCCGAGGCAGCGATACGACTCCGGCCAGCGGCGATCATTGCAAATCAACAGGCCCACGCGGCAACCGGACCACAGGAAAACCGGAAAGCCAAGATTGCCCGGCTCGAAGTAACGCTTCTCCAAATTCTGAAACGGGTTGTCTGGTCGATGATCGGCATGTCCGGGGAGATGGACTTTGCGATAGCGACCGACGATCCGCCCATCCCGCTCGACCAGCACGGCGGAATTGAATCGCCGCGTGTGCTCGCCATCGTGGTGCAGCTCTGCGTAGCCCAGACAGAAGCCGATCCCCAATCGCGCGGCTTCGTCGAACAACGGCTGCGTCTGCGGGCCGGGCAATGACTTCTCAAAGTAGGCATCGATCTCCGCCTGGTCCGCGATCCACCAATGCGGAAAGAACGGCGTCAACGCGCACTCGGTGAAGACGATCAGTTCGCAGCCCTGTTGCTGGGCTTGCCGCAGCAACCCAATCAGTCGTTCGAGGACTTGGGATCGCGATTCGGAACGCGTGATCGGTCCCATTTGAGCGGCGGCGATGGTGAGAATTCGGGGCATCCGATGTCTCAAGGTGCGACGGGTGGCAAATGATTGAGGAATTCCGATTCCGTACGACGTAGCTCCGAGATCGCGGTTTGCCGGAGTCTTTCCAAGTTCGCTTTCTGATCCGGTCGCGCCGCGAGGTTCGTCAATTCTTCAGGATCATTGGCAAGGTCATACAATTCTTCTGGCGGATCGACGTTCGGGGCGAGATATCGAATGTACTTCTGCCGACCGTATTCGAGGGCGACATACCACGGGACGTTGTTGTGGACCGCGTGACTGGGTTCATCTCGCAAAACCTTGGTCACGTCCGAGCCATACTCGTGGCCGACATGCTCATAGAGCGTCGGGTGATTCCACTCGGCATGTTCGGGGTCGCGAAGCAGGGGTGTGATGTCTCGGCCGTGCATCGTCCAGGGCAGTTCGAGTCCGACGTGCTTTAAGAACGTCACGACCAGATCGGTTCCGTTGACTGTGTGTGGGCAGACTTTTCCCTGCGGGATTGTGCCGGGGCGGCTGACGATCAGCGGCGAGCGATAGTTGGCGTCGTACGGAGCCAGCTTCGTGCGGAAGCCATGCTCGCCCATCGAGAAGCCTTGATCGGCGGTGTAGATCACCAGCGTGTTCTCTAACTGCCCCGACTCGCGCAGAGCGGCCATCACCTGGCCGACCCCTTCGTCAATCGCCGGCACACACTCGTTGACTTGGTGGACCCACTCGGCATGAGTTTTCGCCTTCTTGCTGCTCTCGTCGCCGAAGGCTTCGCCGCTCTTTCCCATGACCGGCACGCCATCCGGCCCCTTGGACCAAGCCTGCGTTTTGTCGAGATACGCCGGCTTCCCCGGCCGTGGCCCAAAGATGTCCGCAGGTGACGGCACCTTCTGATCTTTGTACGCGCCGAGATGCCGCTTGGCCGGAATGGAGGGACCATGCACGGCTCCGTAGCAGAGCCACAAGTACCACGGTTTGTCCGCCGCGCGGTGTTCGCCGCGGATGTACTCGCAGGCCCACTTCGTATAGTTGTCGGTCGAGTATCCCTCGACCAGTTTTGGTTCGCCGCCGTTGAACGACAGCATCTGCTTGTCGTAGTACTGCCCTGCGTTGTCGGGATGCCTCGGCCGATTCCAGACGATTTGATAATCCCAATCGCGGCCGAACCCCGCATCGGTTCCGGTGTGCCACTTGCCGATTTGAGCGGTGTGATAGCCCTGCTTACGAAAGAGGCTCGGCCAGAATGGCGTCTGCTTCGGGTCATAGGTGCTGCCGGGATAAGTGCCCGCCATACGCATCGACTCGATGCCGTGCGGATGCCGCCCGGTCAACAGCGTCGCTCGCGAGGGCATGCACCACGAGCCGAGGTAAGCTCCTTGAAATCGCACGCCGGCCTTGGCCAGTGCGTCGATGTGCGGAGTGCGGACCCACGGCCACGATTCGGGATAACAACGCACCGTCTTGGTCGATTGGTCGTCGGCGTAGATCAGCAGAATGTTCGGACGGAACGATTTCGCGTCCGCAGCGTTCGCGATTTCCTCGCGAGCCCAGAACGAAAGCAGCGCTGTCGCAATCAGCAGCGCGAATCGAGCGACGCTCATGGGACACCTTTCTCAGAGGCAGGACGAAGGAGCCGATACAGCACATGCTTTCCCAACGGATGCTCTTCCGCAAGCACCGGATGATCAAAGTCGTCGGCCTACATCTCAATCGTCTTTCCGTCCTGCCGCGCGGAAGCCAAGCAGGCATCCATGACTTGCTGAGTCTTTAACGCGATGTCCGCCCAATGGTCGTCTCGCCTGCCGCTCAGGACCAACGCGGAAAAGTTGCGGAAGAGATTCGTCTCCTGAGCCGTCGGAGCGTTGTTGCTGTATTCGTAAGCGGCGTGGCGTCGAGTGTGTTCTTCATAGCTGTAGTCGCAACCGTCGACATGAAACGCCGCCTTGTGGACGTTAAAAGCGGACTCGCAACCGAGGTACGGCAGGACGAAATCGGACACATGCACGAAGCCCTTGTCGCCGGCAATGAAGCCCCATTGTTGGTGCTCGGTGATGAACGAGTTGTAGAACGTCGCCGAGACTCCGCCGTCGAAGAACAGTTCGGCCGAGAACTCCATCGGCACATCGAGCTTGCTATCAGGTCGGTGCGATTGTGACAGCATCCGAGCACTCACACGGCGCGGCATCTGATAGTTCAGCGCCCATAACGTAAAGCGGATCGTGTACCAGCCAAGGTCGCCCAAGCAGCCGAGCGGTTCCAGTTCCCCGCTGGCTCGGATATTGGCTTGGTGAAACGCTTCGGGACCGCAGAAACTGAAAGTCGAGGAGATGCGGCGGATGCGTCCTACGCTTTCGCCATCATCTAACACTTCTCGCAATTTCGGCAGCCGCGCGCTGTGCATGAACATCACGCCGTCCATGAATTGGACGTTGTTCTTTCGGCAGGCGGCGATCATCTCGGCGACGTCGGCGGAATTGCAGCCGACGGGCTTCTCGGCCAAGACGTGTTTGCCCGCTTGTGCCGCACGGATCACCCATTCCTTGCGGATGCCGGTCGGCAGCGGGATGTAAACAGCATCGATGTCGCTCGCCGCCAGTAGGCCTTCATAGCTGCCGATCGCTCGCGGGGCGGGGGAGTAGGTGACGCAACCCTGGCACTCGTCGATGAATTGCTGAGCCCGCTCGGTCGAGCGGCTGGCGACGGCGATTAGCGTCCCGTTGCCGGAGTTCTTAATCGAATCCCAGTTCTTTCTGGCGATGCCAGCGGTTCCGAGAATGCCCCAGCGACAGGTGTTCGAACGGCTCATCGGTGGATGACTCCTGGTGCGGAAAAGTTTGAGTGGCAGAGTGTAAGCAGAGCGTAAACAGTGACGAACTGGGATAACACTGATCGAAGTGGCTGCGTCCCGCATCCAGCCGTTGCGAGACGCATCCGCTACGACGCGGCGGCTTTTTCGCCAGCTCCGGCGAAAAAACATCCCAGCCGACACCGCCTTTGGGTTCGAGTAGTCGATATACTCGCGAGGCGATAGAGGCCACTCATTTGTCGAATCGATTGAGGAAATCATGCACTATTTGAATTCTTCCGACATCCGTTCCAGCGTTGACCGCCGAGCCTTTTTGACTGCGCTTGCCGCTCTTGGTGGAGCGGGAGTATTGCGCGGTCTGCCCTCGTTCGCTGCGGACCAGGTGGGGCCAGACGCCAAGCTGCTGAAGTCGATCCGCGAGAAGGGTGTCAACTTCCTCAAGACCACGCAGAGCGACGACGGCAGTTGGACCTCGGCGACTCAGCCAGGGATCACCGCGATGTCCTGCTTCGGCCTCGTCAGCGCGGGAGTGAAGGTTGATGACCCGACGTTGCAGAAGGGGCTGAAGCATCTGCTCGGCTACCTGCAAAAGGACGGCGGCATCTATCACCCAGAAACGAATCACAAGAATTACGAGACCAGTCTGACGCTGCTCGCGCTGTCTGGAGCGAACTCCGATGGCCGCTACACGGCACAGATCAAGGGGGGCGAGAAATTCCTGCGCGTGTTGCAGTGGGACGAAACCGAAAGTGTCGACAAGTCGCACCCGAATTTTGGCGGCGGAGGTTATGGAAAATCGCAACGACCCGACCTGTCGAACACATCGTTTCTGCTCGACGCGCTCAAGGCCGCCGGAGTGAAGTCGGATGACCCCGCGATGAAGAACGCGCTGATCTTCGTCTCACGCTGCCAGAATTTGGAAAGCGAATTCAACACGACCGAATTCGCCGCCAAAGTCAACGACGGCGGCTTCTATTACACACCGGCGGCGGGGGGCGCATCGATGGCCGGCAAGAACGCCGACGGCGGTTTGCGGTCCTACGCCAGCATGACCTACGCCGGATTGAAGTCGATGCTCTACGCCGGTCTTACCAAGGACGACAAACGAGTCAAAGCCGCACTCGATTGGCTGCGCAAGTTCTACTCGGTCGAACAGAACCCCGGATTGGATCAGCAAGGCTTGTATTACTACTACCACACGTTCGCGAAGTCGCTGACAACGCTTGAAGCAGACCTTTTCGAGGACGCCAAGGGGGAGAAGCACGACTGGCGCAAGGAACTGACCGACGCCCTCGCCAAACGGCAGAAAGACAACGGCAGCTGGGTCAACGCCGCCGACCGCTGGATGGAAGGGGATCCGAACCTCACGACCGCGTACGCACTGATGGCGCTGAAATACTGCGATCCGAAGTGACTGGCTCACCAGCACGACCTGCAAGAATGTAGTTGTCGTCGATCAACCACTCGCTTGCGCGTCGTGCGGATCGCGTAGTGGCCTCTCACACAATGCAATGAGTCGGATCGGCCAAGTAGAACATTGCGGCCAGATCGTTTGGGTGATCTTTCGAGACCAGCGGTCCGGGCGTGATGACTTCCATCGGCACATTCTCAACCTTCTCGCCGTTGCGAGCAATGAACTGGCCGATGAACAGCGATGTGCGATGAATACGGCAGACCGGATTCACCGTCGTCGCCGCGAGCACTCCGTTCTGCACCGCTTCGAGTCCTTCCTTCTGGCCATCGACCGCGACGATCTGCATCTCTTTGTGAATCGTCCCTTTGATGGCTGGCGCGGAGGCCAACGCCATGTCATCACTGTGGAAGAAGGCTCCGGCGATCGGTTCCTTTTCTTGTTCCAGCAGTGACTCGAACGTGTTGCGAGCCTTTTCTTTCTTCCAGTCGCACCAGCGGACTTCGTCGCCGACGACCTTCACTTCGGGAAACTTTTTGACGATGTTGTCAAAGCCTTGTTTGCGACCTTGCGCTCCGCTGTGAGCGCTCAGGCCGCCGATGTGGATGACTTTGCCTTTGCCGCCGACCTTCTCCATCAAGTAGCTGACGCTCTTCTCCGCCATGTCGACGTGATTGGGAGTGACCTCGCACCAGACGCCGGTCTCACGCATCTTATCCATGTCGACCAGCAGCGTGTCCATCGAGATGACCGGCACGCCGCGCTGCTTGAGTTTGCGGACGGGAGCCGCCAGCGAGTCGATCTGCACGGCCTGGAAGCAGCAGAAATCCCAATCCTTGTGGACGATCGCATCGATCTTGTTTCGCTGCTTCTCAGGGTCGAACTCGCCGTCGAACCATTCGATCTCGATGTCGAGCAGATCGCCCCATAACTCAGCCGTCGTTTTGCCGAGCGCACACCAGGTGCTCTGCAAGCCAGCGTTCGAGAACGCGGCTCGCAAACGTTTGCGACCGGGCTTGCTCGCCGCGCTCGCGTTGGCTGGAGCTTGTTGGTCTTTGTTCGCACAACCAGCGATGCCCAGTCCCAGGCCGATTCCGGTTCCGGTGGCAAGTCGTTCAAGGAAGTCACGTCGATTGGTGTCGTGCATGTGAATTCAGCTCCCGAGAAAAGAGGACGAAGAGGGCGAATATCGTGACTTCCGTAGGGCAGAAAAACAAATCAGCGATGGGCTTTCGGGTAGCGGTCGTTCGACAATTCTGGCTCAGTCGTCGATAGTTCGCCGCTCAATGTCCCGAACTTCATCCAGACTCCGATGACCACGACGACCCCTGCGGCTGTTTCGAACCATTTGGAAGTTTTGCGTGCTCGCGTTGCCGAGATTCGCGAGCGTGCCCGCAAGCAATTTGCGCACGGTGCGAGCGGTGGGCAAACCGCGACGATGCTCTCCGACGGCATGCGAGCCTTCGTCGTCGAGCAATGGCTGGAGGCGTTGACGATCGTTCCTCCGGCCGTCGCGCAGAAGCTCGAACGCCATTCCGCGATTGTGGCTGTCGGCGGGACGGGACGTGGTGAACTGGCGCCGTACTCCGATATCGACATCATGTTCTTGCACGAACCATCGGTGGCCAACGAGTTCAAACCGGTCGTGAATCGCTGTCAGCACAGTTTGTACGACGCACAGCTTGAATTGGGACACAGCGTCCGGACTCCCAAAGCCGCGATCGCGATGGCGCTCGAGGACTCGACGGTCGCGACCTCGCTGATCGAAATGCAGCCGCTGTGGGGATCGACAGAATTGGTCGCCAGCCTCAAGCGAACATTCGAGCGGAAAGTCGTCCGAGCAGGGCGAAGTGCTTTCTTTGAGTCTTCGATCGCCAACCGTGAAGAGGACGTCGAAAAACACGGCGGCGCGGTGCAGCAATTGGAACCGGACATCAAGTGCTCGCGCGGCGGCCTGCGCGATCTGCATCTGCTGCGTTGGATCGGCTTCGCATGGTACAGCGTGCCCGACATCGACTCGCTGCGGCTGAACGGAGGGTTGTTGGGCGAGGACGCTCGCAGGCTGATCACCGCACAGGAATTCCTGATGAAGATTCGGATGGACCTGCATTTCGCCGCTGGCAAAGCACAGGATCGACTGACTCGCGACGAGCAACTCCGGATCGCGGCCGAGCGGGGTATTGAAGCCACGCCGGCACAGATTCCGGTCGAACGTTTCATGCAGGAATACTTTCAACACACGGTTGCCATTTCCAGTATTGTGGCGCGATTCATCGCGCGGCATCGTCGGCTGACGTGGAATAAGCGGTTGCTCAATCTGCTGCTCGAACGCCGCCAGGACGGGCATTTCTTCATCAGCCCGACGCAATTAGATGTGGCGTCTCGACGGCTCGATTTTGTTTGCTCAGGCCTGCACCAGGTGCTGCGACTCTTTCTGACGGCGGCTAGAAACAAAGTCGCGATCGCACCGCGAGTGCTGGAGCGCATTCGGCAAACATCGTCCGACTTTAGCCGAGTGCTCGACGCGGAATGCTCGGAACTGTTCATGGCGATCCTCGAACCGCGAGGCAGTCTCGCGACGACGCTGCGAGCCATGTACGAGACCGGCGTGCTGGAAGTCGTGCTGCCAGAATTCTCACGCGTCCGTTGCCTGCTGCAATTCAATGCGTACCACAGCTACACGGTCGATGAGCATACGCTGCGAGCCATGTCGATCATCGAATCATTCGAGCAGGAGCCCGGCCCGGTTGGAGTCGCCTACCGAGAGATCAAACTGAAGCCGGTGCTGCATCTCGCGCTGTTACTGCACGACGTCGGCAAGGGGGGTATCGAAGATCACAGCGAACTCGGTCGCAGCATCGCCGAAAGAATCGCCAATCGCCTCGGCCTGCCAGAGCCGCAGCGGCAACTGCTGATGTTTCTGGTCCTCAAGCACCTGGTGATGGCCGATGTCGCATTCCGACACGATATCGCAGATCCCGGCGAACTCGCGCGATTCAGCCATATGGTCGGAAGTCCAGAATGGCTGACGATGCTCTACGTACTGACGGTCGCCGACATCTCGGCCGTGGGCCCCGGCATCTGGAACGATTGGAAATCGGGACTTCTGACGGATCTCTATGGCCGAGCGATGCTGATTCTCAGCGGTAAACATCCCAAGTTCTTTGAGGAGGAGCGGCTGAGCAAAGTTCGCGAGCACGTCGCCCGGCATCTGAGCCTCAACGACGGATCGAGCGAAGATCGCGAGAAACTGACGCAGTGGGTCGATCTGCATTTGAACCAATTTCCCGCCCACTATTTGCTCGGCACGCCCCGCGACCGGGTCGCGGCAGATCTGGAAATCATCCGCCGCCTGCAGCCAGGCGAAATCGTCGTCGAGGGGACTCACGATACCGAGACCGACACCGTCGAGTACCGCATCGTGCTCGACCGCTTGCATTCCGAAGGCTGCTTTCATCGCATCACGGGGACGCTGACTTCACAAAGATTGGAAATCCTCTCGGCCCAGATTTGCACGACGACCGACGGCATCGTCGTCGATGTGTTCTCGGTTCGAGACACCGACTTCACGGGGCCGGTACCACCGCATCGCATGGAAGAAGTCGGCCAGGCGATCCGCCGGGTTCTCCGCAAAGAGGTCAAAGTCGATGAGATGTTTCTGCGTTCTCGCCGCTTCCGTTGGAAGAGCACGAATGCTCCGATCAGCGACCTGCCCAACCGCGTGACCATCGACAACGATTCGTCCGACCGCTGTAACATCGTCTGCGTCTTCGCCCACGACCGCCCCGGCCTGCTCTACACGATCAGCCGAGCGGTTTACCGACTGGAACTCTCCATCGAGTTAGCCAAGATCGCCACATCGCTCGATCAAGTGCTCGACGCCTTCTACGTCACCGACCGCGCCGGAAAAAAGATCACCGACGCAGCCCGCTTGGAGTCGATCCAGTTCGAGCTCAACAACACACTCGCCGAATTTGACGCGACCGGGCATCAACGATTCGTCAACTGAGTTTTCAGCGGATTCGATTCGCAGGAATTTGTCTCGCTTTTCGTGAGCGGCCGGCGCTCGTGCAGATTATTCATGGCCCGGGGAGACTTGGTGGCTGCCTGCGCTTCGTACAAAATTTGGCTCATGATAAATCGGGGTTAGCCGCAGGCCTCAGGGGCTTGCCCGCCGCTCGCGCGTTCGCCTCTCCGGGAATCGCAGTTATTGGCCGCGATCCATTTAGAGACTCTGAGACATCCACCGGCCGCGGCGGAACAGCCAGGCCACCAGTGTTGCTCGCGTGGTGTTGTCGAAGCACATGCCGACCCAGGCTCCGAGCAATCCGCCGTGCAGGACGATGCCGCAGACGTACGCCAGCGTCAGACGTACGCCGAAGACTCCCAGCAGGCTGACCTTCATTGGTTGGCGAGTCTCGCCGGCTCCTTGCAGGGCAAACGTGTAGACGATCGCGATCACGAGCGGGATTTGAAACAGGGCATTGAAGCGGAACGGTCCCACGCCGATCGCGTGGACTTGAGCGTCCATGTGCATCAGTTCATAAATCGGTTGAGCGGCGAGGAAAAAGACCGCCGTCAGGACGAGCGCCAACACGGCGCACTGCTTGACCGCCTCATGTCCCCCCGCGAGTGCTCGTTCCGGCAGCTTCGCCCCCAGCGATTGTCCGACCAGCGTGGCCGCCGCCATCCCCCAGGCGCAGGCCGGCAAAAACGAAATCGCTTCGACCTGCATCCCGATCAGATGCGCGGCCATGATCGCCGTTCGCTCGGATTCGTTGTCACTCAGCCGAGCCACGATCATGAGGAAGACAAGCTGCCCCGACCAGCGCAGCAGCCCATCCAAGCCGGCTGGCAATCCGATTCGCAGGATGCGCCGCGCCGGTTCACCGCGCAGCGAGATTTCGCGTCGAATCAACTTCAATCCGAACCAGCCGCCGCTGAGCACACCCAGAGTCAGCAAACCGCCGATCGTGCGGGCGATCAACGTGCCGTAGGCGATGCCATCCAAGCCAAATTTCGGAATGCCGAGGCGATCTGAAATCGACAGCCACTCGGCCGGACCAACCCCGCTCAGCAGCGTCGTGACGACGACGTTCAGAATGTTGACGCATCCTAGGATCATCATCGGCACACGCATTTGACCGCTGCCGCGCAGCGCCGCGGCTCCGGCCACGGTGAGGCACGAGAACAGATAGCCGGCGCCGTCAATCCGCAGGAAGCGGACCACCATGCCAGCAGTGTCTCCGTGCAATTGCATCAATGCCGCATACCACGGAGCCGCAAACCAGATCAGGGCATACACGCCAATCCCGACCAATGACGCGATCGCGACGGCTCGGTTCGCTGCGCGAGTGGCAGAATCGAACTCGCCCGCTCCCCAATGCCGAGCGACAACGGCGACCGTACCCGTGCTGACCAGCGTGAAAATGTTCGAGGCCAACCAACTGACATACGCTGCGAGGCCGACGGCGGTCGTGGCTTCCTTGCTGATGAAGCCCGCCAGAAACATGTCGGTGAAGCCGACGAGAAAATTCAAAAACTGTTCGACAAACACCGGCCACGCCAACCGCAGCATCGTCGAACGCAACGGGGCGGTCAGCAACGGCGAGTTCGCGGCGGCTTGGTCATCAGTGATTGGCGAAGTTTGTCCCACGCCGCATCACCTCACAAACCCGTCGCCGCGTAGCCAGTCGATGGCTTGCGAGAAGCCTTTGACGGTGTGAGCGACGTCATGCTCGTCGTGAGCGGCCGAGGTGCTGCCGGCCCAACCCATCCAGTCGACGCCGCCGAGCAGCAGCGCGCAGCGAAAGGCCTGAGACAGCGCGGCGTCTTGCTTGGCGTCGAGCTTGCGCCAGTCGCCGCCATACGGCAGAAAGTCATCGCTGATCGAACGGGGGCCATCGTAGTTCGGCAGGATCTTGATCGCCGAGTAATCGCCGTACGCGATCCAGTTCACGTTCTTCTCGGCGAAGAGGGCGTTGAGTTTGCCGCGCAGCAGCGCGGCGATCTCGTTGGCTCGGCGATTGGGTTCTCCGGTCGAAACGATCTCCAGAGCCGCGATGCCGGCGGCGGCCGAGAGCGGATTGCCGTTATAGGTGCCGGGATGCTTCATCTTCTTGCCGAGCGGATTGCCGAATGCGAGCGCCTGCATCAAATCGGCTCGGCCGCCGAGCACTCCGCCGGGCAAGCCGCCCGCGAGGACTTTCGCAAACGTCGACAGGTCGGGTTGAACATCGCAGATCGCCTGAAAGCCACCCGGTGCGACTCGGAAGCCGGTGATGACTTCATCGAGAATGAAGATCACACCCTTCTCGCGGGTCACTTGCCGCACGCCGCGCACGAAATCTGGCCGAGCGGGAACAACGCCCCAACGTGCGCCGTTTCCTTCGTGGATCACACAGGCGGGTTGATGTTCGTCGATCGCGCGAGCCAGCGCGGCGAGATCGTTGGGCGGAACGATGACGACGTCGCCAGAGACACCGACGGTCACGCCGGGAGTCGGATAGTCGGTCACTTCCGGAAACTCACCGGCCAGGACGTTCGCCGGATGCGGTGGTTCGGACGAGATGATCACCGAGTCGTGCCAACCGTGAAAGTGGCCGGCGAATTTGATGACCTTGTTCCGGCCGCTGACGATGCGGCAAATGCGGATCGCCATCAGCGTCGCTTCGGTGCCGCTGTTCGTGAACCGCATCTGTTCGACGGACGGGACGAGCCGGCGGACCCACTCGGCCCATTCGATTTCGAGTTCGTGACAGGCCCCGGGGTGCGTGGCCTTCGCGACTTGCTTCTGCGCGGCGGCCACGATCGCCGGGTGCGAGTGTCCCAGCAACAACGCTCCGTGGCCGACCCAATAGTCGATTAGCTTGTGCCCGTCGACGTCGGTCTTTTTCGATCCGAACGCCTCGGCAGCGAAAATCGGGAACGGCTGCAAGTAGCGGCCGTCGTGAGTCACTCCGTTGGGGAACAGTCGCGAGCTGCGTTCAAACAGCTTGGCCGAGACTGGGAACCGCGCGCGATACGCCGCATCCAATCGACCGGCCGAAGAAGTTGTTGCAGACATCGTTTTCTCCAGGATTCGTCAAAGTGATTGAAGACCCACGTCGCACGATACGAGAAGCCGCGCGCCGCCGACAAGTCGCGAGGCGATGTGATGGGCGCGTCTTGTATCCGTTCCGCTCGGGACGGGTCGGCCACGCATGAATTCCGCATCAGAATCAGTCTAGACCTGTTTTTTGAGTCGGGGCTACCATCCCGTCCCTTTCCGACAATCCTGCCTTTTCGTGAGCGGCGAAGTCAGCCCTTCGCGATCTAACTTTTCATCCGTTCGGTGGAATGGAGTCTGCCGTGAATCGCTCTTTGCGTTTGTTGATGTTAAGTGGTGTGTTGGTTTTAGTGAGCCTCGCGACAACGCCGGCGCTGGCTGAAAAAATCGATGCAACCAAAGGCAAAAAGTATGAACTTGGCCAGCAGCATGGTCCGTGGATGATCATGGTGGCCAGCTTGTCCGAACCACCGCCGGAGTCTCGCGTTGAAGGTCCCGACATGAAAGAGGCGGCCAACAGTCTGGTGCTGGAACTGCGCAAGAAGGGTATTCCAGCTTACATCTTCGAGCAGAAGGAAAAGATTGAACCTTTAAGTACGTTCCAGCGTGAAGGAAAGATTGTCCGCCGCGAAATCAAATCGAAGGACAACCGCATCTGCGTCGTCGCAGGAAACTACGCCTCGTCAGAAGATCGGGTGGCTCAGAAGACATTGAATTGGATCAAGGGCTTCAATCCGAAGGAATTTTCGGAGCACGCCGTCTTTCATCCGACTCCGGGGAGGCCCGGTCCGCTCAGCGGAGCCTTTCTGACCATCAATCCGATGCTATCCGCTGAGGAGGTCATGCAGCGGAAGGGGGATCCGTTGCTCGTGAGACTCAACGCCGGCCGCAGAGACTCGCTGCTGACGAACCCAGGCAAGTACACATTGGTTGTTGCCTCGTTCCGTGGCAAAGCGCAGTTTGTCAGCAAGTCGAACGACGAAGAATTTGAAATCAGCAGATCGCTCGACGATGCCGGACATCACGCGGAAATCCTCTGCCATGCGCTGCGCGATTGCACCCTGCACTATGGCCGGAAATTCGATGCGTTCGTCTGGCACGAACGCGATCGTTCGCTGGTCTGCGTTGGCTCATTCGACACGGACGATGACCCGCTGATTCCGCGCATGTACGAGTTCTTTGCCGAACGCAAACAGGTGAATGCACAAACCCAAACTGAGGTTGTCATGCCCCAGTCTTTATTGGTTCCCGAGCAAGAAAAAACGAATTGGGTCTTTCCGAAGCTTTCAAAAGCGATCACTCGCGACCGCAAGGTCGCTCCGCTGCCCAAGCACACCTTCGCATTCGACCCCAAACCGCAGTTGATGCTGGTGCCCAAGTCCAGTAAACCCAGTCGCGAGGGATGACTCCCGGCCGAACCTCTCAGCCCGGCTTCTTCCCGAAGCCGGGTTTTTTTGTGGGAATGTCAGGAGCCGCCGCATGTCTGTTGATCCTGCCACCGCGCCGAGCGATGCAACATCCGGCTCGCGTCACGAGTTAGTCCGAGTGCTCGGCCTGGGCATCGCAATCGCGATGGTGGTCGGGAACACGATTGGCTCGGGGATCTTTCGAAAACCGGGACTCATCGCGGCGGATGCGGACTCGTTTCCGTTGATCATTGCCGGTTGGATTGGCGGCGGGCTGGTCTGTCTGATGGGAGCGCTCTGCTTTGCTGAGTTGGCCGCGATGCTGCCGCGCGCCGGCGGGATGTATAACTATTTGAAGGAAGCCTACGGCAAGCCGGTCGCGTTCCTGTACGGCTGGAGCGAATTCTTCTTCGGCACGCCGGCGTCGTGTGGTGCGCTGGCAATCATGATTCTCGAGACGTTAGCGGTGGTCTGTGGCATTCAGGGACAACTCAGCGAGATTACGCTGGTCGTCGGATCGATATTACTGATCGCGTTCGTCGCGTTTGTGAATGTCCGTGGAGCCATCTGGGGCGGCAACGTGCAAGGCATCACGACGGTCATCAAAGCCGGAAGTGTTGCGTTGATTGCTTTGCTGCCGCTGGTGCTCATGCTAATTGGAAGTTCGGCCTTGCGGTGGGACCATTTCACTTCGCACTTCGATCCCGCGCTCTTCGACCCCGCCGTGTCGACACTTACACCGCAGAAATTCCAAGAGATGACGGTACCCCGATACACAACGCTGCCGGCCCAGATGGCGGCGATCCTGCTGGCAGTGATGTGGTCCTACAACGGATGGGACGGTGTTGCTCCTGTGGCGGCGGAAGTTCGGGATCCCAACAAGAATATTCCCCGCGCGTTGTTCGCCGGCGTCGGCATTCTGATCCTGGTCTACGTCGGGGCGAACGTGGCCTATCACGGAGTGCTCAACATGACCGAACTGGTCGAGACACCCGGTACAACTGCTCAGGCGATGCTGCGGAAGCAGCTCGGCGTTTTTGGCCCCGGCTGGGCCACGGCAGGAGTTACCGCCCTCTCGGTCGTGATCGCGATCAGTTCGTTCGGAGCGATCAACAGCAACCTGATGCAAAGCCCACGAGTCGCTTACGCGCTGGGGCACGATGGTGTGTTCTTTGAGAAACTCGGGCACGTCCATCCGAGCTATCGCACGCCGACCATTGCGATTTGCACGCAAGCGACGATGGCTTCGCTGATGGTGGTTGGGGCACGAGTCTCGAAGCACTACGTCGCCGCGCTCAAGACTCGCGACTTGTTCGATATCCTAACGGACTACGTCATCTTCTCGGCCAGCGTATTTCTGGTGCTGTCGGTCATCGGCGTGATCGTGCTGCGATACAAGCATCCTGAATGGCATCGACCGTATCGCACGCTGGGCTATCCGGTGACGCCACTGCTGTTTGTCGGCTTCTACGTCTGGTTCCTGCCAACCGCGTATCGGCTGGAATCGTTCGCCGC
Organism: Planctomycetota bacterium; assembly: GCA_016872645.1. Taxonomy (GTDB): domain Bacteria; phylum Planctomycetota; class Planctomycetia; order Planctomycetales; family Planctomycetaceae; genus SXKJ01. Next base: position 25,711 of record VGZH01000040.1, on the reverse strand, counting down.
GCACGTCGCATTGATTCTGATCGTATTGGGGTTGCCCGCCTACTTTCTCTACGCGGCTGTGAAAAGTCTCTACGCGGCCGTGAAAAAGAATACGGTGTGAACAGACCAAGGACCTCCGAGACGCTGCCGTGATTGCAACCCCAATCGCTCCGATGACTCTGCTGAAACCACGCCGCCCGATTCGCGGCATCTCGGCGATTCTGCTGCCGTTTGCTGAATCAGGGGCAGTCGATTGGCCAGCTTTCGATGCGCACGTCCAACGCACTGCCGAGGCGGGACTGACTCCGGCGGTCAACATGGACACGGGCTTTGTCAATCTGCTCGATGACACGACGTATCGCGAAGTCCTGCGACGCACCCGGTTGTTGCTGGATGGCCGAGAATTTGTCGCAGGAGCATTCGTCGCCGATCAAACGGGAACGAAATTTGATCTCGCGGGTTATCAGCGGCGGATGGAATTGATACAGGCATCCGGAGGATTGCCGATTGTGTTTCCATCGTTCGGCCTGGTGGAGTTGCCGCCGGACAAGCTGATCGCCGCTTATCGCGAGATCGGCCGGGCCTGCGATCAGTTCCTGGCGTTCGAACTGACTCCCATGCTGGCGAAGTTCGGAGCGATCTATGATCTAAACACGTTCGCGGGACTGCTCGATATTCCGCAGTGCATCGGCGAGAAGCATTCGTCGTTTCAACGCGAACCGGAATGGCAGCGACTGCGACTGCGGGACGAGCGGCGACCGGACTTCACCGTTTACACCGGCAACGATTTCGCCATCGACATGGTCATGTACGGCAGCGACTACCTGCTCGGCCTGAGCACATTTGCACCGGACCTGTTCGCTCGGCGCGATGCGTATTGGGCGGCTGGCGATCCGCGCTTCTACGAGCTCAACGACCAGTTGCAGTATCTGGGAATGTTCGCGTTTCGCTCGCCGAGTCCTGCCTACAAACACTCCGCCGCGCAGTTCTTGAAGCTGCGCGGCTGGCTGACTTGCGACCGCACGCACCCGCGCAGTCCCGAACGCCCGGCAAGCGATGTCGAAGTCTTGCGAGAAATCGGCCAACGTCTGGGCGTCGTTGAATGATTTGAAGTGCGGTGTGTGAGCAACGCTTTGGATCATTCGGCAAAGCGATCCAAAAAACCGAATCGCCGCTAACGCACCGCACTGCAAAGTTCACTTGGGCTCATTCGTCACGGGCAGCTTCGCGGCCCACAGTATCGCGTTGCGGAGCAGGTTGACGAACTCCGGCTGTGCGAAGTCGGACTTGTGGCCGAGCGACGTGTAAAACGATCGACCGCCGTTTTTGCGCGTGAACGTCCAAGCGACCGGTTCAGTCGGTTTGTCTCCGAAGCGGCCGTTGAGCAACACCTGCGTTCCCTCGGCGAGCGGCGAAGTCAGGTAAAGCGTTCCCTCACTGTGGTAGTCGCTCGTCTTGAAGCCGGCCAGCAGCGGATGATTCTTTGCCGCATCGGCGATCGTCACGATGTTGTTGGGGCCGCTCTTCGCGTCGCCGTAGTGATTCGTGTAGTGCCCGCCCCAGATGTCGGCGTCGAAGTTCGGCCAATCGGCTCGGCCTTGCGGAGCGGCTTTATCGCGAACATGAAACGGGTGGCTCGCCGTGCGGATGCCGACCATTGGCTTGCCCGCAGCGACAAATTTACGGACGCAATCAAGCTGCTCCGCCGTTGGCGTCCGACGTCGAGCACTCACCAGCAAGAGGTCCGCCGTGTCGAGAACTTCCAGTCCAAGCAAGTCGTCCTTGTTTGTCGACGTCGGTTGTGCGATCAACGACGTCAGCAAGGCTTTGTCCTTCGTGAAGTCGCTGGCGTCTGGCTGCGGGCGACTGGCTGCGGGCTTCCGGCCACGAATGTCGGTCGCGTCCGCTCCGCCGAAGACGAACGAGACTCGGAAGTCCCGGCCGAGATGTTTCGCGGCGAATTCTGGCAGCGTGCGGTGCGTTTCGTATTCCTCTTCCGAGACGATCGCGACAACATGCGGACGCTTGTCGGCGGGAAAGCGGTACTCTTTGCCGTCGAGCAAGTCACCGCTCGTGATCGTCGGGCACCAGTATTTTTCAATGTGCTCGACAACGAGATCCGTGCCGGTAAAGTGGCTGCCGAACGGCTGTTGTTTCGGGTTGTACATCGTGTCGGTCAGATCGCGGACCAGGACGACGTTCAAGCCTTGCTGCACCAACTGTCGAATCGAAAACGGCCGACCGAGCACGCACATGTTGGTGTGCACTCCCATGACGAGGACGTTTTCGATGCCGCGCTGCCGCATCAAGTAGTACGCTTCCGCGCTGTCCGTTACGGCGTCGCCGTCGTGGATTTCGATTGTCGCAATCTGCCGCGACCAGGCTTTGAAGTTTGGATCGGGCGGGACCGTGTCGCAGCCGCCGTCGGTGTCGTCAATCGGCAGCGGAGATTCCTTCGCCAAGTCGATGCGGCACCAGCGTTGCAGTTCGGTTCTTGGAGTCGCAATCGGTGCGGCCTGCGCGAGTTTGCGTTGCGGTGTGTCCTTGTAGAACTCCATCGTGTCGCTGGGGCAGTGAATGACGAGCGATCCGCGCTTTCGAGCCTCGTTGACAAATTCATTCATGCGCGGAGCCATCTGCCCGACTCGCTGTGTGGACATCTGGCACCAGTGCTTGTCCCACATGTCGCAGATCACAACGGCGGTCTTCCGCGCGTCCCACTGAGTCGGCGCGGTCAGCGTGTGCCAGCGCCCACTGGCAGGGCCAGTCTCCTTACGGAACCGCAGCGTCAGTTTCAACAAGGCGTGCGAGTCGGCACCGCGGCTCTCAATTCCCATCACCGCCACGAGTCCGGCCAGCAGCACGAGTCCACACCAGCGAAGAATTTGTCGTGACATATAAGGCTCCTGAGAATGTAGGCCAGCCTTTCCAGACTGAGCCGATCAAAGATCGCCGTCGCCGGCCCATTCGGGTCAGGCAGGAAAGCCTGACCTACTGGGCACTCTTCACATCGGGTCGCAGGCGTTTGGCGTCGCGCAGGTAAACGTGAACCATTTCGGCTTGAGTCTTGTCGGTGTTGACGTGCAACAGAACTCGAATGCACCGGGGCAAACTGTCGGCAACGGGAATTTCGGTCGCGCACAGCAACGGGACGGCACTCATCCCCAGCCCTCGAGCCGCCTCGGCCGGGAAGGCGGAGGTCAGGTCGCGCGTCGTCGTGAAGATGGCGGAAGCGATGTCATCGAAGTGCCCTTCAAGGCTGTTGGCTCGCAGCAATTCTTCGAGCAGTTCGCGCGTTGCGGCCAGGACTTCCGGTTTGGTGTCGGCCGACACACTGATCGCCCCGCGAATGCCTCGAACTGCCATGACAAAGACTCCAAGGAATTTCGATTTTCGAGTAGCCATGATGGCGGAACGGCTGATCCGAAACAACGATTGGCCTCGCAAATCGCGTGGTTGCCGAGCAGCGGAGGGGCTGCTAAAGTCCCGACCCGATTCAGGAATCACAAAGTGATTGAATTTTTCCTCGAACCTCGCGAAACAGTGGGAGTGCTCAGATGGGAGTGAAGAGAACCGGACGCGGCCGCCGCAAAATTGGTAGCACCAAGCGTCGGATGCGTGCCCGAATTCGGCACCGCAAGGGGTAATCGCACAGTAGAGCGGTCGCATCGAACATCACCGACGAGGCTCATTCACGAGCCTCGTCGTTTTTTTGTGCCGGCCGATTGCGGCCGCTACACTGCCGCTACCGAAATCGTCTCGGCTCCGCCTTCGGAAGCCTTCGTCCACCATGCTGACCCAGTTGTCGTTTCCGTGTCGTCTTCGTTCCGCCGTTCGCGGCTTGCTGATGCTCGGACTTTGCCTGCCATCGGTTGCGAGTGCGGACGACCTCTTCGAAACCAAGATTCGGCCGGTACTCGTCGAGGTCTGCTTCAAGTGCCACGGCAGCGACAAGGAGAGCGGCAACCTCCGTGTCGATTCGCGAGCCGCTCTGCTCAAAGGAGGGGACACAGCGCCCGCGATCGTTCCAGAGAAACCGGCGGAAAGTCTGTTGCTCAAAGCGCTGCGGCACACGGACGACGATCTGAAGATGCCCCCCGACAAGCGTCTACAGGACGAGACGATCGCAGCGTTCGAGACGTGGATCGCTGCAGGAGCGCCGTGGCCGGAAAGCAAGGCCGGTGGCTTTTCGGCCAAGCGGCATTGGGCGTTTGAACCGGTCGTTCGTCCGCCGGTACCGCGACTTGAGCGTCACGAATCTCGTATCGTCAACTCCATCGACTCATTCGTTGTGGAGAAACTGCGCGAGGCAAATGCTCAACTCTCGCGGCCAGCGGACCGACGCACTCTGATGCGCCGCGCCCACTTCGATCTGCACGGTTTGCCTCCATCGGCTGATGAGATCGTCGAATCTGAAAACGATAACTCGCTCGATACCCACGAACGGATGATCGACCGGCTGCTGGCTTCTCCGCAGTATGGAGAGCGTTGGGGTCGCTACTGGCTGGACGTGTCGCGGTACGCCGACACGAAGGGCTACGTCTTCACTGAAGACCGGAACTATCCGTTCGCCTACACCTACCGCGACTGGGTCGTCCGTGCGTTGAACGACGATCTGCCGTACGACCAGTTCTTGGTTCGGCAACTCGCCGCCGACTTGTTGCCGGAACCGGATCGCGCCGCCAACCTGCCGGCGTTGGGATTCCTGACGCTCGGCCGGCGGTTTCTGAACAACATCAACGACATCATTGACGATCGGATCGACGTCGTGTGCCGCGGCACGATGGCGCTGACAGTCGGTTGTGCTCGCTGTCACGATCACAAGTACGACCCGATTCCTGCGGCCGATTACTACTCACTGTACGGCATCTTCCGCAGTTCGCGCGAGCCGAATGTGGAAGAAGTCAAGACGCTGATGGCGATGACTCTGACCGAGGAAGCGAACCCCTTTAATCCGTACGTCTTTCTCCGTGGCCAACAGGAAAACCGTGGACCGAATGTCCCGCGGCAATTCTTGGCGATCGTTGCCGGAGCCGAACGAAAGCCCTTCGCGAACCGCAGCGGGCGGTGGGAGCTCGCTCAAGCAATCGCATCTGCAACCAATCCGCTGACAGCACGAGTCCTCGTCAATCGAGTTTGGTTGCACCATTTTGGAACCCCCCTCGTCAAGACGCCGAGCGACTTTGGATTGCGTGCCGACCCGCCAACCCATCCCGAATTGCTCGATTGGCTGGCGTCCGAGTTCGTCGCTCACCGCTGGTCGCTGAAGTGGCTGCATCGCGAAATCCTGACCTCGGCAACGTGGCAGCAGCAAAGTTCCGAGTTGCGAGCGACGAGTTCCGCGCAAGACATCGCGAAGGCAGTGCCTGGAAATTCGCAACCAGAAACTCCCAACTTCCTCAATGATCCTGAAAACCGTCTGCTCTCGCGGATGAATCGACGGCGACTCGATTGGGAGGCCTTGCGTGATTCGTTGCTCTTCGCCAGTGGCCGACTCGACCGTTCGCTGGGAGGACCGGCGACGGACATTCTCAAGCCGCCGTTCTCAAATCGGCGGACGATCTATGGATTCATCGACCGCCAGAATTTGCCGCTGACGCTGCGCAACTTCGATTTCGCCAGCCCTGACACGCACGCGCCATCGCGATTTGTGACTTCCGTGCCGCAGCAGACGTTGTTTCTCCGCAACAGCCCCTTCGCGATCGAACTGGCTCGGACGTTGGCCGCGCGAACGCCGGGAGATATTTCGCAATTGTTCCGACTGGTGTACGGTCGTGAGCCGTCGTCCGCAGAACGCGCGCTGGCCGAACGTTACCTGGCCGAAGCGGACATCGGAACCGCGCCCACACCTTTGTGGCAATTTGGCTACGGCGAATACGACGCCGACGCGAAGACGCTCAAGAGTTTCGCGACGCTGCCACACTGGACAGGCCAGCGTTGGCAAGGCGGTCCGAACCTGCCCGATTCCAAGCTGGGCTGGGTCATGTGGTACGCGAACGGCGGACACCCCGGTGATCGACAGCACGCGGTCGTCTTGCGCTGGACAGCGCCGCGCGATGTGTCGGTCGTGGTCACCGGCACTCTCAAACACGCGCATCCCGAGGGGGACGGCGTCACTGCGTTCGTGTGGAACGACCGACTTGGCGAGCCGAAGCGCTGGACCGTCGCAAATCAGTCCACGGAAACCTTCGTGCCGACCATCAGATTGAAGCAGGGCGAGTCGCTGGATTTCATCGTCACGTCCCGTGCGACAGTGACGCATGACAGCTTTCAATGGGCACCCAAGATCGCTACGCTCGAAAAGCGACGTCCGATCGTTTGGGACATCGCACGCGACTTTCTCACGCCAAACGGACAGTCGTCTGAATCTCCTCTCACCGCGTGGGAACAATTGTCGCAGGCGTTGCTGCTGTCAAACGAGTTTCAATTTGTGGATTGATGATTCCACAGGCAGCAGTTGTCCCAACTTCAGAGCGTCGCCAGGCCCTTGCCTCCTGTGATTCATGAGACTCATTCCCGCGTCAAAACTTGCGCAGCGACTAATGCTGCTGGTTCTACCGGCGGTCCTTATCCTGGTGTGGTTGCTGGGTGGTTTCGCCTGGTGGCCACGACACTGGGCTCGACAAGCGCTTGAGCGACGAGATTACGCGGCGGCGCGAAAGTGGGCGGAAGTTGCCGAGCGTTGGAATGCTTCAAACGCTGAAACGGAATGGCTACTTGCAAGAATCGAACGCAAATTCGGCCGCACGGACGAAGCCGCCCGTCATCTGCGTGCGGCACAACGTCTGGGTGGCAACCTGGAGCTTGTCCGTCGCGAGGAACTGCTGATTCAGGCGCAGACGGGGGCGTTGGGAGACATCCTCAGGGAATTGGATCGACTGTTGATTGAGCATTCAGAAGACGGAGCGGAAATCTGCGAAGCCTATGTCAACGGGCTCTTGATTAACGGGCGGGTCGAGGAAGCGCTACTCATCATCCAGTCGTGGCAAGCGTCGTTTCCCAAAGATCCGCAACCTGACCATCTGTTGGGCCGCATCGCCGAATTTCAAAATCGGACCACCGCTGCGGAACGGCACTACCGAGCCGCAATCGCCAAGAGCCCGCAGCACGCTCCGTCGCTATTTGGATTGGGACGCACCTTGACCAGCGCGAATCGATGGGATGAGGCGCTGCAGGTGTATCAGCAATGCCGCGATCTCACCTACCGGTCCGTGGCGGAAGTAGGCATGGCTCGCTGTCACAAGTCTCTCGGCCGCGGCGATGAGGCATTGCGGTTGTTACGACGCGCCACCGCGCAACCGCAAGAGAGCTTCCGAGAAGCCCAACGGCAGCTCGGCGAATCCACCGAATACGATTCGCTCCGCCTGGAACTCGGTACACTGGAAGCGAGTCTCGGCAACACCGACTCAGCATTAGCCGCACTGCAACAGGCCGTGGACTTCAATCCGAAACACCGTCAGGCCCGGTATCAACTCGCTCAGATTCTGAATACGGCCGGACGCACGGAAGACGCCAAAACCCACTTTAAGTGGTATGTAGCAATGGAACAGAAGATCGCCGAACGCGACCGTCAGCACGATCTGGTGGAACGCCATCCCCGCGATCTGGAGGCACGCCACCGACTGGGAAGCTTGTATCTCGAAACCGACTCCAGTGAAACGGGTCTGTTTTGGCTGCGCGGAGTGCTCGCCGAAGATCCACAGCATCGCGCAACCCACGAATTGCTCGCTGATTATTACGAGGCTCAGTCCGCGAAAGATCCGTCGGTTCAAGCCGTCGCGCGATTTCATCGCCAAATGGCACGACAGGCAGCTCAATGACGATGTTGAAAAAAGAACGCTCGAAAGCATCCCCTTCGAGTGTTCCGCTGGCTCAAGTGTTGAACATCGTATTGTGCCGGGCGAAATCTACAGTTTCACCTTCATTGGCTCGGCCAGTGCTTTCTCCAGTTCTGCTTTCAGACCCTTGGCTTTAGCTTTGTCGGTCTTCGCCAGGTTCTGCTGAATCGCAACTCTCAGTGATTCCACGAGACTTCCGACTTCACCTCTTTGCAAGATCTCCTTCAACACCAAAGCCAGATTCGGCGGGGGAAACGGAAACACTACGACTGACGTAGGCAGATCACTACCGCCACGATTCACGTATCCATCCTTACTGCGCTGCGACGCGGTCAGTAACAACGCCCGGAGCACAGCGACGGACACAAGCGTCGCCAATAAGTCCGCCAGCGACACGACGAACGCTTGAGTATTTCATGACAACCTCTGAACCCAAGTCCGGCAAGGTGCGCGAAAAATTTCACGGCATCCAGTCAGAAGGCACCAATCAGTGGAGAGAGGTTGTTGCGGCGCACTTTTCATGGAAAGCAAAACCGCGTCGGTCGAGGACTCGGGAAGCCGGGCTGTTGGCGGACTTGTGCGAGTAGGCAGATCTTCCCGATGCTGGTGATTCTTGTCCCACTCGGCCATTCCGCACGCGGATGACTTCCAAGGAGGTTCCTGCTCCCCAAAAATTCCGCTCGTTCAAATCTTGCTAAAGTTTTCCAACCATCGCTTTAGCCGCAGTTTTGACGGCATCGGGATCTGACAATTTTTCAAGCTTATCCAAGTCGGTAAGCAAAGCGGTGCCTTTGGCGTCATCGGTTTGCTTCAACTTCTCCAATTCGGCACGAATCTGCTCGGCCCCACTGCCGACTTCGCCAGTCTCGACGACGTTTTCCAGCATCGCTTTTAGGGCCGGAGGTGCCGCAGGTGTGACGCTGACAGGTTTGGGCAACTCCGATCCACCACATCCGACGACTCCCGCCAACACACTTACCACGATGAGGGACAGCGCACGTTGCTTCAGTGACATTTTTCAGTTCCTTTGTGTCAGTTTCGGTTGTCGAAAGAAATAAGTAGAGCTTCCGAAGAAGGCCTCGGAAGCTCTACTCAAATTTAGTTCTCGGTGAAACAAAAATAACCGGTCAATTGGTTTCAGGGCTAATTCGGCAAGTTGGCCACGTCTTTACTGGCTTTGGATCCGAGTGCCTGATAAAGGGGAGTGTTCACATTGTTGGTAATGAATTTCACAGCTCCGTCCGCCATTGCGTGGTGAGTCCCTCCGCTGTGCTGACTGCGAGACGGAAAAACGCCCAAACCATCCCCCCAGCCGCAACCAGAACAACTGTAGCAATTGGGATATCTCCAGTTGGGCGGTGCAAGCGTGTTAAAGGCCGTCGACCACATCATCGGTGAAGCCCAATCCCGACCGCTGTGGCTGTGTTGATTGCCCGTTCCGCCTTGGCATTGCGTGCCGTAGGCGATGAGTTGAGCTTCAGTCCAGAATGTCACAGGCGCTCCTGTCGGTAGCGGCTGATTGCGAACGAGGTCGCTAATATTATACAGCCCATTGTTATTATCTCCAATCAATCCCTCGGCGAACGCAATCGTATTAGAGGTCCCATCGCGAATATCCGCCGTGGAGGTTGAGAAATTGATGTGCGCGAAGCCTACGTTTGAGTTTCCGTTCGCATCCCAACCTCGATTTGGGCCGGTGCTGATCCAATAGCTGCAATTGCCACGGTCAGCCGACCCAAACTGGCTGTCACTAGGGCAAATCAATGCGGCGAGTTGAGTTCGACGCACAGTTCTATTGGAAACGCCGTTCGTTGCTAACGTACTGTCCCACCAGGCGCGTTGATTAATGCTTTTGTAAAGCGGACCTTGGTCCATATATGGCAGGAGAAGGGTCTGGGCACTGCGTCCTTCCCAATGATACGACGTGGTCGGACTCGTCGGGCTATTTGGAGAGATGTTGTCAACTACCGCATAACAGACCTTTGGAAACAGCTTGGCATTGTCATGATAATTGTGCAGTGCCAAGCCGAGCTGTTTGAGATTATTCTTGCACTGCGACCTCCGAGCGGCCTCGCGGGCCTGCTGCACGGCAGGTAGGAGCAACGCGATCAAGACCGCAATAATCGCGATGACGACGAGCAGTTCAATCAGAGTAAATCCGCGGCGAGAATTAGCCCGAAACATGAGAACCTCTCAATGAAAACGACCGATTAAAAAACAGAAATCGCAGGGGGTGGATTGCAATCAGATGTGCAGATGAAGAAGGCGACCGAAGGATACCGCCGCGGAATTCTGGTGCAATCCTCAAAAAAGTAAGAATTCAGATTGCCTTCATGTTCTGATCAATCACTCCTTTTTCGTAATTTGGGTAAAACCGGCTGTCGTCTTGATCAAACGTCAAACTGGATGCCCTGCGCCAGCGGCAGTTTGCGCGAATAGTTGATCGTGTTGGTCGCACGGCGCATGTACGCCTTCCACGAATCGGAACCGGACTCGCGTCCGCCGCCGGTTTCTTTTTCGCCGCCGAAAGCTCCGCCGATTTCCGCTCCGCTCGGGCCGACGTTGACGTTGACGATTCCGCAGTCGGAACCGACTGCCGAGCAAAACAGCTCTGCCTCGCGCATGTCGCTGGTCATGATCGACGAGGCCAATCCCTGAGGCACGTCATTGTGAATCGCGATTGCCTCGTCGAGCGTGCGGTAGTTCTGGACGTACAGGATCGGCGCAAACGTTTCGGTGCGGATGATCGAGAGCCCTGTAGGGTGGGACAAGCTCGCTTCGATCGCCGGTCCATCATCTTGGGATGGCTTGTTGGATGGTGAGCCGGCGCGGCGGTGCGTCGCTGGTCCGACCTGACGCAATCGGCCAGGGAACTCGACAAGCGCGGGACGGACGTAGAATCCATCGGCCGGAACGCCTTCAGTGATTCGGTGGCCTCCGTGGACGATGCCTCCTTCGGCTTGAGCGCGTTGTAGAGCGAATTGCATGGCCGCGAAGGCTCGCTCGTCGATGAGTGGACCGACGAGGACTCCCGATTCACGCGGGTCGCCGATGGGGAGCCGGTCGTAGATCGCCCGCAATCGGCGCACGAGATCGTCGACGATGCTCTCATGAACGATCAGTCGTCGCAGAGTCGTGCAGCGTTGGCCGCAGGTGCCGACGGCGGAGAAGACGATCGCACGCGTCGTCAGTTCCAGGTCGGCGGACGGTGTCACGATCATGCCGTTGTTGCCGCCCAGTTCCAGCAGTGAACGTCCCAGTCGAGCGGACACGCGCTGCGCGACCGCTCGGCCCATCGTGGTCGAACCGGTGGCCGAGATAAGCGGCAATACTGGCGCATCGGCGAGAGCTTCACCGACGCTCGCGCCGCTGCCGATCAATACGCACGAGATTGCCGGAGGAACGCTCGGCATCTCGCGCAGCACTGACGCGACAACCGATTGGCAGGCGATCGCGCACAGCGGAGTCTTCTCGGACGGTTTCCAGACGACCGGATCGCCACAGACCCAGGCGAGCGCGGCGTTCCAGGCCCACACGGCCATCGGAAAGTTGAACGCCGTGATGACGCCGATCGGACCGAGCGGATGCCATTGCTCGGTGAGCCGATGTTCGGGGCGTTCAGTCGCGATCGTCAGTCCGTACAACTGACGGCTGATTCCAACGGCGAAGTCGCAGATGTCGATAACTTCCTGCACTTCGCCGAGCGACTCTTGCGTGATCTTGCCCGCCTCGGCCGTGATGACGGCGGCAAGGTCAGCCTTCATTTCGCGAAATCGATTGCCGACGCGCCGCACGAACTCGCCGCGCTGCGGAGCGGGAACCGATCGCCACACGCCGAACGCGGCGTTCACTTCGCACAAGACTCGCGGCACGTCTGCAGCGCTGGCGTCTGTCAAAGTCGTCAACTTTGTGCCGTCAATCGGCGAGCGGCCAATGAGTTCCCGGCCTGTGCCGTCGATCCCCTCGCCGCCGATCCATACCGCTTGTGGTGCGGAAGAAACTTGCAAACGGCCGATTGCCTCAGACAACGCAGACATGACAGACCCTCCTCTGGCTCGCATCACGGACGGTTTTGCGGGAGAGTAGCGAATGACGTGGACCTCGACAGCGCGGATGAATCGATCATGAGCCGGCAGATCCAGAACCTTCGACGACTCGGCGGGCTCGCAGTCGTGACGCTGGTCGTCGTGTCGTTGCTTACGGCCCGTGCCGACGAGGCGACGGCTCGGTTCTACGAGCAACTTCGCCAACGGCAACTCTTCGGACTGGTCGAATCGGATTGTTTGCGGCGACTTGAAGCGCCTTCGCTCAGCGAACGGCAGCGTGGTGAACTGGTCTTGGAGTTGTCGCGGACATACGCCGCTCACGCTTGGCACACGGCCGGGACCGAACAGGAGGATCTTTGGCAGCGGGCGACTCGGCTGATCGTCGAACATTTGACTCGAACGACCGCGACTCCTCGACGCGAATTGTTGGAAACGCAACTGGCACTCATCGAACTCGGCCGGGCGGAGAAGGTGCTCGCGCAGTCGGAATTGCAGCCGGAGGATCGTGGACTGCGTCAGCGCGGATTAAAGGCGGTCGAGGTCGCGATCGAACAGTTCGGCGTCCTGGAAAAATCGCTCAGTCAGCAAGTGCGACAGAATTCGGTCGCGTCGGCTCCAGATAAACTCTCGTCGTTCGAGCGGCGAACATTGTGGCAGCAGATTCGCTTTCGGCTGGGCGTCGCTCGACTGACGCAGGCGAAACTCGGTGCCGACATTCCGGCCGATCGAGCGACCAGGTTGTTGACTGCCGACGAGTGGCTGCTGCCACTCGCGCAAGGGCCGAGTCACGAGCGACTGACTTGGGAGAGTCAGTTGTTGCTGGCTGAAGTCGCACGCTTGCGAGGCGATTACGAACGTGCCGACAAGTTTCTGGCCGCGTTTGAAAAGTCAGTCGCGGATGACACGCCGCTCGACCTGCGCGAGCGGTTTGTGATCGAACGCTTGCGTGGCTCTCTCGCCAAACGGCAACCGGCCGAGGCGGCCTCGTGGCTAATTGAGCAAGGCCAGAAAGGTGTCTTGAAATTAGGCGAAACGAAGACGGAGATGGTCGCGTCGCCGGAATTGACCTACTGGCGGGTCGTGGTTGAGCTGGCGGTCTGGCAACTCGCCGCCGAACGAGGCGATGCGAAACTCGCCGGCGAATTGTGGAGCCGGGCCACGTCCGAAGTCGAGCAGTTACGCCGCGATGACGGAGGCTATTGGACCGTGCGAGCGCAGTTGGACTGGCAGCGCGAGCGAGACGTGCAACTGTTCGGCCGTGACTTGGCGAACTTGGTGCGAAAGGCGCGCAGCGGATTCTCGACCTTGCCGGCCGAAGAAGCGATTGGGAGGTTCGACGCGGCAATCGCGGCGGCGACGAAACGGCCACCTGAAGACGGAACGACGACCTTGTTGCTTGAACTGCGAGATTCGCGCGCGACGTTACTTTTTCAAGCGAAGCGATTCGAGGATGCCGTCCAGGCCTTTCGCGAGTTGGCCGAGGCTCCTCGTCACGAGCGCTCGGCCGCGACGCATCTGTTGTGGGCTTTCTGCCTCGGCAAGCAGTTTGAGTCCAAACCGACGGATGAACTGCGTGCGGAGTTCGTCGCCGCGCTGCGGTCGCTGCGCGAGCGATATTCCGATCAACCCGAAGCAGCTGAGGCGGCATGGTTGCTCGGTCAAACGCTCGAGCGGCAGCAGCAGTTTTTGGAGGCGATCGAATTGTTTGCGACGGTGTCGGAGTCGCACACGCGACACGATGAAGCGTGGGCAGGAGTGGCTCGCTGCCACGAACAACAGATCGCACGATTGCGTCAAGACGCGAAACCAACATCCGAGGCGGAGGCTGCTGCGGTTCGTCAGTTAAATCCGGCGGCGGCGAAGATCTTGCAGACGAGCGGGGGGATGTCTGCTCCCCGATCGAAAGATGACGACGAGAACAGTCAGCGGACTGACTCCGCGCCGCTTGCCTCGTCGCGTGCGGAACTAATGGTGCGGCTGGCTCGGCTGTTGTCGCAGCGACAACCGGTCGATGACAAGGCTGTGGATCGGCTGCTGGAATTCGTGATCGCTCACGCACAGGATCGCGAGTGGCTCAAGCTGGCGAAACAACTGCGCGTCGTGTCGCTCGCCGGGCAGCGGCGAATCGACGAAGCAGAGCAGTTGATTGAATCGCTCGAAGCTTCCGGGCCGGATGAGTCGTTGGCGATGCTTGATGGGCTCTCAGCCGTTGCGACCCGCAGCGACCTCGGCACGCAGCGGCTCGTCGCCGATTTACAGTTGCGAGCTTCGCAGAGTTTGAACGATGCAGCGGCAAAGCTGACAGAGCCACAACGTCTGCGACTCATGCGTGCCCGCGCGGAAGCGTTCGCGGCATCCGGTCAGCCTACAAAAGCCGTCGCGGTCTATCAGCAACTCGTTGAAAAAGCACCACGCGACCCGAAGTTTGTCCGAACTGCGGCACAGTTGTGTGAATCGCTCGACACGAAAGAGGGGACGCAGCAAGCGAAGCCGCTTTGGCGACGACTGGAAGGCTTACTCAAGGCCGGCAGCCTCGAATGGCTGGACGCGCGGTGGCACGTCATCCGCTGCTGCCAACAGCTCGGCGAACAGGCCGAGGCGGACAAACTGCTGAAAGTCACGAAGCTGCTGTATCCCGACCTCGGCGGCGAGGCGATGCGGATGCGGTTCGACGAGCTGTAGTCGTTATCCAAAACCTGTGAAGTGCAAAATGCGAAATGAAGTTGCAGAACACTTCAAACTCTTCACTTGGCAGTTTGCACTGAGCCAGAAATCTTCTTGCCACAGCAAAACTCTTCACGATTGCCGGGACGTGGAGCCTCGGCGATCTGAGCGTTTCAAAAAACGGCCCGGCCGGGATCGAATACCAAGGGCGTCGAGATTTCTTCTCGGACTCGCATTGCCTACCCTTCCCCGCCTTCAAACCTCAACCACAAACCCTTATTGATGACCCCATGAAAACTGACGAACTGCGTGAAAAATATCTGGCGTTTTTTGAAACCAAAGGCTGCGTTCGCCGCCCCAGCGATGTGCTTATTCCGCGGGACGATAAGACGGTGCTATTTACGCCTGCCGGGATGAATCAGTTCAAGAACCAGTTTCTCGGCATCGGGCCAATTGAATTCACGCGAGCCACGACGTCTCAGATGTGTTTGCGGACGGGGGACATCTCAAACGTTGGCGTCACGGCCTATCACCACACGTTCTTCGAAATGCTCGGCAACTTTTCATTCGGCGATTACTTCAAGAAGGAAGCGATTCACTGGGCGTGGGAATTTTTGACATCGAAGAAGTGGTTGGGACTCGACTCCGAAAGACTGAGTGTGACGGTGTACCTCGACGACGACGAGGCGTACGGCATCTGGCACGACGAGGTCAAAATCCCAGCCGCACGAATCACGCGCTGCGACGAGAGCGAGAACTTCTGGCCGGCTTCCGCTCCTTCGCAGGGACCGGACGGCGTCTGCGGGCCGTGCAGCGAGATTTATTATTTGCCCCCTGGCTCAGAGAAGACGG
Source organism: Planctomycetota bacterium (assembly GCA_016872645.1). Classification (GTDB taxonomy): domain Bacteria; phylum Planctomycetota; class Planctomycetia; order Planctomycetales; family Planctomycetaceae; genus SXKJ01. Next base: position 10,332 of record VGZH01000040.1, on the reverse strand, counting down.
TTGAAATTTGGAACCTCGTCTTCACACAGTTCAATCGAGTCGGCCCGCCGCCGAACAACCTCCAGCCGCTGCCGAAGAAGAACATCGACACCGGCATGGGTCTCGAACGCTGCGCCTCGACACTGCAGGGTGTGCTGAGCAACTTCGAAATTGACATCCTCAAACCGATGTGCGTTGCTGCCGGGAACGCACTCGGCTTGAAGTACGACTACGCCGCCACTCACGGCCGAGCCTGCCGGCGCATCGCCGATCACGTCCGAGCTTGCACGTTCGCGATTCACGAAGGAGCGTTGCCTGGCAGCGACAAGGAGAACTACATCGTCCGCCTGTTGCTGCGGCGAGCGGCTCTCGAAGGTTATTTGCTCGGCAAGCACGATCCGTTTCTGCACACGCTCGTCCCGGCCATCGTCACCGGCATGAAGGCTGCGTACCCGGAGATCTCGAAGACGGTCGAATCGGTCTCGAACGTGATTCGCGAAGAGGAGCAGCAGTTCTTGACGATCGTTGATCGCGGAATGCCGAAGTTTCAGAAGCTCGCCGACAAAGCTAAGTCGAGTGGCGCAGTCTTTTCCGGCGAGGCGGCGTTTGACTTGCATCAGACCGACGGCTTCTTGATCGAGCTGACCGAATCGCTCGCCGCGCAAGCGGGCTTGAGCGTCGATCGTGCGGCCTTCGACCGCTGCAAGAAAGAGCACGAAGCCAAATCGGGAAGCGGTGCGTTCGCGAATTCAGTCATGGCCGGAGGTCCGATCGATTCGCTCCGTAAACAAGGGGGCACGACGTTCCTCGGCTACGAATCGACTGCCGCGACCGACTGCAAAATCGTCGGTATCATTTTCGCCGGCGAACTCGTTGCGGAGTTTGCGTCCGTCGGCCATGGCGAGCCCATCGGCATCGCGCTCGACAAGACTCCGTTCTACGGAGAGTCAGGCGGGCAAGTCGGCGATGTCGGCACGTTGACGGCCAACGGAATCGAGTTCGACGTCATCGACACTCAAAAAGATGGCGACCTCTGGCTGCACATCGGTACGCTCAAGCGAGGCAAGCTCAGCGTCGGCCAAACCGTCACCGCGACCGTCAATGCCCAACGCCGGTCAGGCATTCGCCGAGCACACTCGGCCACGCACATTCTGCATCACGCGCTGCGGCAAACGCTCGGCGATCAGGCGACGCAGCGCGGGTCGAAGGTCGATCAGGACACGTTCCGCTTCGACTTCACGCACGGCCAGCCGGTCAGCGAGACCGAGCTGCAAACGATCGAAACCGAGATCAACGCTCGCATCGCCGAAGGCTCGCCCGTGACGACGCGGCTGCTGCCGATTGACGAGGCCCGCAAGCTTGGTGCGATGGCTCTGTTCGGAGAGAAGTATCCGGACAATGTCCGCGTTGTCAGCATGGGGGACTGGAGTATCGAACTCTGCGGCGGCACGCATCTGACCAACAGCGGCCAAGTGGGGTTTTGCAAGATCGTCGCCGAGGAGCCGGTCGCCAAAGGTGTCCGCCGCATCAGCGCCGTCACCGGCGCGAAGGCTCTCGACCGAGTCCGTCAAACCGAATTGCTCGTCAAAGAGTTGTGCGTCGCGCTGAAAGCTCCCGCCGATGAGTTGTCGAGACGAATCGCCGCGCTGCAAGACGAGCTTCGCGACGCGAAACGGGAACTCGCCAAACACGCCAGTCAAGCCGCTGCCGGAGCGGTCGATACGCTGATTGCGAACGCCGAAACGATCGGCGGCGTGCGAGTCATCACGTATCTCGCCGAGAACGTCACTCGCGACGCGATCCGCGAAATGATCGACACGCTCCGCGACAAAGCCGCTCCCGCCGCCGTGCTGATCGGTGCGGTCATCGACGGCAAAGTAAGCCTCACCGCCGCCGTGACTAAAGACCTGATTGCTCGCGGCTTGAGCGCCGGCGACTGCGTGAAGCTCGCAGCTAAGCAAGTCGGTGGCGGAGGTGGCGGCCGACCGGATATGGCTGAAGCGGGAGGCAAAGACCCGTCCAAGTTGGTCGATGCGCTCAAGGCCGGCGCGGAGTATTTTCGATCGAAGTTGGGTTGAGAGATTTTGTGAAATGGTGGGCGAAAGATGGGGAGCGGAAGATGAAGGCAGGCTGCGCTCATTGTTCGACTTTCATTTCTTGCCCGCTCTCTCCCTATTTGCTCTGAACTCTCGAGACAGCAAAATGTCGGCCGATTGACTGACGACTGCTCAACGGAGTTTTCCATGAGTCTTTGTGCTTCGGCGATTCGCGGACCGCTGTCTCGACGAGCCTTTTTGCGTGGAACTGTCGTCGCGATGGCTCTGCCGTGGCTGGATGCCATGTGTCCGGCCTTCGCGGCGGATGATGCCAAAATGACGCCGCGGCGATTGGTCGCCATCGAAACGAACATGGGCATTCTGCCGCAGTTTTTCTTTCCGGAGTGAGAGGGGCGAGACTACCCGCTCAGCCCGTACCTGGAATGGCTCGCCGCGCTCATCGAGAGGAAATGAGGAAGGACGTTCGCTGCTCGACCGCACGATGGTCCTGTACGGCATCTGCATGGGGAGCACGAACTCACACTCGAACGTCAACCTGCCAGTCCTGTTCGCAGGTGGAGGCTTCAAGCAGGGCCAGTGTCTCGTCTTCGATCGGCAAAACAATGACCCGCTGACAAACTTGTTCATCTCGATGCTGCAACGCTTGGGAATCGAAACAGACAAGTTCTCGACCGGAACCGCCACGATGCGCGGTCTGGAGATGGTGTGAGGACGTCTTCCGAGAAATCCCATGAGCCAGCCTGAGACGGAAATCAGTGAGTTGATGGATGCCATCATTGCGGCCAAGGTGCGGCGAGCGATGAGTCGATCGATGGATCAAAAGATGTTGGATGGGCCGCGACTGATTGAAAGCTCGCGCCAGATGATGCGGAAGGAAATCTGCGCACAGTTTCGATACTTTTCAGCGCAGCAAGTGGAGTCGGAATTGCGCCGGCGGCGTCTTGCCCAACGAGCGATCTTTCAAAGACGTCACCGATTTTCAAACGCTGATCGCCGCCGACTCAGGTCGCTTGCGGAGAAACCTCGCGCAACAGTATCGAGCCTGTCGTCAAACGGTGCTATTTTTTCGGCAATACAAGTGCGTCAGGAACGATCGTTGCTGAAGGACAAACTGACGCTGATCGAGATTTTGGTGGTTGGACTGGACTGCAAAGGTTGTTGCTTGTGTGCTTACGATTCGATTTATCGCCTGGGTCGCGTGACGGCGCTCGTCAATCCTGAGAAGATCGACCGTATCGAACTGGAGATGGCTCTGAAGCAGCGCGGCGTGCAATTGAAATCTGAGTGAGGAATCGTGATGAAGTTTCGCTCTATCCTGGCTGTTCTGCTGGCGGCGACAGCGGTGTCGGCGTTCGCTCAGACTCCGAACGACGAAGGACTGCAATTCTTCGAAGCGAAGATTCGCCCGGTGCTCGTGCAGCACTGCTACAGTTGCCACTCGGTGCAGGCGCGAGACGCAAAAAAGCTCAAAGGCAAACTGTTTCTCGATTCCGCCGAAGGCGTGCTGGACGGCGGCGAGAGCGGCGCCGTGATCGTCAAAGGGAAATCGGCCGAGAGTCTGCTTATCAAAGCTCTCAAGCATGATGGCATCGAGATGCCGCCCAGCGGAAAACTCTCGTCCGAGATCGTCGCCGACTTCGCCAAGTGGATCGATCTGGGTGCTCCCGATCCGAGAAAAGGAGACGCGCCGGCCAAGCCGAAACGTGAGATCAGCCTTGAAGAAGGTCGGCAGTGGTGGTCGTTCCAGCCGCTGAAGTCGGTCGAACCACCGACGGTTGCTGCGGGGACTTCCTCCGCGTCATCGATCGACAGATTCGTGGTCGCGGCTCAGCAGACTCACGGCCTGAAACCAAACGGCCCGGCGACGAAAGAAAAGCTGATTCGCCGCGCGTACTTCGATCTCATCGGCCTGCCGCCAACGCCGGAGCAGATCGCGGCCTTTGTCACGGATGCGTCGCCACAAGCGTTCGAGAAGGTGATCGATGGATTGCTCGCCAGTCAGCATTACGGCGAAAAGTGGGCGCGGCACTGGCTCGACGCGGCTCGGTTCGCGGAGAGCGGCGGGTACGAATTTGACGGCTTTCGGCCGGGTGCGTTTCACTATCGCGATTGGGTGATTCGCTCATTGAACAGCGACATGCCCTACGACCAGTTCGTGCGGATGCAGCTGGCCGGTGACGTGTTGCTGCCCGACGACATTCAAGGTGCGGCGGCGAGCGGCTTTCTCGTCGCCGGCCCGTATCCGGGGCAGATCACAGCGAAGACCGTTGAGCGGATTCGCTACGACCAGCTCGACGACATGCTGATGACGATCGGCGGCGCGATGCTCGGCCTGACGATTGGCTGCGTCCGCTGTCACGAGCACAAGTACGACCCGATCCCGCATCAAGACTACTACGCGCTGGCCGCCGCGTTCGCGAAGACGTCGCACGGCTCGCGGACGCTCGATCTCGATTCGGCCGCGACGCAACAAGCGATCGAGAAGCATCAGGCGGATCACGAACCGCTCGTCGCAGCGCTCCGCACGTTCGCGGCGAATGAATTGCCGAAGCGATTTGAATCGTGGCGAGCGGCCGAGCTGGCGAAGCAACCGGACGCACCGCGCTGGCAGGTGCTGGAACCGGTGTCGCTCGAAGCGGAGCGTTCGTGGTTGAAGGAATTGCCGGGAGGGATCGTCGCTCACGATGGACTGCTGAATCCCGGCCTCAAGATTCGTCAGCGCGGACAGCGGCGAGCGGTTGGCAACGAAGAGCAATATCGCATCACACTGCACACGCATCAGAAGAACGTTACGTCGCTTCGGTTCGATCTCTTTGCCGACAAGTCGCTGCCGCAGCGCGGGCCGGGGCTGAACGGCGACGGGAGTTTTCAATTGGTCGAACTGAAGGTCACGGCGACACCGCTCGGCCTGATGGCGAAGGACGCGCCAGTGGAATTGAAGCTCAAGCCGGTGTTTGCGGCATTCGAGGACAAGGACCAGCCGCTGAGCAACGCACTGGATGGCAAGCCGGCGACTGCGTGGGTGGTTCGCGAAACCGCGAAGAAAGACAACGCCGCCGTCTTCGAGTTGGAAACGCCACTCGCCGGATTCGCCGGTGGCACAGAGCTGCTGGTCGACCTGAAGTTCCGAGACCTCGGCATCGGCCGCCTGCGATTCTCGCTCAGTACCGAACCGAACCCGGCAACCTGGGCGGGCGATGTTGTGCCGCAGCATCTCGGTGAAATTCGCGCGATTTTGGCGGCCAACGGCAACAAATTGCCGGATGCTCTGCGTGAGCCGATGACTCGCTGGTTCGCTCCGTTCGATACCGAGACAGCGAAGGTTGTTCGCACAGTGCGCGATCACACGGCAGCGGCACCGCGACCGAATTTGTCTGAGGTCTACACAACCGTCGCCGGTGGTCAGGACGTCTTCTTCCTGCGACGGGGCGAGGTTGATAACAAGCAAGGCAAGTCGGAGCCGGGCTTCATGCAGGTCTTGTGGCGCGGTGATGGGCCTGCGGTGCCGGCGAAGACGGAGCCACCGATCGATCCGCGTGTGGCTCTCGGCGATTGGATGACGAACGTCGATCGAGGAGCCGGACCGTTGCTGGCTCGTGTGATCGTCAATCGCCTTTGGCAGCATCATTTCGGCGAGGGACTTGTCGGGACGCCGAACGACTTCGGCGTGCAGGGGGACAAGCCGACGCATCCGGAGTTGCTGGAATGGCTCGCGGCCGAACTCGTGCGTGGCGGCTGGAAGCTCAAGCCGTTGCACAAGCAAATCATGCTCAGCGCGGCGTACCAGCAGTCGCACGAGGTCAACGCCGAGAACTTGAAGATCGATCAGGCGAACCGCTACCTCTGGCACTTCCAACCAAGACGCTTGGATGCGGAACTCATTCGTGATTCGTTGCTGGCGATGGGTGGCAATCTTGACATCTCGATGTTTGGGGCGAGCATCCTCGACAACACGCCGCGACGCAGCGTTTATCTGCGCGTCAAACGGAGCGAATTGATTCCGCTGATGACGATGTTCGACGCACCTGAACCGACGCAAAGCATCGGTGAGCGAATCAGCACGACGGTGCCGACGCAGGCACTGGCGATGATGAACTCACCGTTCGTGCGACAGCAGGCCGAGAAGCTGGCGTTGCGGATTCGTCCCTCGAAGGATGCGCCGCTCGGTGCGGCAGTCGATCGCGCCTACCAGATGGCCGTTGCTCGGCTGCCGACCGAGCTGGAGCGAAGCCGGATGCTGGCCTTCGTCGAGGACCAACGTGCCGCGATGGGAGGCGATGCGGTCGTGGCGACCGACAAAGCTCTGATCGAATTCTGTCACGTGCTGCTGTGCCTCAACGAGTTCGTTTACATTGATTGAAATTTGGAGTCCTCATGTTCAATTTCCATTCACCGTCGGAACTGCAATTGCCAGCCCGGCGTCGATTTTTACAGGAGACCGGACTTGGCTTCGGTTCACTCGCGCTGGCCAGTTTGCTCAACGGCGAATCGCAAGCGCAGACGCCGCTCGATCCGCTCGCACTTCGGCCGCCGCACGTCCCGGGACAGGTGAAGTCGATCGTGTGGCTCTTCATGACCGGAGCTCCGTCTCAAGTCGACACCTGGGACTACAAGCCGGAGCTCCAAAAACGTGATGGTCAGGATCTCGCCGGAGCCGATCCGAAGACCGGGTTCTTCACGACCAGCGGCAAATGCTTGAAGTCGCCGTTTGCCTGGCGACAACACGGCGAGTCCGGCTCGTGGGTGTCGGATTTGTTTCCGCACTTGTCGCAGCACGTCGACAAGATGTGCTTTCTGCACTCGATGAATCTGCGGCAGAACAACCATGCGCCAGCGTCGATCGAGTTGATGTGCGGCACGAACCGACCGGGCCTGCCGGCGCTCGGAGCTTGGATGACTTACGGCCTCGGCTCGCTCAATCAGAGTTTGCCGTCCTACGTCGTGCTGCACGACACGCGGCCGCGTGGTGACGATCAAATCTGGTCGGCGGGATTTTTGCCGAAGACCTATCAGGCCCTCGCGCTGGATGCTCGCCGCAAAGAGGCGGTCGATAATTTGGCGCGCGACGGCAAACACAGCGACGCTCAACAACGGTCGCAGCTTGAGCTGATCAAGCAGTTGAATCAGGAGCACGCGACAACTCGGCCGACGCAGGCCGATCTCGCCGCGAGGATCAATTCCTATGAGTTGGCGTATCGGATGCAGATGGCCGCTCCGGAGGCACTCGATCTGACGAAGGAATCCGAAGTGACGCACAAGCAGTACGGCTTGGACCAGCCGGAGTGCGCGACGTTTGCTCGGCAGTGTCTGCTCGCTCGGCGGTTGGTCGAGCGGGGAGTCCGCTTCGTGCAGATCTTCGCCGGCAAGGGAGTCGGCGGAGACGGCAGCGTCAACGACGTACCGTGGGATTGCCACTCGGACGTGCAGACGAATCATCGTTCCTGCGGACTGCACACCGACCAGCCGGCCGCTGCGCTGTTGGCGGATCTTGAAGCTCGCGGGCTGCTCGAGACGACGCTTGTGATTTGGGGGGGCGAGTTCGGCCGCACGTCGGATTCACAAGGAGCGAAGGGGCGAGATCACAACCCCAACGGCTTCACGATTTGGATGGCTGGAGCGGGTGTCAAAGGTGGCTTCCATTACGGAGCGACCGACGACTTCGGCTACAAGGCGGTCGAGAAAAAGATCCACGTCAACGATCTGCACGCGACGCTGCTGCATCTGCTGGGACTGGAGCACACGAAGCTGACCTACCGCTTCAACGGTCGCGACTTCCGCCTGACCGACGTCGGCGGCGAGTTGCTGGGTGAGATTCTGGCCTGACACGATGCACGGCAAATCGTCTTGCCACCGAAGTCATCTCTCGGCGATGACCGCGACCGCTTCGATTTCGATCAGCCAGTCGGGGCCGACAAGAGCCGAGACACCGACGAGCGTGCTGGCGGGTGGATGCTCGGCCCAGACGTAGCGGCTGCGAACTTCGCGGATGATCGGGACGTGTTCTGGCTTGAGCCCCACGACAAACAGGCTGGTCTTCACGACGTCCCGAAACGTTGCGCCGACGGCGGCCAGCGCGAGTTCGATGTTGCGAAACGCTTGCTCGGTTTGAGCCTTGAGGTCGCCGCGACCGACGACTTCACCACGTTCGTTGATCCCAACTTGCCCGGAGATGTGGATGGTCTTGCCACCGGTCGCGCTGACGACGTGCGTCCAACCGAATGTCGGGCAAAGCTGTGGCGGATTGAGGAATTCAATGTTCATTGGTCTGACTTTTTCTCCGTTTGATCGGCGAGCCACATACGGCCAACAGGATCACGAACGTTTTGAGCAGGCGATTGGTCATGAAATGTCCGGTCGGTCGTAGCCATGTTCGCCAGAAGGTGGCTGTGTTGTCGATTCGTCCACGTTCTGGCGAACGTGGCTACGGGTGAATTCCGCAGCTAGCCAACCAATTCCGGCAGCGGGCGGTGGTCGCCAACAAGGTATTGCGGGCGACCGGCGCGGTCGGTGAATTGCGTTGTCGCGACATCGATGCCGAGTCGCTGGTACAGCGAGGCGAAGACGTCACGGAAGTGAACCGGCCGAGTCAGCGGTTCTTCGCCCCAACGTGTCGTTGAGCCGATCACCTGGCCGTGACGCATGCCTCCGCCAGCGACGAGCGCGCTGCAGACTCGCGGCCAATGGTCGCGGCCGGCGTTTTCATTAATCTTCGGGGTGCGACCGAACTCGCCCCAGACAACGACGGCAACATCGTCCAGCATGCCGCGCTCGGCGAGGTCTTGAAGCAACGCCGACAGACCGAGATCGAGCAGCGGCAAGGCTCCACGAGCTTCGTTAAAAATGTCGCGATGCCAGTCCCAGTTGTAGTCCCCTTTGAGCATCCTCCCGAACGGATACCGGCAGAAGGCGAGCGTGACGCAGCGAGCACCCGCTTCGATGGCTCGGCGAGCCAGCAGAAACTGATCGAGAAACGTCTTACCTTCACGCTCGTTGGGGTAAGCTCGATTCAGGCCGTAACGACCGCGCGTGGCGGCGTCCTCGCGGCTGAGGTCGAGCGCCTCGGCGAGTCGCGGCGACGTGAGCACCTCGAATGCCTGCCGATGGAAGTCGTCGATGCCGTCCGTCGGGCCGGCTTGATCGACCTCGCGGCGGAAGCGATCGAAGCTGGACAACAATGCTCGGCGATCCGACACGCGATTGAGGGTCGTGCCGTTGAGCTGAATGTTTCGACGATCGACCGCTTCGACCTCGAATCCCGCGTGAGCCGATCCCAGATAGCCGGGCTGAGTTGGCGGTGTTCGAAGGATGAATCTCGCGTCGGGAGTGATCGGCGTCAGATCGACAGCCGGCGGAACACCGGCGACACGTGGGCCGAGTTGCTTCGAGAGGATCGATCCCATCGACGGCCAATCACCGGGCGGAAAGCCCGCAATGAATGGGGACGATTCCATTGCCGGGTGTGACTCCCAACCGGTCGAACACCAATGCGTGTTGTGATCGTCGCGGAAGCCGGTTAACGAGCGGATAATCGTCAGCTTGTCTGCGATGCTCGCCAGCCTCGGCAACAACTCGCAAATCTCGACACCCGGCTGTTTGGTTGCGATCGGCAAAAACTCACCGCGAATTTCCGACGGAGCATCCGGCTTGAGATCGACCGTGTCCAAATGCGTCGGCCCACCGGGCAACAGGACCATAATGATCCCTTTGGCCGTTCGCGTGGGACTAGAAGACCGACTCGCTGTGTTCGTTGATTCCGCTCGCAAGATCGCTGGCAATGCCATCCCGCCCAATGTCAGCCCACCGATTTGCAGGCAACAGCGGCGAGACAAGCCGTCGCAAAATCGCGACTCCGAACCGGAATTGGTCAGCATGTTTGAATCTCTTCGTGACCGACGAACTCATCAAACATTGCCAACGTATCGAGGTTGGCCGAGTCTGGCAATCTTTTCGTCTCAGCCGAGTTTTCCCCAAGCCGTATTTCAGGACATTCCAACGTCTTCGCTCATGTACCCAGCCACTTGGGCAGCCCATCGAACGGTGCAATTGATTCAGCAAACGTGAAAGAGCGTTTTGTTGCTACCACGAATTGCATGAGCGCTGAAGGGAATCCCAGACATGCGATGCCACCAAAAAAAACGCCGCAACCTCCAATGAGATGCGGCGTTTCGGAGTGCCCCCACAAGGACTCGAACCTTGAACCTAATGATTAAGAGTCATTTGCTCTACCAATTGAGCTATAGGGGCCAAGCGGGGCGGGATTCTAGTGAGTTCGAATTGGGTTGCCACTTCGCCGAAG
>VGZH01000039.1 GCA_016872645.1 Planctomycetota bacterium | reverse complement strand
TCGAGTTGCTTTCGACGAGCGACGGCCGATTCACGCTCGAAGATCGGCACAGCCATCTCGCCTCAATGTGCGGAGTTCAGATCGACATGGGGCCGTGTGCCGTCGTGCAACACGCCGGCATCCGCGTCCTGTTGACCAGCCGCAAGACGCCGCCGTTCGATCTTGGCCAACTCCGCAGCCAGGGAATCATGCCAGAAGAGCTGTCCGTGATTGGCGTCAAAGCGGCGGTTGCGCATCGACAAGCTTACGATCCGATCACGAAACATAGTCACACCGTCAACACGCTTGGCCCATGCACGAGCGATCTGCGCACGTTGCCGTACGAGCAAATCCGGCGGCCGGTGTTCCCGCTCGACCGCCCGTAGAAATGAAGGACTCCATGGACAAGAAAAGCAAAAAACGAATCGACGTTTTACACGGCAGTCTGCAGAGGCTTCGCCAACAGCTTTCTGGAGCTCAACAGCAGAAAGACGATCTCGATGAGCTGCAGGCTCTCAGGAAGCAAATCGCAGCCGTCGAAGCCGAATTGCAATCGCTCATGCGAAGCCAGAGTACAAACTCCAAACCGTCGATCGGATTCAAAACGTGATCCGACCGCGATAGCGTCGGGCCGATGATGGATGAGGGTATCGAGGGATGACATCGGCCCGAGGCGAACGCCAACGGCTCACGATTTGGATTCGAACCCACTTCTAGAACTTGGCGATCATGCGGCATAGACTCGACGCAGACTTGTTCCACCAGGAGTACGGCCATGAGGTCATGTCGACGTGTGTTTTGCGTTTTGCTGTTGATTGGCGTTGGTACTGAATGCTCGCAGGCCCGCGCGGTGCCACCCTACACCCAGCACGAGAACATCGTGTACTCGGAAGTGCATGGCGTCGCGTTGGTGCTGGATGTCTTCGTGCCGACTGGGGCCAAGAACGGGATCGGCATCGTCGATATCGCCAGCGGAGCCTGGTATTCCGATCGCGGCAAAATCAACGACCACAAGAAAGCGCAGATGTACGACATCTTCGGAGCCAAGGGGTACACGGTCTTCGCCGTGCGGCCGGGTTCAGTGACAAAGTTTTGCGTGCCGGAGATGATGACGCATATCAAGATCGGGATTCGCTGGGTCAAAGACCGAGCGCGGCAATACGAGATCGATCCCGATCGACTGGGACTCACCGGTGCATCGGCGGGCGGACACCTCGCCTGTCTGGCGGCAGTGACTCCCGATGAGGCGGCAAACGGCAAGCCGAGCACACGCGTGAAGGCAACGGCCGTGTTTTTTCCGCCGACCGATTTCCTGGTCTACGGACCGCTACCGTTGGATCTCAAGTCGCCGTACACCCGTCGGTTGGCGCTTCCGATCGGTGCCCCGGAACTCGACGACGACGAAATGAAGGAGAAGCTCATCCAGATTTCACCCGCTCGGCTGGTCACTGAAAAGGCCCCGCCGTTTCTGCTGATCCACGGTGATTTAGATTTCATGGTTCCGCTGCAACAGTCTCAAGTCATGCTGGACGCGCTGAAGAAGGCGAACGTCCCCGCCGAGTTGATTGTCAAAAAAGGAGGCGGCCACCCGTGGCCAACGATTCACGAGGAAGTCAAAGTGCTCGCCGACTGGTTCGACCGCCAGTTGATCACACCCGCCGCCGCGAACAAAACGCCGTGAAACCCGCACACAGATCCATTGTTGTCGGTTTGTTGGTGTTCGCCGTCCACGTATTGGCGACTTGCACTTGCAGTTACGCAGATGCGTTGGAGCGACTCACCGCCGAGAAGTTGGACGCGGTACATCGGGCCATAATCAAGCTCCGCAGCGAACGCCGTGAAGTGCCTCGAACCGGACCGCTGCGAGAGTATCGCGCTAACCTGCATGTACATTCGGCATTCTCGCACGACAGCCGCGGTACATCGACGAGATTGTCGCCGCCGCGAAGTTGGTTGGTACGAAAGTGCTCATGTTCACAGAGCACCCCGCCGACCACTACGACTTCGTCAAGGATGGCCATCAGGGACTGCGAGACGGAGTCCTGTTGATCCCCGGAGCCGAGACGAAAGGGATGCTCGTCTATCCAAAACAAAGCGTGCGCGGATTGGACAGCGGTACGCCGCAAGAATTCTCCGACGTCGTCCGCGGTCGCGACGGTTTGACGTTTCTGTCGCATCTTGAAGATCGCATGGATTGGGAACTGCGCGGGCTGACGGGCGTCGAAATCTACAACACACATGCCGACTTCAAAGACGAAAAACCCTTGGCCGCGTCATTGCGAAATCCGTTGTGGCTGCTGAATGCGGCCGAGCTGTTTCGCAAATACCCACAAGAAGCATTTTCAGCCCTGCACGATTATCCCGCCGATTATCTCCGCCGCTGGGATCAGCTGTGCGAACGGACTCCGCACACGGGAATCTCGGCCAGCGATGCCCATCAAAACATCGGCTTGATCGTTCGCCTGGCCGATGAAAACAAAGCTCGTTTCGAAGACGCCCTGGGCAAGAGGCTGTTCGATCTGGATGCGACCGAAATCGCCATCCTGCAACCGGCTCTCAAGGAGGCCAAGGTCGGCGATGCGTTGCTCGAAATGCGACTCGACCGCTACGAAAACAGTCTGCGCCACGTCGGCACGCGCTTATTGCTGACCGAGTTGACCACCGCCGCCGTCTGGCAAGCGTTGGAAACCGGTCGAGCCTTTGTCGCCTTCGATTGGATGTCCGATCTACCGGTCGATCTCGCCCATCACGACGTCCAATGAGCCGACGATGGCGGGGATGTCGGCCAGCAGAAAACCTTCGCAGAGCGGGGCGGTGACGGAGAGGTTGCAGAAGCAGGAGCTTTTGGCTCGGGCGCGGTACGGTTCGGCTTTGTCGTTGCCGACGATGTAGAAGCCCATCGCGCCGCGTGGGCATTCGGTTTCGAGGTAGGCTTCGTCCACGGGGAGCTTGGTGCTCATCTTGTATGGGACGCGGTGGGTCCCTTGTGACTTCGGGTACTTGGCCATCGCTTGGCGGACGAGCTTGATGGCTTGCACGACTTCCATCATGCGGACGAAGAAGCGGCACCAGTTGTCGCCGAGCACCGCTTCGCGCGGGGCGTCTTCGAACGGGGCGGAGATGACGTCAAAGTCGTAGCCAGCGTAATTGCGTGTGTAGATCGGCTCGCCGTCGCGGCGAAGATCCCAATCAACCCCACTACCGCGCAGGACCGGTCCGGTGCAGCCGTGGCTGATCGCCAGTTCTTTGGTAAGGATTCCCAGGCCCGCAGTTCGCTTGATGAAAATCTGATTGCGAGTCAGCAGCGTGTGGTATTCCTTGATGCGCGGCTCCAGCCAGTTGAGAAACATCTCGACCGCTTCCAGCCAAGTCAGCTTCATGTTCTTGTTGCGTTTCGTCAGCGCGGCGAGACCCGGGGGAATCGGGATAATTTCCGGCAGGTCGTGCGTCGCTCCGCCGATCGTGAAGTAGCTGTAGGTCAGACGTGCTCCACAGAGTTCCTCGAACAGGTCGAGGATGATTTCCCGTTCGCGGAAGGCATACAGGAACGGGCTGAACGTGCCGAGATCCAGGCCGTAAGCTCCCATGCCGACCAAGTGGCTGGCGATGCGGCCGAGTTCGGCGACCAGCACGCGAACGGTCATCGCCTTTTCGGGGACGTCCATGCCGATCAGCTTCTCGACGGCCAGCGCCATGCCGAGGTTCATGTTCATCGCGGCGAGATAATCCATGCGGTCGGTGTACGGTACCCACTGCGGCGGTGAGAGGTTCTCGCCGATCTTCTCGGCACAGCGATGCAGATAACCGATGTGCGGCGTAATCTCATGGATGATTTCGCCGTCGGTCCGCAGCAACAGTCGCAACACGCCGTGAGTGCTGGGATGCTGCGGCCCCATGTTGACGAGCATCTCGTCGGTGCGAACGTCGAACTCAATGACGCGGGGATCTTCGAGAGTCAGGCTCATGGAAACCTCAATCAACGCCGGTGGGCGTTGCTATTTCTTGTCAGCCGGGGAACTCGGCGGTTCTGATTTGAGTCGTTTGTCCGCCGGAAGCAGCTTCTGCAGCGGACCAATGTTGATTCCAAAATACGTTAGACAGTTCAACAGCAAAAACGTGGCAGTCGCTTCGTCGAGGTTGCCAATCAACGGGAGGTTGTCTGGCACGAACTCAAAAACTCCCACTCCGATATTCAACAGGTACAAGGCTGAGATCGCTCCGAGCAACAACACGAACAAATCTTTAAGGGATTGCATCGATTCACCAGCGAACTACCGACCGCGCACACCGTGATACTCCAGCGGCATGTCGTAGTCTTTGCGAAGCGGATGGCCTTCCCAGTCTTCCGGGCAGAGGATGCGCTTCAAGTTTGGATGATCGGTGAAATTCACGCCGACGAGGTCGTAGCATTCCCGTTCGTGCCAGTCGGCGATGGCCCAGATGGACGTGACCGAAGGGACTTCGGGGATCGTCTTCGTCGTCTCGTCCTTCCAGCGGGGAACTTTGACCTTGATCGTGATGCGATGTCTCAGTGTGTAGCTTGTCAGGTGATACACGACCTCGACGTGCGGTTGATGATTGAATTTGGCCGCCTTCTTGGTGTCCGGCTCAAAGTAATCGACCCCGGTCAGATCGTTGAGGTGATCGAACTGTGTCCGCTCGTCGTGCTTCAAGAAGCGGGCGACATCCACAATCGCTTCGGCGGCCACTTCGATCCAGGGGTCTTTAGCGGTGAAGTTCGAGCCGGTGATTTTGGACTCACCGAATTGAGTTGTGAGGAGCTTGTGGAGGTCTTCGGCGGTCATGTGTGGGCTTCAATTTCAGAGTAGGGCAAAAGCCGACGAGCCACCGGGGCAATCCCGGTGGAGGAAGTGCGGAACTATGCGGCGGCATCTTCGACCGGTATGGGCTTTTGGTAGGCTCGGACCCAGTCGAGGTCGCCTCGCTTCCAGACGTAGGCGAAGCCGACCAGCAGAACGGCGAAAAAGACGGCGATGTCGATCATGCTGACAAAGCCGATCTGCAATGCGGTTTCCTTCGTGATGGCTTGCGAGGCATCAAGAGTACCTGGGGTGACGTTTAACAGTTTTTCGGAAATTTGAATGCGGGCTTCTGAGTTCGAAGCGAGTCGGCTGTCCGCGAGTTGCATGGCCCCGCCATAGACCGAGGCCCACGGGTAGAAGAACGCGACTTCGACGTCAAATATGATGAACAGTAGTGCGACCGTGTAGTACCGCAGGTCGAACTGGATGTAGCTGGAGCCGATGGTTGGCTCGCCGCATTCGTAGATCGCGTCTTTTTCCGCGGTCGGCAGCGTTGGACGAACAAGCCGGCCGATAATCAGAGGGATCGCCACAATGGCGATGCCAGCGATGATGAAGAGGACGATGTGGCCAACTAGTTCTGTCATGGGATTAGAAATTTCAAATTTGAGATTTGAGACTTGGAACCTGAGATCGTGGCTGCGGCTTCAAGCCGTCAACCGACTGTCGGCCTTGAAACCCCGCCGTCAGTTCGTGCCAGAATCCGATTTCCGGCTCGCCGAGTTTCCAGCACAAGTAGGCTTCGCGGCCATCGATAAGGGTCGGAAAGTCGACCAAGCCGATGTTCGGGTCTTTCAATTCGGTACCGAGTTCGGCAAGTTCCTGTGCGAAACCGTTGAGCTTTTCCACATCCGCTTGGATGTCCACCTGCATTTGTTCGAGTTCTTCCGTGTACGGCGACGCGACTCGTTTTGAACCGAGTTGATTCCGTTCCACCAATTCGATCAACCGCTGCCGACGTTCGGTGACATCTCGGAATAGGTCGACGATGTCGCTGACAATCGCACGGACCAGCGGCAGACGCTGATTGGCTTCGGCCAGCGTGAAGTATCGCTTGGACTGCTCGTTCGTCTGTTGGGTGGCGGCGGCGTTCATGGTTCTAGTGCTCGCTGGCTTCAAAACCGAAGGGGCTTGGTTCGCCTTTGACCCAGACCGGTTCGTACAGAACCTTGGACTCGGACACGGCTGCCGGATTGAGCGTCGTCTGGCCCCAAGCGGTTTGCAATGGCAGCTTGGCGTAATCGACGATACAGCCGTCGCGGCTGTAGCAACTCAGGTCAAAGTTCGAGCCCATAAAGATGCAATCCACGGGACATGGCTCGACGCACAGAGCACAGAACATGCACTTGGTGTAGTCGATCGCGAAGCCGTCAATGCGGAAGCCTTTGCCGACGGAGTTTTTCTCTTTGGCGATGTAGATGCAGTCCACGGGGCAAGCCGCGGCGCACTTCTCGCAGCCGATACAGGTCGTCAGGTCAAAGCGATGAAAGCCGCGGTAGCGAGCTTTGACCGGAGCGGGGACTTCGGGGTACTCGAAAACTTCCGTGAAGGTCCGCCGACGATAAGTCTTCATCCAAGTGATGAGCGTGACCAACATTCCCTGGATGAGCGTGCTGACGGCGAACCAAACATTCCGAAACCAAGTGAGCATGACGTTCGTAACGCTTTCGGTGAGGCGGAATTCCTGATGAGACAATGCACGATCCGACCGGTGGTCAGAAACGCGGCGGGATTATAGGTGCGGGGCAACCAGACTCAAGCCACCGACATCTCGCCGCGAACCCTGATCCCGCCTTCGGTTGCAGCCTGCGAGTTCTTCGGCTGTACTGCTCCGACTTTTGAACACCGCCTCCAGCCAGAAATGACTCCGCCATGCACGGAATTGAAGAATTCAAAGCTGATCCGAACGCTGCCCCCGCTACCGGCAAGTGGTATCACGAGCTGAGTCGTTATCACTGGTTTGTGCTGACCGTGGCTGCGTTGGGCTGGCTGTTCGACACCATGGATCAGCAGCTGTTTAATCTGGCTCGCGTGCCAGCGATGAAAGAGTTGCTCCCGCATGAGCCGGGACAGGCGGTAAAAAAAGAGCTCTTGGACTTCTACGGTCCGTTGGCGACCTCCGTATTCATGATCGGTTGGGCGACCGGTGGGCTGATTTTCGGTGTGCTCGGCGACCGCATCGGCCGAGCGAAGGTCATGCTCTGGACGATTCTGATTTACTCGATCTGCACCGGCTTGAGCGCCTTTTCGATCGGTTTCTGGGACTTCGCGTTCTACCGGTTTCTGACCGGTCTGGGAGTCGGCGGCGAGTTTGCGGTCGGTGTGTCGCTGGTGGCGGAAGTCATGCCCAATCGCGCTCGGCCATTTGCGCTGGGTTTGCTGCAAGCATTATCGGCGGTTGGCAACATCTCCGCCGCGCTGATGAATATTGCATTGGGGCAAGTAGAAAGCGCCGGCCATTTGCAAAACTTGGCCGTGGGTGATACCCCAGTGAAGGCTTGGCGGATTCTGTTCTTGATCGGCACCGTTCCTGCGATTCTGGCGATCTTCATTCGCCGCAACCTGAAAGAGCCGGAAACCTGGAAGGCTCAGCACGACGCTGGAGTCGGCAAGCAATTGGGGTCGTTCGCAGAGTTGTTCGGCGACCCTCGCTGGCGCAAGAACGCGATCGTCGGCTTGTTGTTGGCCTCGTCGGGAATCATCGGTCTGTGGGGGATCGGCTTTTTCAGCTTTGATCTGCTTTCCCCCGTCTTCCGCAAACATTTTGAAGCCGAGGGGCTTGCCGAAAACGTCGTCAACGGCAAAGTGGCCACGTGGGTGGGCATCACGTCCGTGATGCAGAACATCGGAGGCTTCTTCGGCATCTACGCCTACAGTCATATGACGCACATCTTCGGCCGCAAGCCAGCGTTTGCCGTATCGTTCGTCGCAGCACTGGCCAGCACGGCCTTGGTCTTCTGGAACCTCGACCAATTCAGTGAGGTGTTCTGGATGATCCCGTTGATGGGCTTTTGCCAGCTGGCGCTGTTCGGCGGCTACGCGATTTACTTCCCGGAGTTGTTCCCGACTCGGCTGCGATCGACCGGCACAAGCTTCTGCTACAACGTCGGCCGCTACGTCGCCGCTGCCGGCCCCTTCGCACTGGGAATGCTTACCAGCAAAGTCTTCTCCGTGGCCAACGGCTACCAAGAAGGGATGCGCTACGCCGGCGTGACGATGTGTTCCATCTTCGTCCTCGGCCTGCTTGTGCTACCATTCGCGCCGGAGACAAAAGGCAAGCCATTGCCGGAGTGATTTGGAGTGCGCTGACACACCGCACTCCAAAAATCATCCGGCCCGTTGTTCCGGATACTTGATGCGGGTGTGGAAGATGCTGATCAGCGACTTGGTCAGCGACTCTTGGATGAGGTTGATTTCGCTGAGCGTCAGCGTGCTTTCTTCGAATTGGCCATCCAGGAGTTTGTCCATCGTGATGGACCGGACGAGGCTTTCGATGCGTTTTGGTGTCGGCTCGCTGAGCGTGCGGCTGGCGCTTTCGACGGCGTCGGCGAGCATCATCACACCGGACTCGCGCGACTGCGGTTTCGGGCCGGGGTAGCGGAAGCTGGACTCTTCGACCTCGATCCGATCGGGGTGATCTTCGGCGGCTTTCGAGGCGGCGTGGTAGAAATACTGCACCAGTGTCGTGCCGTGATGCTGCTCGATGAATTCGACGATCGGTCGCGGCAGACTATGTTGCTCGGCGAGGTCCACGCCATCTTTGACGTGGCCGATGATGATCAGCGTGCTCATCGCCGGGTTCAGATGCTCGTGCTTGCTGGAGGCGCCTTCGAGCATGTTCTCGATGAAGTAGCCGGGCTTCAGCATCTTGCCGATGTCGTGGAAGTAGGCTCCGACGCGGACGAGCAGACCGTTGGCGTCGATCCGTTCGGCGGCGGCTTCGGCCAGCGTCGCGACGGTGATCGAGTGGTTGTAGGTGCCAGGTGCTCGGCGGACGAGTTCTTGCAGCAGCGGGTGTGAGACGTGACTGAGTTCCAACAGGCTGATGTCGGTGACAATGCCAAATGTCGCCTCGATGAACGGCAGGCTGCCGGCGACGATGTAACCGGAGGCGAGACACCAGCCCGCTCCGCGCAGACTGTGCAGCAGCAACCCTTGATCACGCCACAGCGCGTCGAGCGACTGTGTCTTGCACATCGCGGTGCCGTAGGTGACGAGGAAGAAGACGACTCCGCACCAGAAGCCGATCTTGATCAGCGACGAGCGCGAACGGATGCGGCCGAGCGGCACGATCGCGGTCGCGCCCACGCTCATCAGCACGACGAACTCGCCGATATCGGCGACGGACGAGAGCGTCAGGAGTAGGCTCAGCGTGAACGCGGTCAGCGCGGCGAGGTCTTGGTTGTACGCGATCGCGAGGACCATCACGGTGACGATCAGGGGGATGATCTCCGCACGCCACGGATCGAAGCTGAGAATGCGGCCGAGGAACGCGGCCAGCACGATCGCTCCGAGATATACGGCCAAACCGCTCAGCCGTTCGACGAGACGCGGTTCATTCGCGACGAGGTAGTAGCCGTTGAGCACCGTCAGCACAAAGATCAGCACGAAGACGGTGGTCACGCGGAGAATGCGATTTCGCAGCGAGACATCTTGTTCGACTTGGTCGTACTCGTCGTGGAGCACGTCGAGCGCGGCCTGGTCGATCTTCTGACCGGGAGTGACGAGCACGTCTCCTTGGTTGTACGGGTCGGTGACGTTGGGCACCTTCTGCCGAGCCTCTCGTCGAGCGGCTTGCGTCAGCGACGGATCATGCCGCAACGAAACCAGTGACGAATGATTCGAGTTCAGCCAGCGTTCAAACGGTCCCTTGATCGCCGACAACTGGGGGAATTGCGACCACGCTTTGCCGAGCTTGCCGTCGTCGTTGAGCAAGCTGGCTAGCAGCACTTCCGCCGGAGCGACCGCGTCTTTGAACGCCGCCTCGCGCGCGGCGAGGTCGTCCGGGAGTTTCACGATCGCCAACGATTGGTCGCCACGAATCTTGTTGCGGCTGAGTTCAAACGGATCGACGATGCCGTATCGCTGCACCGGTTCCAGAAAGGTTTTGGCATCGCTGACAAGCTGAACGATGCGGTCGGACATGTCGTCCGGTCGGGCGATGAATTCCTCGGTCGCCATTGGATCGAACGGGCGTCCGGTGAACAGGGCGGATCGCAACTTGCGGAACTGCTGCTCCTGCATCTCCGGCGGCATGTCGTCCATCGGCCGATCGGTTTCAGTCCACAGGCCGAACGCCGAGCGTGTGCTGGAACGGACGGACTCCAATGTCTCCGCCTGCGCGATTTCCTCCAGGTCGGACTTGAGCGACTTGAGGAGCCGCTCCGAGTTACTTGGCTCCAGTCGGAAGATGAACGGGACTTGGTCTTCGGCTTGGGCCTTCGCGCGGTCGGTCTCGAACCGATTGATCCGCTTGAACGGCACTTGAGCCAGGATCCCATGCGGCTGATTATCGCCAAGCCGATGGGTGAACGGTGTCCGCCACGCCTCGATCGCGAACAGCAGCGCAGCCATCGCGATCAAGCAGACAAAGAGTCGCGTCAGGACATTGCGGTCGGTGAACGCGTCGCCGATCAACCGCAGAAGCGAATCGTCTCGCAGCGTCGAGACTCGCGCGGTTCTTTTGCGTCGGAAGGAAACTGGCCCGAAGAGGATCATGGTCTTTTGGAGTGCGGCGAGTCATCGCCGCTTTAAATCTATCGCGATGCAACTGTTGTTATTTTCCGAGGACATTTCAAAAGAAAAGGGCTGCACCGAATGTGAAAGCGGCGATGACTTGCCGCCCGCCCAATCGCTCACTTGTGCCTCCGTTTTGAGGCGTGGTGTTGGTCGCCGTCGTAGGCTTTGACGATCTCGCCGACCAGCCGATGCCGGACGATGTCTTGCGTCGTCAGCTCCACGCAAGAGAGCCCCGGCAGATGTCCGAGTCGCCCGAAAGCGTCAATGAGGCCGCTGGGAACTTCCGGCGGCAGGTCAATTTGCGTGACGTCGCCGGTCACGACAATCTTTGAGTCGTGTCCCATGCGGGTCAAAAACATTTTCATCTGAGTGATCGTCGTGTTCTGACCCTCGTCGAGAATCATGAAGGTGCTGTTGAGCGTTCGGCCGCGCATGTACGCCAGCGGGACGATCTCGATCACGTCGCTTTCGAGGTAGCGCTTCACTTGCTCGTAGCTGAGGATGTCGTTGAGGGAATCCAGCAATGGCCGCAAGTAGGGGTTGAGCTTCGCGTGCATGTCGCCGGGTAGGAAGCCGAGCCGTTCACCCGCTTCGACCGCCGGGCGGACGAGCACGATCTTGCGGACCTGATCCTGCCGCAGAGCATTCACGGCCATCGCGACGGCGAGGTACGTCTTGCCCGAACCAGCCGGACCGATCGAGAGGGTGATGTCGTTCTGGCGAATCGCCTCGACGTACTCGAATTGCCCGGCCGTTCGCGGATGAATCTTGGCGGCGCGGTCGAACAGGTTGATGCCACCGTCGGTGGGGCTTGTTTTGGTGCCGTTGCCGTTCGGCTTGGTTCGCGCGGAGCCGCGCACGATCACGGCATCATCGGCGGAACTGGAATCAGTGCCGGAGCCGCCTGTCAGATGGGCTTCGATGACCCGGACAACTTCGCCGTCGCGCAAGATTCCTTGCTTTTCGATGAGCGATTGCAGTTCGGCGAAAATTTCGCGGCCGCGTTCGACTTGGGCATCCGTGCCGAAGAGGTGGAGTTCATCGCCACGAATCACAACCTCGATTCCGACAGAGTCGCGAACTTTTCGCAGGTGTCGGTCTCTTTCTCCAAACAGGGTGCGGATAAGGTCTTGATTCTCGAAGTTGATTGTCGCTTCAGACATGCCTGGTTGTGCCACGGGCCGTCGAGGTGCTCGCGACATCCGCGAGCGTCGCCGGGATTCTAGGTCGCGAATGCCGCCAGCGAAAGCGGCGAAATCCAATCGAGACACGCTGCGATCCGCAAATTTCGCCTAGATTGCCAATCGCCGACAACTCGAACTCCTCACGCAGCCAGAGGTTTGAACGCGAATGTCGCGGCGTGCTCGGTACGACCGGAGAAGCCCTCAAGCGCGGCACAACCGGAGTTCGATCAACTGGCTGCCGCACAGATTGCGCTCGCGGTTCGTGGCCGACGCGTCTCGCGTCGGTCGTCGCCAACGGGCGTGATACCCGTCCGCCACGAAGGTACTTTGCCATGTACGAAGAGTTTTTCGGCCTGCAACGCCGACCGTTTTCTGCCACCCCCAATCCCAATCGTTTTGTGCCGCTGGAGACGCACCAGGGAGTTCTGGATGCGCTGGCTGTCTCGTGCGAGCGAGGGCAGGGGATTGGTGTGCTGACGGGAGAAGCGGGTTTGGGCAAGTCAATGGTCGGATTGCGGTTGGCTTTTGAACTTCAGCCGACGTTCGCGACCGCGTTTCTGGGACATTCGGCCTACGCGACTCGGCGAGCGTTGTTGCAGGCGATCCTGTTTGAACTGAATCGGCCGTACGATCGCATGGGTGAACAAGAGCTGCGGCTGGAACTTACGTCGGCGTTGAAGTCGCTGCGGTCCGAGAAACAAGGTCTTGTGCTGATCGTGGACGAGACGCATCGGTTGAGCGTTCCGCTGCTCGACGAGGTGCGCCTGTTGACGTTGCTCGCATACGAAGGAGAACCGCTGGTCCGAGCAGTGCTCATTGGAAATCGCGAATTCGAGGAGCGGCTGGCCGATCCGGAGTTCGCCGCGTTCAATCAGCGAGTCGCATGCCAAGTCGATCTGGCTCCGTTGACCCAAGTCGAATCGCTGGAATATTTGAGTACGAGCTTGGAGCTCGCGGGTGCGGAAGCGGAAGAAATTTTCACCGAAGAGGCGTTGGCTTTTCTTGCAAAAGCGGCTGACGGCGTGCCACGTTGCTTGAATCATCTCGCCGATCACTCGCTGCTGTTGGCGTTCGTCACCGAGCGACGTCCCGTTTCCGCCGACGTCGTGCGTCAGGCGCTGGACGATCTGAAACAACTTCCGCTGCAATGGAACGACCCGATCAGCGGCGGTGAGATTTATCGTGGTCTTTCGCAGCGGCCCGCGATGGAGGATTCGGCGGTCGATCTCTGGCCACAGCACATGGAGACGACCGTGGACGAACCGCAACCAAGCCGCTCGTGGGAAGAGTCCGCGTTTGGCGAATCGAGTGCGGCGATCGAAATTGGTGGCGAACTGGATGCCGCGTCGGACGAACCGCATGAGTCGGAGCCCGTGTCGACCGAGCAATTCAGTTGCCTCAAACCGGGCTGGCAAGAGAACGCTCGCCAGTCGTCCGTGGATGAGCTGCTAGACGATGTCGCCGAACTTGCCCAGTCATTGGAAACCGACGCCGTCTCGCCGCTGCGGGGGCAAACCTTTGCGGGGCGGGACATCGAGTTCGGTGCTCAGTCGCCGCATTCATTCGCGGTGGAAGAGTTCGCCGACGGCAGCGAATTTGGTGACAAATCACCGGCCGATCCTTGGTCATTGGCTGGGTCCGATGATGTTCAGCCGGTGTGGAATCTTCCGGAGCGACCATGTTCGCTCGGTGATGACGCAGACGCAGACGTCGAAGAAGAACCGGTCATTGATCGGTACGTTCGCATTGAGAACGACACGAATGATGCGGTGACGAACTGGAATCGTCACGCGGCGCACAGCCGCTCGACAGCGAATCGAGCGGTGGCGCCGGTCAAGACAACACCAGTGCTGATGGCGGCCGCCGACGAGCCAACTGATTTGCCGCCCTCAAAACCCGAAGGCGGCCGCGACCTCGACTTGGGAATTGTCGAGAGCTACTCGCGCAATCCACGAAACGTGGGGCCGGTTTCCAATGAGGCTCGCGACGAGGTCAAGCTTGATTGGCATCTGCCGACCGAGTTGTTGAAGGTGACTTTGGAAGACGATGGCGTTGAAGAGCAAATGAGTGCGGATGTGCTCGACATGTACCTCGACGTGAAGCAGTCGTTGGTTGATCGCCAGATCGCGAAAGATGCCTCAGCAAACTCCGAGGCGGAGGACCTGCCGCAAGATTTGGGAAGGGACGACCGTTCGGATCGCGTTGCTGATTCGTCTGCGGATAAGCCGGACGTGATTCAGCGAGCGTACAGTCGGCTCTTCAGCGAGCTGAGGCGGCGTCGAAAGTAGACCGGACACTCGGTGGCCGGACATTGAGTCGCGGAGCGACTGGGCTACTTGGCGGCTTCGCTGCTGGGCTTGTTGGTGGCGATCGTTTCCGCGCGGTCAGTCGCCTCGATCGGCTTCATCGAGAGCGTGTGTCGGTCAGTGCGTGCCGTGCGCTGACGTTGATTCTTGTGGTACTTGACGACCCAGCGACGGAAGTCAGCATCGATGTCAGTGGCGACGACTTGTCGTAGCGTCAGCCAGCCGGTCGGATCGATTTCGGCCCGCGATCGGAACTTGCGATAGAACGGTTCGAGAAGCTGCTGATCCTGCAAGTACAGGCAGACGTAGCGAGCGTGGGCGTAGTCGATGGATGCGTGATTCGCGCGGACGGAGTGGCCTTGAACGAGTTCGTCAGTCTTTCGCAGCCGGTTTTCGTGCAAGGCTCGCAGGACTTGATGGACTCGCCAGTTGTCGGTGCCGATCAGGCGGTGGATGGTGTCGGTGAACTCGCTTTGCTCGAAGACCGACGCCAGGCCCTCGTCGAACCATTCGGGCATGTTCGGGAAATCGAAGTGGGCGAGCGCGTGTGTCAATTCGTGAGCCAACGTGCCGGCTCCTGTCGAGACATTGACGACTAATCGGCGATGCGATCGCAAGTAGTAGCCGTAGTACGAGTCGGGCTGCCGACGGTCGACTCGGCGAGCGAAGTCGCGGAAGCCCGCCTCTTTGGCGAACGCGACAATCGTGATTGGCTCGGTAGGTGCCACGTCGAAGAATCCGACGTTCAAAGCTCGTTCAGTGGGCTGCACGACGTCGCGGTGCAGGCGATCGAGGACCTCTTCGGGCATGTCGCCAGCTAATACGAAGGGCGGGCGAATGAGAACGGTGTTGGTGCGGTCGACCTGTGTCTGAATTTCTTGGGCGGCGTTTTCGCAGAGTTGCCGCAGTCGCGAACGTTCGTCGTTCTGCAACGGCGAGATGACATCGACGGAGATCTGTCTGGGGGCCACCGAACGAGAATCTTTCGTGCTGCCCAACGTCAGCACGAAGGAAATGGCAGTCAGCAAGATCGGTCCAGCAATCAGGACGAATTTGCGATGCGGATCCACGAAGAAGGCTCCTGATGTCGTACCCGAAGTGTCTCGAATCCGTCCCACCGGCGCGAAAAGTGTCGGCCACGCCAGAGTCTAAACCGCAGACGGGAAGACATGACCTCTTCTTGAGTCGTTTTGGGCAACTGCCTAGAGTCTCGTCGCTGTGATTGCTCAAGTCCGTGCAGTTGGCAAAGTTTTCCACGATTCTCTGTGGGAAAAATGCCGAGGCGGGCATGCGGGCTGGGCGAAACTTGAGTCGAAGATTGGCAATCTCAATTTGTCGCCGCGCGCACGGGACGATGGATTGCGTCCGGCGGGTAGAAACGATTTCAAGAGTCGTGCGGGACCTGTCGAAGAATCACGGCGATCGTGTTTCCTGGCCGAGCCAGGGAGTCAGAGGAAGTCATGGACGACAGCATTTACACTCAACTGCGACGCCGTCGGGCGAGCGTTCCGTGGCGGCAGAATTCGCCGGCTCGGCACCAGCGCCGGCCGTTGAGGGAAACGGCACGGACGATTCCCAGTTCGGATGGAAGACAGGCGGCGATGTATCAGCACCTTGGAGCGCATCTGGATCGAGTCAACGGCGTCGATGGAACTCGTTTCGCCGTGTGGGCTCCGAACGCTCGTGAAGTGAGCGTGCTGTGTGATCAGACGAATTGGCAGCATGGAAACTTCTGGCTCAGTGGTAGCGACTCCGGCATCTGGTCTGGATTCGTCCCCGGAGTGGCTCACGGCGCAACGTACAAATTCGGCATCCGTGCTCCCGATGGTCATCTGCTGGAGAAGTCTGATCCGTACGCTTTCTTCAGCGAGATGCGACCGAAGACGGCATCCATTGTTTACGACCTTGGCAACTTCGAATGGCACGACGCCGACTGGCGCAAGCGACGCGAAACCACCAACTGGTTCGAGCAACCGATTTCGGTTTATGAAGTCCATCTTGGCAGTTGGCGGCGACCGACGGAACCGGATCGGCTCTACTTCAGCTACTGCGAACTGGCTCACATGCTGGTCGAGTACTGCCACGAGATGGGCTACACGCACCTGCAATTGATGCCCATCACTGAGCACCCGTTCGACGGCAGTTGGGGCTACCAAACGACTGGTTACTTCGCTCCGACCAGCCGCTTCGGCACGCCGCACGACTTCATGTACTTCGTCGACTACTGCCATCAACACGGCATCGGCGTCCTGGTGGATTGGGTGCCGGGACACTTTCCGATGGACGTTCACTCGTTGGGGCGGTTCGATGGAACCTGCTGCTACGAACACGCTGATCCGCGACTTGGACAGCATCCCGACTGGGGAACCTACATCTTCAACTACGGCCGCTTTGAGGTCCGCGATTTCCTGCTGAGCAGTGCTCGGTTCTGGCTCGACGTGTATCACATCGACGGTATTCGCGTGGATGCGGTCGCCTCGATGCTCTACCTCGATTACTCGCGCCGGCAGGGAGAGTGGATTCCCAACGTCTTCGGGGGTCGCGAGAACCTGGAAGCGATTCAATTCCTCAAGGACATGAACACAATCCTGCACGGCGAGTTCCCCGGCATCCTGACAATCGCCGAGGAGTCGACCGCGTGGGGTGGAGTCAGCCGGCCGGTCTACACCGGCGGTCTCGGCTTCAGCATGAAGTGGGACATGGGCTGGATGAACGACACGCTGCGGTACATGCACCACGAGCCGATCCATCGGGCGCATCACCACGGCGAACTGTCGTTCCGAATGGTTTACGCGTTCACGGAAAACTTCGTGCTGCCGCTGTCGCATGACGAGGTCGTTCACGGCAAGAAGTCGCTGCTGTCGCAGATGCCCGGGGACTACTGGCAGAAGTTCGCGAACCTGCGGATGCTTTTCGGCTATCAGTTCACAATGCCCGGCAAGAAACTGCTGTTCATGGGGGGCGAGTTCGGCCAATGGCTCGAATGGAACCACAACACGGAACTCGATTGGGCGCTGCTGGGACACGAGAAGCATGACGGACTGCGCCGGTTCCTCGGCGACCTGAACCGCGTCTACCGCGAGCAACCGTCGATGCACGAAGTGGACTTCGAGGCGGCCGGCTTCTCGTGGTTGCAATGCGACGACTGGCAGCAGAGCGTCTATGCCTTCTGCCGTTACGCCAAGAATCCGGAAGACTTCACCGTCGTCGTGCTGAACTTCACGCCGGTACCGCGCTACGACTATCGCATCGGAGTTCCGTCCGAGTGCGACTATACCGAAATCCTCAATAGCGACGCACAGATTTACGGCGGCGGGAACGTCGGCAACCAAGGGAAGGTCCGCACCGAACGAGTCCGTGCCCACGGTCACGCTCTGAGCGTGAAGCTGTCGCTGCCTCCGCTGGGGATGTTGATCCTGAAACCGACCCCGTCCAGTCGTTCCAGCAAAACGCCAGCACGCGTGTAGATTGTTCTGCTTATGCCTGCGAATTCCGATTCGAAGTCCAAGCCTGCCAAAACAAAGTCTCCGACCCCCGAGATCCTTCCGGAATGGATCGCTCGCTACGAGGTCGAGGTTGACGACTCGCAGAAGGTGCTGAAGGTCGACCATCGCCGCCTTGTGGATGTTGCGCGATCGGTGCTTGCGGCCGAAAAGTGTGTGTCGGCTTCGATCAGCATCGCCATCATCGATAACGAAACGATTCATGATCTCAACATTCGGTATTTGCAACACGATTATCCGACCGACGTGCTGAGCTTTCTGTTGGAGGAAGAACTCGATCCTGGCTCGTTGCCGATTCCGAAAGGTTCGCCTCGCGGCTGTGGTAAGAGAATCGAGGGGGAGATTATTCTCAGCTCGGAAATGGCCAAACAGATGGCAGTCAAGTATCGCTGGAAGCCACTCGACGAAGTGACGCTGTATGTCGTGCATGGCTTGCTGCACCTGTGCGGCTACGACGACAGGACTCGGAAAGAACAAGCGGCGATGCAGCAGCGGGAGCGCGAGGTGCTTGCAGATTGGGGTCTTTCGCCGCACTATTCCGAGCCGGTGTAACTGCCTCTCGTCTCGGAGACGACCATGTCCGATGACTCTTCGCTGCTGCCTGGCGATCCCCCGTTCCGCCGACAGACCAAGCCCGGAGATGCTCCTGGAACGATTCTCGCCCCCGCCGATGCCGCGCCGACTCGGATCACGGCGATCTGCTTTTCGCCGACGGAGATCCATGAAGAGGAACTGCATGACGTCGGAAAACTTGACGAATTTCTGAGCCACTGGCCGGTGACGTGGGTCAACGTTGAAGGATTGGCCGATGTTTGCCAATTGGAAATGCTGGCAGATTTGTTCGGCATCCATCCGCTGGCGATGGAGGACGTGGTTCACGTCCATCAACGGCCAAAGGTCGACGACTACGGACAGTACCTGTTCATTGTCACGCGTATGATCGAAGAGGCCGATCCGCTGCAAACCGATCAGACGTCGATCTTCTTGGGAAAGAATTTCCTGCTGACGATTCAAGAACGTCCGGGAGACTGTCTGAATCCGTTGCGTGAGCGAATCCGAAAACACGCGGGGCGCATGCGGCACGCGGGGCCGGATTATCTGGCCTACGCGGTTCTCGATGCCACGCTCGACGCCTATTTTCCAGTCGTCCAGAAGTACGGGGACCGCATGGAACAACTCGATGAGATCATTACCCGTTCGCCGTCACCACGAATCGTGTCGGAGTTGCATCGGCTGCGCTCTAACCTGTTGCAAGTCCGAAAGACGATGTGGGCTCAACGAGATTCCTTGAGCGAACTCATTCGCGACGACTACGAGTTGATCAAACAGGAAACGCGGATCTACTTGCGCGACTGTGTCGATCACACCGCTCAAATCCTGGACGTCGTTGAAACCTATCGCGAGCTGTGCGCGGACTTGCGTGACTACTACCTCTCGCAGATCAGTTTTAAGACGAATCAAGTCATCAAGGTTCTGACGATTCTCTCGACGATTTTCTTGCCGTTGGGCTTCATCACCGGGCTCTACGGAATGAACTTCGTGCCCGAACGGTCTCCGTGGAATATGCCGGAATTGCATTGGTTCTACGGATATCCCTTCTCACTGGGTCTGATGGCGGCGACGACCTTGATGTTGCTGATCTACATGAAGCGACGGGGATGGTTGGACTCGTAGCCCGCCATTGGTCGCGCGACTGTTGCGGAAATTCAAAGTCACTTCCTTGATGGACTCCTTTTGACGGCTTCTGAAATTTTCATTCGGCGAATCGGGCCGTCTTTGAGCAGATTCGTCGAATCTTCCGATGTCGCGACCGATGTTTCAGGGAAACGTGCTGGTCAGTTGCCACTCGAACCGGTTGGTGCGGTTTTTGGTTTCAGGGAGTCTTCGGTGATCGGTTGGTCAATTTGCGAACCCGATAATTCTCGCTGTCACCGATGAAGAGGTTGCCGGCCGAGTCCACGCAGACCCCATGTGGCCGAGCCAATCCACAGGATTTTGGATCGCCATCCGGTCCGTCATGTATCCGGCCATCGCCGACAATTGTCTCGATGATCCCACTGCCGTGGTGCAGAATACGAATTGTGTGACTTTCTGTGTCTGCCAAAACAATGTCACCCTTGGGAGTGATCGCGACTCCTTTTGGGCCGGACAATGTTGCCAGACGAGCCAGGCCGCCATCGCCGGTGTAGCCTTGCTTGCCGGTGCCAGCCAGATGAGCGAACTGCATCTTCGCCAGATCCAGTCGATAGACGGAATTTCCTTCGCGTAAAGCCAAGATCATGTCGCCATTGGCGGCAAAATCGACGGCTCGCGGGCCAGAGATGGCCGCGTTGAGAAATGAGGAACCATCCTTCGGAACAGCCTTCTCGCCAGTACCGGAGAAGGTTGTCACGACGCCGGATTTCAAGTCCAAGCGGCGCACGCGATGGTTACCGATGTCGCAAATGAAGAGTGCTCCCTTGCCGTCCAGCGCGATCGAGTGCGGCTTGTTGAAAGTTGCTTCGCGAGCCGGCCCGCCGTCGCCGCTGAATCCCGATTTGCCGGTGCCGGCGATCGTCGAAATTGTGCCGCTGGCCTTGTCGACTTTGCGGATGAGATTGTTCTGCATCTCGACAAAGTACATCGAACCTTCGGCGTCGAACTTAATCTCGTAGGGTTCGTTGAGCAGTGCCTGTGTCGCCGGGCCGCCGTCCCCCGCGTAGCCCTTCTTGCCGGAGCCGGCGACCGTTGAAATGCGACCCTCTCTGTTCACGCGACGGATGACGTGAAATGCGATGTCGCAGAAATACAGTGAATCGTCCGGACCGATCGTCAAACCATACGGTTCTCCCGCACCCGCTTCGCGAGCGAGACCGCCGTCTCCTGAATACTCCTTCTTCCCAGTCCCGGCGACTGTGACCACTTCGCTCGCTTGCAACTCGCCCGACAATACGAGCGTGCCAATCACCAATAACCAACGGCCAATGACCAATGACCACTTCATAGCTTCTCCCAATTTCGGCTGCGGTGTCCGTAGTCGCAGGCTTCCGGATGCAGAATCTCCGCCAGGATCTGAGCCGACTCCAAGAGTCGCGGTCCCGGCCGATTGAAAAATTGATGGCCGTCTGTGACGAAGACTTTGCCAGACCGAACGGCCGACAGTTGTGTCCAGCGTGGATCGGACGTCAGCACACGAGACTCAGCACGTGCTCGCGCGATGTCCCAACCGCAGGGCATCAAGACCAACACCTCTGGATTGGCGGCCAGCAGTTGATTCCAGTCAAACCAAGGTGAGTGCTGTCCCGGTTCCGCTCCGAGGTTTTGTCCGCCGGCGATCTCGACCAATTCGGGGATCCAATTTCCGGCGGTCATCAGCGGGTCCAACCACTCCAGGCAGGCTATCGTCGGCTTGCGACGCAGCTTCGACGTCGTCAGCCGCAAGCTTTCAAACTCGCCGCGTAATTCAACAACCAAATCGTGTCCCCGATCGGAAATGTGCAGTGCCATCGACACGACGTGGATGTCTCCAAAGAGGTGTTCCAGTCGTTGTGGATGGAGGTCGATGACGCTGGGGCCGTTGTCACCTTGAGCCAGCACGGCTTCGAGATCTTGCGGCGTCACCGCACAGATATCGCATTGCGTCTGGGTGAGGATGACATCCGGCCGCAGTTCGAGCATCAGTGCCGCATCGACTTCAAAGATCGACAACCCGGCTCGTAAAGAGTCTTTCACTTGACGGTCGATGTCCGCTCCTGACTTCGCGATGTCGATCCGCGGTCGGCTGCAGATCGGCACGCTCTGCACTTCCGGAGGAAAATCGCATTCGTGCGACCGGCCAACCAGTTGATCAAGCATTCCGAGGGCAGCGACGATCTCCGTCGCGCTCGGCTGAAGCGAGATAATTCGTCGTCGAGACAACATAAAATGGGCTTCCTAGTTCCGGCCAACCTCAACTTTTATAGTCTGGCCCGTCTAAAAGGGAGCCATCCCCCAAAAGGGAGTTGTGTTGTGCAGAGCCGTTTGACCGAACCGCAGCGAGAAGCCGTCGAGCATTTTGAAGGACCACTGCTCGTGCTGGCGGGCCCCGGCTCTGGCAAGACGCGGGTCATCACGCATCGCATTGCGAGGTTGATTGAGCGTGACGTACCGCCGCGTCGAATGCTCGCGCTCACCTTCACGAACAAAGCCGCCGAAGAAATGCAGCACCGAGTCGAAGCGCTCGTTCCCGGTTCGCGAGTCTGGGTCAGCACGTTTCACCGTTTCTGTGCGCGGCTGCTGCGCGAGTACGCCGAGCTCGTTGGCCTGAGCAGCAATTTCACAATCTTTGACACCGACGATCAACGCGGAGTCATCAAGCGGGCGCTCACCGATTTGAACCTCGACTCGACGCAGTATGCTCCGGCGAAGATTAACGCCGCCATCAGCCGGATGAAGAATGAACTGGTCACGCCAGATATCGTCGAGGCCGCTCGTCGCGAACAAGCGGCGATGGATTTCAAAACGGTTGTCACTGCTCGCGTTTACCCGGAGTACCAGAAGCGGCTGCGTGAATCGAACGCGGTCGACTTTGACGATTTGCTGCTGCACGTCGTCTCGCTGTTGCAAGGCAACCCGGAACTGCGTTCCGAACTTGACCACCAGTACCGCTTCATTCTGGTCGATGAGTACCAGGATACGAACAAGGCTCAGTACGAAATCATCCGCGCGTTGGCTCATGACGTTCCGAACCTGTGCGTGACCGGCGATCCCGACCAGTCGATCTACGGCTGGCGAGGCGCGCGGATCGACAACATTTTGCGGTTCGAATCGGACTACCCAGACGCGAATGTCGTGCGGCTTGAAGAGAATTTTCGCAGCACGCAGTCGATTCTGCGCGTCGCCGATTCACTGATCGAGCACAACGTCCATCGCAAGGCCAAGCGACTGCACACCGACAACGAATCGGGCGACGAGGTCAAGCTGCACCGCTTTTGGAGCGGCAAAGACGAGGCCGAAGAGATCGCCTCGCAGATTCGCCGCGACATCGAGGCGAGTGTCTGGGAATGGTCGGACGTCGCGATCTTTTACCGCGTCAACTGGCTGTCGCGCGAGATTGAACTGGCACTCGGGCGCAACCGCGTGCCGTACCAGGTCGCTGCCGGTTTGGCGTTCTACGAACGTGCCGAAGTCAAAGACATGCTGGCGTACCTGCGGACGATCGAGAACCCGGCCGACCGCGCCGCGGCTCTGCGAATCATCAACAATCCGCCGCGCGGCATCGGGAAAAGCACGCTCATCAAGCTGACCCGCTTCGCCGACAAGCACGAACTGACACTGCTCGAAGCTGCCGAGCACGCGAAGACAATTCCTGAGCTGTCCGCCGGTCCGACGAAAGCTCTGCTCGGTTTCGCTGAGCTGATGCGCGGCTTGCGCGAAAAAGGCACCGGCCCCGTGGCGGAATTGCTCCGTGCCGTACTTTCCGAAACCAGCTACGGCGACGACTGGCGTGAGAGCAGCGATGAGCACGAACAGCAGCGGCTCGGCAACGTCATTGAGTTGATCAATGCGGCGCAGCAGTTCGACGAGCAGGCCGGGGAGAGTCGTTCGCTGCAAGCGTTTCTCGAAACAACTTCACTCGTCAGCGAGACCGATTTCGTCGATGAGTCCTCCGGCAAAGTCACGCTGATGACTCTGCACGCCGCAAAGGGCCTGGAGTTTCCCGTCGTCTATATCGTCGGCTTTGAGCAAAACCTGATCCCTCACGAGCGGGCGATGTACGAGCAAGAAGACTTGCGCAGAATGCAAATGGCCCTCGAAGAGGAACGCCGTCTGTTGTTTGTCGGCATGACCCGCGCGATGAAACAACTGCATCTGACCAGCACCGTCGAACGCTACTCCTTTGGCCGCCCGCTCCGCACCGTCCGCAGCCAGTTCGAGACGGAAATCGAATGCGAAGAGATTGACCATACGTTGGAGGGACGAGGAGCGAGGGGCGAGGGGCGAGACAGAAAAGCCGATCCTTTTATGCAGGACGAAAACCAGGACGTGCCCGACGGCGATTGGCAGGACTTCAATTTCGGAGCCGCGATTTCCGCGACAGAGCCGGACGACGATCCCGAGTCCCCGGAGGACGCCCACCGCGCTGAGCGCGGGTCTCCCGACTCCACACTCCGACGACCGCAGGTCTCCCACGATTCAGGGAGACCAGAAGTCGGGCCCAGCGACGGGGTTGAAAGACTCGCGCCGAGCGCAAGCGAATTGAAATCCAAACTGATGACCGGCGCCGCTCTGCTCCAATCGCAGACGGAGAACTCGGAAGTCACCGCGCGTTTCACCGTCGGTGACGCAGTTCGGCATCCGCGTTACGGGTTGGGTGAAGTTGTCGAAGTCGGACGAATGATGCAACGGCAAACCGTCATCGTACGCTTCGGTCAAGACGACCGCACCGAAACCTTCGTCGCCGACAAATGCCCGCTGACCCCGGTTGGCCTGCGGTAGCGCCCCCGACCTTATGTTTGATTTCGCAGTTCGCGAAGTACATCGGCGAAGGCGGACTCAAAAGCGTCGTGGTTTTTCCAGCTAAAGAAGGCGGGGATGTGATATTCGCGGAGTTTGACGGCCAGGTCTTTGCCGACGTCGGCGTCGAAGCAGCTTCAGTCGTGGATGCGGTCGCTGCTCATTAGCCGAATGGGGAGCAGCTGCTAGCGTTGCTTGCGGAGTTCGGCGTGGCGAGCTTTGAGAATCTCGATTTTCAACTATTCGCTGTTCATGCTGTGATCCGAGAGTACCAGCAGCAGTCCGTCGTTGATCTAAATGGCCAGATCGATGTGCTCGATGAGTTTCTGGGCTCACGGCATGTCTTCCGGAACAAACCAGACACGCAGCTTTTCGCGACGCATCTTCTCGTGCGGTCGCCGAGCGACCTCCTCGTCCAGGCTGCTGTAGCTGCTGAAGCACGATTGGTGTCGAACCGGCTGCATCGTCCCGATGAGCGACGGCAGGTCGGTGATGAAATCTTCGGGCACGCCGCGCCCACACAGGAACTCGTCGGCCAATTTTGAAATCGGGCCGACCGATCAGCCGCAGCGGGCTGCTGAAGACTCGAATGATGCGCACTTCGAACATGCGCATGCCTCTGTGCGCGGATCATCTGGACAGAGAGGATTATGCCGCTGACGATGCTCAATCGTCAGCGGGACCGTTTATCGAGTGCCGCCCGCACTCGGTAAATATGGCTCAATTGGAATGACGATAGGGGACATGGGGAGATGCCCAATGCCCGAACGTCGCCGACCTGTATCTTCTGTTGCCAGCGCCACCGCGAAGCCGGCTGACCTGTCGAGTCAGGTCGCCGCATTTGTGACTTACTTGCAGGCCGAGTGCGGGATGTCGAAGAACACGCTCGCGGCTTATCGCACGGATTTACTGCAATTCTCCGAATGGCTTGGCGAACATGGTCCGGCGACTGTGCATCAGGTCGATCTCGGCACTCTGACCGGACACTTGCAGTGGCTGCACGAGCGGAAGCTGGCGGCCAGCACGATTGGGCGGCATTTGGTCGCGATCAAAATGTTCTTTCGGTATCTCGTGCTGGAGGGGATTCTGGCCGAAAGCGTCGCGGACCTGATGAGCTCGCCGAAGCTGTGGCAGAATTTGCCGAAGGTGCTTTCGCCGGAGATGGTCAATCGGTTGATCGCGTCGCCAACGTCGGACGATCGCCAGCCCATGCGAGATCGGGCGTTGCTCTGCATGCTGTACGCCACTGGGTGCCGAGCTTCGGAAATCTCGAACATGAAAGTGAAGGATGTTCGGCTCGATGAGAATTTCTGTCGCTGCCTGGGAAAGGGGAACAAGGAGCGAATTGTCGGTCTGAACCCGGTCGCCCGGTTGGCGTTGGAAGCGTACCTCGAACACGAACGGCCGCAGCTTGTCAGCCAACGCGATGCTGATTGGTTGTTCGTCACTCGGCGCGGCACAGGTTTGACGCGGATCATGATCTGGCAACTGGTGAAGAAGTACGCAACTCGAACGGGGTGCAGCAAACTGGTCAGTCCGCACACGATTCGACACAGCTTTGCGACGCACATGTTGGCCGGCGGAGCGGAGATTCGTGCTCTGCAGGAATTGCTGGGACATGCAAATATCGCGACGACGCAGATTTACACGCATGTTGAGCACTCGCGACTGAAGGCAGTGCATGCGCGGTGTCACCCTCGGGGATGAGGAGGTGACATGGTCAATGGGCAGAATTTGTGACGCATCACATTGTCACCCTCTCAGCTTGTCAGCGTGTCACAGTTTGCCGAATCCGAACGCCTTGCCCGTCCGGCATCGCGGGCATGACTTGCGTCTCGCGAGTGATCGTCACGGCAATTCCATTCGCTGAGGTCGCGGCTGCCGACGATCAACCGAGGAGAACCGTTTTTCGACCGGAGCAGCGACCATGCGAGTTCGATCCACGATCGTGCTGTGCGGAGTATTGGCGTTCGTCGGTGGCTGGATCGTTTTTGAGCAGCTGCACGCCGATCCGCGCCGCAGGGGCGAACTGGATCTCGACAGCGGTTCGAATGCGCTGCGGGATGCCGGTCGCGTGATGGCCAAGATCTCCAAACAGATTTCGCCGAGCGTCGTTCACATTGAAGCCTCGCATCGCACAGTCCTGCGGGGCGAAGTTGAGGAAACAGGATCGGGAGTTCTCGTCCAGAGCACTCATTTGCCCGGTGAGTACGTCGTCACGAACCGGCATGTCATCGCCGGTTCGGAGTTGAAGGAAATCAAAGTCACATTGCCCGATGGCCGTCAGGTTCATCCAGAGCGAGTCTGGGATGACGCGGCCTCGGACATTGCCGTGATGAAATTGCCGGTCGATGGTCTCACGGCAGCGGTGTGGGCAGACAGCGACTTGGCAGAGATCGGACACCCAGTGCTGGCCGTCGGCAGCCCGTTTGGGCTGAGCCAATCGGTCACTTTCGGCATCATCAGCGCAAAGAGCCGTCGATCGTTGAAGCTTGGCGACAAGGGAGTGCTGAATCAGGATTTCATTCAGACGGATGCGGCGATCAACCCTGGCAACAGCGGCGGGCCGTTGATTGATCTGAATGGACGGGTGGTCGGAATTAACACTGCGATCGCGTCTAACAGCGGCGGCAACGAGGGGATCGGTTTCAGCATTCCCAGCAATCTGGTCAGCCGCGTCGTCGATCAACTTTTGGAATACGGCAAGGTGTATCGTGCATATCTGGGCGTAAAGCTCGATCCCGACTTCGACATCAACAAAGCTCGGGCGTTAAAGCTGGATCGCGCTCGCGGCGCGCGAGTGATGGCAATCTATCCCAACACACCCGCCGCGCGAGCGAAGTTACAGAAGGACGATGTCATTCTAAGTTTCGACGGCATCGACATTGTCGACGAGAACCATCTCATCAACGTCGTCAGCTTGTCGCCGGTCGGCAAAAAAGTCCGGCTGATGGTCTTGCGGCGCGGCGAGAAATTTCCTGTGCAAGTCGACCTCAGCGATCGATCCGTTGCAGAAGAGGATTTGACGCCCTCTGTGCCGCAACAAAGCAAAGCGGATACGCCGGTTGAGCAGATGAGTTTCGCGACGGAGCGTTCTGAGCCACTTGACCTGAAGTTGGAGATCGGCGATTTCAAACTTCAAATCTCGATCCGCCGAAGCATTCTGCCGAAATAGTCGAGCAATCCCTGTGGGTTGATGTCATCGACGACTTCGATGTTATTGCGCCAGCGGCGCGAGGCGCGCCGGTCAAAGACCGTGACTCCACGACATAACCCGGTTTGCGTTTCGACATCGATCGCCATCGACGAAGTATGAACAAGGCGATCTTGCGCCACCGCCGCCAGCGCGACGACCTCGCACAGCGAGAATCCTTCGTTCCCCAGATGTTCGTGCGAAGCACGCAATCCGAACCGAAGCCAATCCAGAATCGCCTTGCCGGCGCGTCCAATGCCGACGTCCGATAAACGCGCGAACTGATCGTAATTGAGCACAAGTTGCTGGGCGGCATCGAGTGGCACAAGCGTTTTGGTCGCTGGCGATTTCAGTACCTGACGAGCGGCTTCAGGATCGGCAAAGATGTTGAACTCGGCGGCGGCGGTCGCATTGCCTCCCGCGGCGATCGAGCCGCCAAGGCAGACCATCTCACGGAGCAGTGACAGAAACTCTGGGTCGCGTTCTTGAGCAGCCTGGATGTTAGTCAGCGGACCAAGCGTCAATACGGTGACTTGCTGCGGATGCTGTCGCACCAGTTCGATCAGCAATTTGACGGCGTCGTGCGGCTTGTGTAGTTCCGCCACAGCGACGGCCGACTCACCGAGGCCGTATCGTCCATTGAGCAGTACCGGATCAACGAAGCCCGGCATCAAATCACCGCCCGGCAGCGGGACCGCTGCGTCGCAAGCTCCCAGTCGCGGCCACTTCGGTGGATCGATCAGCTCGATGACGGCTTGCAGGTTTTTGGTCGCGATCGGGCCAGAGACGCATCCCGCTGTGGCAGTGGCTGCCAACAAATCGACTTCAGGATCGAGCAAGGCCAGCGCCACCGCGAGGGCGTCTCCGATCCCTGGATCGGCGTCAATGATCAGTTTGCTGGGCACGGTTCTCATCCTGAAAGAATTTGATGGCGCAGACGGGAGGTCGATTGTACGGCTCACGCGGCAATTTTTGAGCATCAAACGCACCCAAATTACCGCTGTGTTGTCACACCCGAGTTTGTCGAGCAGATCGAAATCAGTGCGATGTTGCACGATATCGGCAAAGTTGGGATCGCAGATGCGATTCTGCTCAAGCCGGACAAGCGGACTGGAGCATCCGTTGATCAGCAGTCAGTGCCTCCGCAGAAATGAAGAGAAGCTCGGATCCGTAAATTTCTTGGAGATGGCTCACGAGATTGCGCGGTATCACCACGAGCACTGGCGCCGGCTCGGTTATCCGTCCGGCCGGCGCGGGAAAGCGATTCCGCTCGCGGTTCGAATCGTTGCGATCGCTGATGTGTGCCGCGCCTTGGTCTCCGTGCGGGTTCGCAAACCGACGTTTCCGCACGAGCAATGCCTGGTGATGATTCGCGAAGGTGCCGGCACGCAAATCGCCTTGGAATTCGTCAAAGTCGTTCTGCGCATCGAGCGCCAATTTGCAGATGTCTCGGATCGCATTCGCGAGAACGATCCGACGTTGTCGATGTGCTCAGTGCACTTTCTCGATGAAAACTTGGCTTAGAAATAGTCGGGAGAGGTCTCGAGAACCTCGACAAATTCCTGCAAACGCTCGACCTCGAGATTTCCCCTCGCGCTACCCAAGTTGCGTGAAATCCCCGCTGGCCTTGGCTCGGGGCATGGCTTCACACCCCGTCAGTCCTGCTTGACTGACGGATGACCACAAACGCTGACGCCGTTCAGTGGCATTTCTTGCCGGTCGCGTAGCTTTGGCCAAACTCGCTTGCTCGCGAAGCTTTGCGGATTACGTAATTGCCAGATTCTTCGTAAACGGAATAACCGAAATAAGAGGCAAGGTCGTGTCGCGGCATCTGCGCACCCGCTTCGCGCCGAGTTTCGGTCTGGGAGGCCAGAATCAGAATGTTTGTAGGAGCCGGTTCCGTGGCGAGCACAGCACCCCGACAGCACCGTGCCCGCCCGTGGGGGTGGTTGGTCGTGGTCTGGTTGACTGCATTTGTCACCAGCTCTCTTGCCGCGCAATCGACAGTGCCAGAAAGCGATTCCAGCAATTCGCGGTTGTTTCCATCTTCGGGCAGCGAATACGACAAAGTGATTTCCGAATTGACCGACCGGTTGGCAGACGTCGAGCGAAAACTCGAACAACGCGAGGCCACGGACTTTCAGGCAGCCGAAAAAGCCAAACAGAAGTTCGTAGTAAGACCGTTCGGGCGTCTCCACATCGACACCGGTACGTTCAATCAGGATGACGCGAACAGGGCCAGCGTGGGAGCCGATGCTCACAACGGCATCAGCATTCGACGCGCTCGATTGGGGGTTGAGGGCGAAGGATTCGACAATTTGTTCTATCGATTCGACGTAGATTTCGTGACGTTCGATCAATCGACCGCCACGCGGCCGACGATTTTCGATGCGTATCTCGACGTTCAAGAACTTCCGGTGCTCGGCAATTTAAGAGTCGGACACTTTCGTGAGCCGTTCAGCCTTGAACGGCTCGATAGTTCGCACGACCTGCCGTTTCTCGAACGTAGTGCGGCCGTCAACACACTCGCTCCGTTCCGGAGCGTCGGCCTGATGGCGTTTGATTGGAATGTCGACCGGACGATGACCTGGTCCTACGGCGTCTTCGACGAAGCGACCAACGAATTTGGTGAGGACAATCGGGATCGGACGGGACTCGCGGGAACTGGTCGTGTCACATGGCTCCCGTTTGTCAACGACGATGGCAGCCAGTTGATTCACGTCGGAGCCAGCTACAGCTACCGAAAACTGGGGAATACCAACCGGAACTTCGCTTCTCGGCCTGAAATCAATTTGAAGGAAGGAGCGTTGTTGACACCGAGTTTCGTGGACACGGGTCTGATATCTGTTCACGACTATCACGTCGCTGGCCTCGAAATGAGCAGCGTGCTCGGTTCACTGTCATTTCAGGGCGAGTACGTCGCACTGGCAGGGGTGCAATCCGACAACCAGAGCTTGTTTCTTCAAGGGGGCTATCTCGAGGTGATGTATTGGCTGACCGGCGAGCATCGCAACTTCAACCGCACTCAAGGCCGGTATGATTCCGTCACACCCAAACATGCGTTTCGGATCGGAGACCAAGGCGACGGTCGCTGGCGCATCGGTGGAGCTTGGGAGGTGGCCTGCCGAGTTTCGTGGTTCGATCTCGATCACGCCTCGCTACACGGCGGCAGGATGACTAACGTGACCTGTGGACTCAATTGGAACTACGCTTTTCGATCGCGCGTGATGCTGAACTACATCCACTCTTTTTTGGATCGCAATTCCCTGAGCAGCAATGCCGACATTTTCGCCATGCGGTTGCAGTACGCGTTCTGACCTCTGATCACATTACCGAAAAGTAGTTCGCGACGGGCTTGTCTTCGCCAGAGGTCATTGGCACATTCGCGATCGTTTGGTGGTTGAGACCGTCGTCTTGCGACAATGGCTCGTGCGGTTTTGCAGACGACGTATTCACGGCGGCGTAATCTCCGCACAGGGGCTTTGTCTCCGCGGGTAACCTTGGTAGTTTGCGGGAATTCGAGCGGCAACTGCTATGTCACGCCCCAACGTCGTCGAACCGCAAAGTTCGGCGTTCCCCGCAGTTCAGTCGTCACGATCCAATGGAGGGAGGCGAACGTCTCGGCAGAGAATGGCGGGGGCTTGTCGCTGTGACGCCTGGCGTTGGGCGAGTTGAAATGGCAGCATCGGCCAAATACTCTCTCGCCCCTCCCGCCGTGGAAATTTCTCGTGGCCAAACGTGGTCACGCTCGTCCATCGTCCCGCCTAGCATTGCAAGGAGAATGACTCACCGTGAGTGACACTGCCCTGGCCGCCAAACAGGCCAAAGCCAAAGAACTGCTCGACGAACACACTCGCCAAACCGTCCGCTGGCACTTCAGCGATGAAACCGGTTGCCCGTTCTGGCTGGAAAAAAAACGGGAACTGAAATTTGACCCGCTCAGGGAAGTGAATTGCTTCGAGGACCTCAAGAAGTTTCCGAACTTCGAGGACGAATGGCTCCGCGGCGGCCCGATCCGTCGCTGGGTTCCGAAGGGTCTGGCCGACAAGCCTGTGTACGTCTTTGAGACCGGCGGCACGACCGGCATCCCGAAAAGCCGCATGGTCATCGAGGATCACTGGATCGACTACGAGAACTTCAGCGACACGCTGCCCGACGAGCACTTCCCGCGCGGCTCGAACTGGCTGATGCTCGGCCCCTCCGGCCCGCGCCGCTTGCGACTCGCGGTCGAGCATCTCGCGCAGTATCGCGGCGGCATCTGCTTCTGCGTGGACCTCGATCCGCGCTGGGTCGTCAAGCTGTTGAAGAAGGGAGACATCTCCGGCGTGAAAGCGTATGCCGATCACGTCATCGATCAGGCGGTGACAATTCTCTCGGCTGGCCACGACATCAAGTGCGCCTTCGCGACGCCGAAACTGCTCGAAGCTCTCGCCCTGAAGCTGATCGACAAGGGAAGCAGCATCGAAGAGTCCGGCATCAAGGGAATCTTCGCCGGCGGCACCGAGTTCACTCCGCAGTGGTATCGCTTCTGCCGCGAGGAACTGCTCGGCCCGAACGTCTACATCACGCCGACCTACGGCAACACGCTGATGGGCCTCGCCTGCGGCAAGCCCTTCGATCCGGCCGACAACTTCAAGATCACTTACTACGCTCCGCAACCGCGAGCCGTCATCGAGACCGTCGAATTTAAGGACTACAACCAAGTCGTCCCCTACGGCAGCACCGGCCGCGTGAAGCTCTACACGATGACGAAAGAACTCTTCGTCCCAGGCTTCATGGAACGCGACGAGGGCGAACGCGAACTCCCCCACGACAAATACCCCTGGGACGGCATCAGCGGCACGCGACCGTTCCACGAGTTCGCGGCGACGACAACGGTCGGGGTTTACTAATTTGGAGTGCGGGGATGCATCCCCGCTTTCCCTCGCGGCGGAGCCGCTTTTCGTTTTGTTTTCCGCATTCACTCTCGAACAACCAAAGCGGCTCCGCCGCAAATGAAAGCGACGATCAGATAGATCGTCGCACTCCAAAGGAACAACCATGCTTGAAATTCCTGTGATCCGCTGGGGCCAGCCATACGAGTCCATGGAGAAGGACAAGATCGTCCACTTTGAAACCGGCGAGGCGGTCGCGACGGTCAATAACGCGAACGCTGGTCTCATCAAGATGGACATGCGGAAGCAAGGCAAGGCCCGCGACATCCTCCGGCAATTCAGCGTCGAGCAGCTGTGCAGCATGGCCGAGAAGGCCGCCGATTTATATTTGAAC
Source organism: Planctomycetota bacterium (assembly GCA_016872645.1). Taxonomy (GTDB): domain Bacteria; phylum Planctomycetota; class Planctomycetia; order Planctomycetales; family Planctomycetaceae; genus SXKJ01. The sequence goes on along the minus strand of VGZH01000039.1, from coordinate 18,399 downwards.
GCCACGTTGCCGCTCGGTAATGGGACGCAAAACCCGCAAGAGTTCTGCCGCATGCAGTCGGCGACGACTGGCCTCCCCGAGCACATGTGTGCTGGCAATATGAAGAAGAACGCTTACGTCCTGCGCAACATGCGGCACACGTTGGAGGCTCTGACTCGTGGGCTGCCGTTCGAGATTCTGACCAAGGGCTACGGCATGGAGAGCCGAGGCGTGATGGTCAGCTATCAGGCTCAGACGAACGTGCTGGGTATGGTGCTGCCATCGAACTCGCCCGGCGTGCATACGCTGTGGATGCCGGTCATTCCGTTACAGATCGGCCTTGTGCTCAAACCCGGTCCGCAAGAGCCGTGGACTCCGTACCGAATTTATGAAGCGTTCGCCCAAGCCGGCGTGCCGCGCGAAGTCTTTTGTATTTATCCCGGCGGTCCCGAATGCGGAGCCGCCGTGTTGGAGACCTGTAACCGAGCCATGATCTTCGGCGGCCTGCCGACCGTCGAGCGCTATCACGGCAACCCGCGCGTGCAGGCTCACGGGCCGGGCTTCTCGAAGTTTCTGCTCGGCGACGACATGGTCGATCAGTGGGAGAAATACATCGACCTCATGGCCGACAGCATCTTTGTCAACAGCGGCCGAAGTTGCATTTCCTGTTCGGGCATCTGGGCCTCACGCCATACTGAAGAAATTGCGGAAGCCCTCGCCAAGCGGCTCGGCCCGGTCGCTCCGCTGCCGATGAGCGACCCCAAATCGCCACTGGCCGCGTTCACCGTTCCCGGTGCGGCAAAGGCGATCAACGCGCAGATCGAAGACTTGGTAAAGGCACCCGGCGCGACCGAAGTCACCGCGAAGTACCGCAACGGCGACCGCCACGTCGCTCACGAGCGTTACGACTTCCTCCGCCCGACAATCGTGCATTGCAGCAGCACCGAACCGCCGATTGCGAACACCGAGTACATGTTCCCGTTCTGCTCGGTCGTGAAATGCCCGCAGAACGAAATGCTCAAGAAGATCGGCACCACTCTGGTCGCGAGCTGCCTGACGAAAGACCCCAAGTGGTCGCAAGAGCTACTCGACGCCACCAACATCGACCGCCTGAACATCGGCGAGGTAAAGACAATCCAACTCCACTGGATGCAACCCCACGAAGGCAACATCATCGACTTCCTGTTCCGGGCGAGAGCGTTCCAAAACACGCAGCCGCCGAGCCATTGATCCACCACGACAATGAGATGGACCACAAAGGCACGAAGACACAACGATTGGCTTCGTGCCTTTGTGACTTTGTGGGTCAAATCAGAGCATCAGGCCTAGCCATGCGACAACATGAGATTCAGATTCGGGTGCGGTACTCGGAAACCGACGCGATGGGGTTTCTGCATCATGCGAATTACTTCTGCTACTTTGAGCTTGGACGGACAGAATTGTTTCGGGCTCAAGGGGGCGACTACCGAGCGATGGAGGAGGGCGGCTTGTTCCTCGTCGTCGCGAAGCTCGATTGCAGGTATCGCGTGCCGGCTCGGTACGACGACTTGCTGACGCTGCGGACGACGATCACGGCTGCGACAGAAGCGAAGCTCGAGCACGAGTACGAATTGTTGCGAGATGGCATGCTGCTCTGCAGTGGGCACAGCACGCTGGCTTGCGTAGACCGTGCTGGCAAACTGCAACGGATACCGAGCGAGTTGTTACAGATGTGTGCCGAATCGTAGCCCTGTCGCTCCGCGACAGGAGTGCCGAGCGCGAGGACGAAGTTGGATGGCTAATGAGGCATGATCTCACGAGCGACGTCGATAAAACGCTCGGCTTCCCGGTCGCAGCGCGAGACGACTACCTTGCTCCGAGTTCATGCACGATCTCAACCAAGGCTTTGGCGTGTTCGGGGCGGACTTCAGGAGTGATACCGTGGCCGAGGTTGAAGATGTGGCCGGGTCGGTGCTCCGCGGCGGCCAGGACTTCCAAGGCGCGGCGACGAATTGTGGGGATGTCGGTCAGCAGCGTGATTGGGTCGAGGTTGCCTTGGACGGCGACATCGTGCCCCACAGTTTTCCAGCCATCCCGCAGATCGACTCGCCAATCGAGGCCGATCACGTCGCCACCCCCTTCGCGAAGGAGCGGCAGCAAGGCTGGATTGCCGGTTGCGAAGTTGATGACCGGCGCGAAGTGTTTCACGCTGTCGATGACAGTCTTCGTGTGCGGCAGGACGTAGTCGCGATAGTCGCTCGGCGAGAGGCAGCCGGCCCAACTGTCGAAGAGTTGAATCGCCTGACAGCCAGCTTTCACCTGCGCCAGGATGTACTTGACGAGGCTGTGCGTTAGACAGTTCATCAGCGCGGTCCAGGCTCCGGAATCAGAATACATCAGCCGTTTGACGTTGGCGTAATTCTTCGAACTACCCCCTTCGATGGCGTACGACGCGAGTGTGAAGGGGGCTCCGGCGAAGCCGAGCAGCGGGATATTGGCGGGCAGATCGCGGCGGATCAGCCGGACGGCGTCGAAAACGTACTTTAGGGAATCGACATCATCGACAGGTCGTAGCGCGTCGATCCCAGCGGCGTCTCGGACCGGATTGTGGATCACCGGACCTTCGCCGGCGGTGTATTCCAGTTGTAACCCGATCGGTTCGAGAATCGGCAGCAAATCGGCAAACAAAATCGCGGCATCGACGCCGAGCACTCGCTGAGCCGTCAGCGTGACTTCAGCCGCCAAATCCGGGCGTTTGCAGAGTTCCATGAAGGTCACGCGGCGGCGGACCTCCATGTATTCCGGCAGGTAGCGGCCAGCCTGACGCATGATCCAGATGGGGGTGGTGTCGGTGGGCTCGCGACGGACGGCCTTCAGGAAACGACTGTTTTGCAGGGCATCGGACAAAGTAAGGCTCCTCGGTTGAGGGCGCGATTGTAGTGGCAGCGATTCGTACTGCGAATGTCCCGGAACAGGACGATGATTTGGACGAATCCAGCCGTTTCCAAAAGTCGGCGATTCGGGGAGCGTGGCCCCGTGCTGGAAAGCCAAAGAATCGACTGATTTAATACCACTCCCCGCTTTTTCAAACTATATTCCGCGTCCCTCATCACGCTGCATGTTTGGGTTGGTTTCGCATGGCCCTCAAGTTGACTGTCGAATCGTTTTTGCAAGTCGTTCGGCAGAGCGGCTTGATCGACAAGGAGAAGCTTCAAAAGCTGTTGCAGCAGTACGAGGCTCAAGGGGTCGACGTCACCACTTCGCAGTCGATCGCCGATGCACTCGTTGGTGACGAGATCGTCACGCGCTGGCAGGCCGAGAAACTGCTCGCCGGAAAGCACAAGGGCTTCTCGCTGGGCAAGTACAAGCTGCTGGACTTGCTAGGTAAAGGGGGGATGAGTTCGGTCTACCTGGCCGAGCACGTGCTAATGAAGCGACGCTGCGCGATCAAAGTGCTGCCCTCCAAACGAGTCAATGAGGCGTCGTACCTCGCCCGTTTTCACCGCGAGGCACAAGCGGTCGCGTCGGTCGATCACCCGAACATCGTGCGTGCCTATGACGTCGATTGTGCTCAGGACCGCGATTCGCAGACTCACTTCCTGGTGATGGAGTACGTCACCGGACAGAGCTTGCAGGAATTGATCGCTCGCAACGGGCCAGCCAACTTCGCCGACGCGGTCGAATACATCCGGCAATCAGCCGAAGGCTTGGAGCACGCGCACCGCGCGGGACTCGTGCATCGCGACATCAAGCCGGGAAACATTCTGATCGATACCAACGGCGTCATCAAAATCCTAGACATGGGATTGGCACGCTTCTTCAACGATGCGGAAGCGAATCCGCTGACGGTGGCTCATGATGAAAAAGTGCTCGGCACCGCCGACTATCTCGCCCCGGAACAGGCGCTCGATAGCCACGCGGTCGATACGCGAGCCGACATCTATAGTTTGGGGTGCTCGCTGTATTTCTTTCTGACGGGACATCCGCCGTTCACAGAAGGCACGCTGACGCAAAGGCTGATTTGGCATCAGTCAAAGCCATTTCCGCCGCTGACCGATACGCGGATCGACTGCCCAGTCTCGTTATCCGCGATCCTCAACAAGATGGTCGAGAAGAAACCGGAGGATCGTTATCAATCTGCGGCTGAAGTCGCCGAAGCGTGTCGTCAATGGTTGGCCGACAATGTTGGTGCCGATTGGAAACAGTCCCGTCTCCCGCTCTCGCACGCGAGTGCGCGAGCGGCTCTTCCGCCGCGAGATTTGTACAGTGCCCCGGCGATTCTGAAGCCCAATTCAGACGTCTTGGGTTCTGTAGAAAGTCCGGCAGACGCCGATGATTCTTCGGCCGGTGACATTTTACGGCCAACAACAGCGACAGCCGCTCCAACTCAGAGTCCGACGGCTCCGCCGATTGCCGTGCCGGTCGTCGTTCCGGTCGCAGCGCCACCGCTTGCTGTTCCGATTGCTAAGCCGGTGGCAGCCCCGCTGCCTCCTGTGGCGAAACCAGTTGTGCCGATTGCCGCCCCGGTTGTGGCAACGCCTGTGGCGTCACCGGTGATGGCCGCTGTCCCTAAGACGACTTCCGCTGGACCCGGTCCAGTCCCAATCAACTTTTTTGCGGAAGCATCTTCGGAGACCACACAGACCCCGACTGACTTTCAGTTTGACAATCAAGCTGCAAATGAAGCGATCCTCGTCACCCCTTTGGAGTCCTCAGCAGAGACCGGACAGGATGACAACCTTTTCGCGCTCTTCGGTGCTCAAAGCGAAGAGACATCCACCGAGGAAGTCGAACCAGAAGTACACGATGCTCCAATTAAGTCGGTTCCTCGTAATCCTTCGTTTGTGGAAACAGTGGTGATTGCATCGCCATCGCCAGAGTCGGACGCCTCCGAGCTGTCTTTCGGGGCTAGTCGTGCGGAGCTGGTGGCACCAACTCTCAAGAAGTCCGCGAACTCGATCAGCGACTTGCTCAAGAATCCCGCAGTTCGATACGTCTCGTTGGCGCTGGCTGGCGTCGTGGTCATCGGAGGCATTGCTTGGTGGAGCACTCGCGGTTCGGGTGAATCCGGCAATCCCAGCGCGAATTCCACCAAGAATGGAAAAGCGGAAAAATTGCTGGGGAGCAGCGCGGCGGGCGGAGCAAAAAAGTCAGCCGCTTATGAAGTCACGCTGGTGGTTGGAGCCGGTGGCGAATTCAAATCAATCGGCCGAGCGGTTCATTCCGCGGTCGAGAGCCGTGCCGAGCACGAGAAAGCCGCCAACGGAAAGCCGCTGAGATTCCTGATCCAGGTGAAATCGGGGCAAATATTTGAGGAAGCGATCGTCTTCGATGAATCATTTCCTGGCGAAGTTCATCTGACTTCGGAGACCGCCGGAAAGCCGGCGACGCTGACATCTCCCAGCCTTTCCGAGCCAGCGATCACCATCAAAAACCGCAGCGGCGTGACGATCGAGAACCTGAAAATTGATCTGGAGGGATTTCCGCAAAAGGAGAAGGGGATTGTCATCTCCGGTTCGGTCGAACGCTGTCGAGTTCGAAATTGTGTCATCTCGGATCCTGGGAAAGCTGGGATCGAACTGAGCGGTGCGGTCGGGGGGGAAGGAGCCGATGGCATCGTTTTGGAATTGAACACAATTCAGAAAGCCTCTCCGACCGCGGCTGGTGTCCACATCGGCAAGTCGGGCAATGGTGGGGCGAGTCAACGCGTCACTGTGCAACGCTGCCGTTTTTTTGGGTCGATGTCGGCGGGCGTCCTCCTTGAAGGTTCTGTTGAGTCGTTGGCCGTCCGCAACTGCGGAGTGACTGGGTCAACCAGCGGTATTCGCTTCGCCGAAGGAGTGGTGGCGAAAAATGTGCTGATCGATCATTGCTCGTTTCGCAATCAGGCCGAAGCCGGTTTGTTGTTTGAGGCAATGCCAAGGGAAGGATCTGGCGACCTGAAGTGGCGCAATTGTTTGTTTTCAGGCCCGGCGAAGGCCGAGTTGCTCATCGCGAAAGGCTACGACGCGAACAAGTTCAATTCGCTGATGAGTGCCGACAAACCGATCGAGAACAACTGGACAGACCGCAAAACAAAGAATGCCGCGAACGGTGAACGCGACTTGCTTGGCAATAGTGGATCGCGTGTTCCATCAATTCAATTCGAGACGACACGTCCGACCGCCGAATTATTTTTAGTCGCCAAGGCGGGTGAGCCGTACAAGACGGCGGGAATCACAGCCAAATAACCGCGTCGCCGCCGCCTCCGCCAGTCTCCTTGATTGCCGATCTTCCGTTGCGCAATCGGCACGACCGTCAGTGTCTGTCTTTGCTGCCGACTTCGATCGTGCAAAAAGTCGAGGTTTGTTCCCCTGTTACGGAATGCAGTGGGGAGCCAGCGTGTACCTGTACCCGATCGAGAAGTCGCTCGTGGAAACCTACGTCTGTCCACCGACTCCTCAGCAGCAGATTGAAGCTCGCATGTTTGGTGGTGTCTGGGCGGAAGCGGGCCGCGAATGGACACTGACTTCGACAACGAAGTCACTCAAGGACTTTTACCTCAACAACGTCTTGATCCACGACATTGCACATGTGCTCGACACACGCAACACGCGCGCCGAGGACCGCGAACGCTACGCCAATTGGTTCGCCATTGAATACGGATTTCGAACTTCGCGCGGACGTACGGCCGTTCAGATTTGAATGGCGACGCCTATTGAACGGTCGGTTGCGCGATCGGCTGCTGAAATTGTGGAACGATTCGTTCCAGCAAGGCCAGGCCGCCAAACAGTGCGGTGGTGTAGATCAAATCGCCGAAGAACGTCCCGCGAAAGAATGGAACGCCGGCGATGTAGCAGTCGATCAAACCGCCAAGCGTGCGTGAATAAAAGGCGGGCTCACCCGTACTCAAAGGTTGGCTCAACGCCAGCCACGCTCCAAAGTTCGTGACCAGAAAAAATAAAATTGAGCCAACTACTGCCGTTCCGATGACTCGACTGGCCGTCACTTGCCGACGCAGCAACTGACCCAGTAACGCGATGCCGGCGAAAGCCGAGTAAACGAACAGCATGTTGAAGATGGCTTGATCGCGATAGGCGATATCTTTGGTTGCGTACAGTACCAGATCACTGAAGAACATCGCGGCAAAGGGCAGCAGCACACTCCAGCGTCGGGCTGGCAGATATGCCGCAGCAAAGAGCGTGACCGCGGTCACCGGAGTGGCATTGTACATGTGCGGCACTAACCGTGCGAACGCGGCCGTAAAGATCAATACGATCAACAGTAAAACTCGCGAGCTAGGCATTTCGGCTGAAAACTCCTCGGTCGGGGAAAGTTCGAAAAGGATACGCATGTCCGGGCACAAACCGGTCGTGCGATGTGACATTATAGCGCGACGATTCATAATTTGGGAACATCACCGCCTGGTTTGCTGGTGACTTCACCGTGAATCAAACTCCGCGTCAGTCGGCTGCTTTTGGGTGGAGAACCATGCGTGTTGCGTCGCCGTTCGGAAGGTGCGAGTGATTCGTCATGTCGATCCGAATGCACATTCTGCTGATGCTGTTGTGGGAAATGTTTTGGTTACCTTTTTTAATGTTTTCGGGATACGTCGTTGGCGCGTTGGTCGTAAATCACGAAGCGGCAATCTTCGTGGGAATCGTCGTCGGATTTTTTTTGGGAGCCAGCATCGGACACCTCGACGTCTTCAAAGGGATGTCGGTTCACTGTCCTTACTGCGGGATGCAGACCGCAAGACGAACACGCTCGGTTCACTGGAATTATTATTGTTCCAATTGTCGGCGGACAAAACGCACGGGCTGGCGCGAGTCTGATCCTAGCGACCAGTCTTTCCGTTCATGATTGGCTGTCCATCGAATGCGCTCGCGCGGAATTCACCAACTCGTCAATATGCCGCCTCCCAAATCGGGCGAGAGCCAATTGGCCGTTGTTGACGTAGTGCTTCCAGGCGTGAGCGATCCGTGCGAGTTGCTCGTCCGTCAAGTCTTTGATCTTGCGCGCGGGACAGCCAGCCCACAGTGTGCGTGGCGGGACGTGCGTCCCCTCCATGACGACCGCTCCGGCGGCGATCAGGGCTTGCTCGCCAATCACGCAGCGGCTGAGAACTGTCGCACCGATTGCGATCATCGTGTCGTCGCCGACCACTGACGCATGGACCAGCGCGCGATGACCGAGCGTGACTCGGTTGCCCAGGATGCAGGGAAAGCCGTGATCGACGTGCAGAATTGAGCCGTCTTGGACGTTCGTGTCCTCGCCGACTTCGATGAGATCGCCGTCGCCGCGGAGTACACAGCCATACCAGACTGAACTGCGAGCTTTCAGTCGCACTCGGCCGAAGACGGTTGCGCCGGGGGCGACCCATGCGGTTGGGTCGATTTCTGGTGGAGTCCACAGCGCATTCCAAACGTTCCCTTCGTCGGGGTACGGCAGAGTGGGGCAGGGGATCGCATCGAGTGTTGAGGAGAGCGTATGGTCGGCGTTCATTCCGGAAGAATCGCGCTTGTCGCGCTCGCTTGCAACGCTGGCGGCGAGTTGTCGTAATGCCCTCCGAGTCCATTCAAAAACCAGGAGCTTGATTCATGAAGATCATTCGATATCGCGATTCGATTGGGAACACGCACTTCGGGAGCCAAAAATCCGACGGTTCGACGACACGGATTGACGGGGATATTTTCGCGCAACACCGCGACACCGGCGAAAAGGCTGACGTTGCCAAGTTGCTGACTCCGATCGCACCGGTCGACGTGATGTGCATCGGACTGAACTACCGCCGTCATGCCGAAGAGGGGAATCAAGCGATCCCTGAATGGCCGGTCCTGTTCATGAAGAACTCCGGAGCGGTCAACAATCCCGGCGATCCGATTCTGCTGCCTCGACAATTGCGCAGCGACGCTGTGGATTACGAATGCGAACTGGCGGTTGTCATCGGCAAGCCGTGCAAAAATGTCTCAAAGGCGGACGCATTGAAGTATGTGCTTGGCTACACGTGCGCGAATGATGTGAGTGCTCGCGACTGGCAGATTAAACGGGGCGGCGGGCAGTGGTGTCGAGGCAAGACGTTTGCCACGTTCTGTCCGCTGGGCCCGTGCCTTGTGACTGCGGACGAGATTCCCGATCCCAACACGCTGAACATCAAGACGATCCTCAACGGCCAAGCCATGCAGGATTGGAATACCAACGACATGATTTTCGATGTGCCAACGCTCATCGAATTCCTCAGCGGTAGCACGCTACTGCTCCCAGGCACGGTGATATTAACTGGCACACCGCACGGCGTTGGTGGAGCCCGCAAGCCGCCAGTGTTTCTCAAAAACGGCGACACCGTGACGATCGAAATCGAGAAGATTGGGCAGTTGACAAACCCCGTTCACGACGAGCGGTGACGTGCCATGAGCGAAGCGGCCATCAAATTTGTTGAAGGTCAAACGGTCGGTATTGATTTGGGAACGTCGTATTCGGCGCTTTCGCGACTGGGCGAGGATGGCAACCCCGAGGTCATCAACAATTCGCATGACAGTCCGATTACGGCTTCAATTGTGGTACTCGGCGAGAGCGGCAAAATCGTCGTTGGGCCCCCAGCAGATGTGTTGGCGCAGCAAGATCCGGCGCGGGTTGTCATCGCGATCAAGCGCGAGATGGGCAATCCGCGTTTTGCGTTGCACTACCAAGAACGGCGCATGACTCCGGAAATGATCTCGTCGCTGATTTTGACGAAGCTCAAGCAAGACGCTGAGAAAAAGATTGGCCCGATTGGCAATGCCGTCATCACCGTCCCGCACTACTTCAATCAACCTAAACGCTCGGCCACGCAGTACGCCGCGAAGATTGCCGGCCTGAACGTCGTTGACATCATCAACGAACCGACGGCCGCCACGTTGGCCTACGCTTGGACGAAAGGTGAACTCGGCAGGTTGGATGTTCCCGGGGAGACGAAAACGATCCTGGTTTACGATCTCGGCGGCGGTACGTTTGATGTCACCGTCGTGAAGTACACGCCGACCGAATTCACCGTGCTGGCGACCGATGGCGACACGATGCTCGGCGGCTTGGATTGGACCGATCGAGTGCTCAACTTCGTGTGCGACAAGTTCGTCGCGAAGTACGGCATCGATCTACGAGAAGATCCTCTCGCCAAATACGCGCTGATGCGCGAGTGCGAAGCGGCCAAGCGAGAACTCAGTCATTGGGTCAAAACGAAAATCGAGGTCAAGTATCGCGGCCAATCCATGCTGGTCGAACTCTCCCGCTCTGAGTTTGAGCAGATGACGCTCGACCTGCTGCAACGCACCCGCGATACCACGGAATTCGTGCTGGAGCACAATCATGTTTCGCGTGACGAACTCAGCGAGGTTGTGCTTGTGGGAGGCAGCACGTCGATCCCCGCCGTCGTCGAGATGCTGGAAAAGCTGACCGGCAAGCGGCCTTCGAAAGTGCTCAACCCGCAGCTTGCCGTGGCGCAGGGAGCTGCGATTCACGCGGCGATTCTCGAAGCGAAAGCGACCGACGCGCATGGCCAGCTGTCCGCAGCCCTGCTCAAACGCCTGCGAGCCATCACCACCACCGATGTGAATTCACACTCGCTGGGGGTCGAGATCACCGATTCGAGAGATCCGAATCTCAAACGCCACCACGTCATGATCCCACGCAACTCGCGGCTTCCCTGCGGAATCAAAAAACAATTTGTGACGACGACCGAAATGCCGGAGAACATCGTTATCCGGCTGTTGCAAGGAGAAGTCAGCGACGTTGCCGGCTGTACCTACATCGGCGATGTCCGCATTAGCCAACTGTCGAAGGCTCTGCCGGCCGGCTCGCCCGTCGAAGTCGTCTACAGCTACGACCACCGTGGCCGCATCACCGCTACCGCCAAGGAACTCACCGGCGGATGCTCCGCCGCTGTCGAGATCGCCTGGGACGGAGCACTCGACAAACAAGCCATCGAAACACTTCGCCAGCTCATTCGCCAATATCACGTCGAGTAGCTTCTTTGGAGTGCGGTGTGTCAGCACCGCTTTGGATCGCCCGGTCCAAGAATCCAAAGCGTTGCTGACACGCGCGCATTCCATAGACGGAGTGCCACTTTGGCTACGGCAACATCAACTCCGGCAATTCGGCCGAGCGTGTCCCCGGCAGCGGCAAGTTATCCGCCGCGCGGAACGTGAACACCGCCGAATACTTCGTCTGCGTCGTGTAATTGCGACTCGCCGAATGCAGCGTCTTCGCATGGAAGAACAACACATCTCCCGGATCGAGTTCCACCGGGACCGCGTTGGCGATCACGGCGTGGTTCTCCGACAGGTCGCCGCGAAAGAACAACGACTCGTCAAATCGCGAGCGGTCAAAGCTCATCCGATGCGAGCCAGGGATGACTCGCAGGCAGCCGTTCTCGATCCGTTCCGGGACGAGCGAAATCCAGACGCTGATGAGGTCGGGGCGGTGATACGCCCAATAGCGGATGTCTTGATGCCAGCCGGTGTCGCTGCTGAATTTCGGCTGCTTGGTCATGATGCAGTTGTGATGCGCCAGCGGCATGACCAGCCTCGGCCCCAGCAAATCGACCAGCCGATCTGTCAGTTCGTGTTCACTTAGCCATTGCGTGAAAACGTAATGCCGCGAGTGCGCCTGCTTGAGCCGCCGAATCGTGCGGCCTCCCTCGGCCGCCAGCGAGGCCGGTGCGCCGGGATAGTGCAGTTCGGCTTCGTATTCGATCGGCCCAATCTCCCGCTCGACACCGTCGAGCGTCACGGCCAGCATCTGCTCGCGCACCGCCGCCGGAATGAGCTGCCGGAACACCAAAACCCCGTCGCGCTGAAACCGCTCCCACTCCGCCACCTTCAGCCGCCGCAGTTTTTCCTTAGGCGGCGATACGGGTATCGGAACGGGATCGAGCAAATCGGCAGCGGTGTCCATCGAGGTTGGTCCTTGGTCCGTTGTCAGTCGTCCGTAGTCCGTTGCAACTGACCACGGACAACGGACCACTGACAACCCCATCGTCTTACTTGCCACCGCGACCTGCAAGGGATGCAATTACGTCGATTCGCAGGGGACGACGAATCATGAAGTTCGCGAAGGCATGGAACGAGAGCCCCGGATTGATCTTGTTGCTCATTGGGTGGCTGTGCCTCTTTCTCGCTATCGCGTTTTCCATGATTGGTGTGAGATCGCCTTCCGAGTTTTGTTCCTTCGCGGCACCTACGTCGTGGCTGACAGGACTCGTTTGCGGACTTTGCATTCGACAGAATGCTTACGGCAAGGTTGCGAATTGGAGAAATGGACTTTCCATCTTGCTCATCGGTTTCTCCATCTACTTGATTTCACGTTTGATCGCTTACGGTGCAGTGTAATTCCTCACCTCAAGGAGCCTTCCCATGCGAACGATCTTTGCGTCTCTGTTTGTGGTCTTCGCGACGTCGACTTGTTTCGCGGCTGACTTGCCTTTGGTTACGGAGGTTGAGCAGCAGCCCCTTGTCGCGGCGACGGAGCGGTTGCTTGAGGCGTTGGAATTTGTCGGTGCTCCGTTGCCGGCGGAGGACACGAAGGCGTTGAAGGCCGCGCTCAAGGAGACGGATGCGAAGACGGCGAATCGCGCGATCCAAAAAATACTCGATCCGCATTGCGTTGTGGGTGTGACGATCAATCCGGAGAGCCGAGTGTCGGTCGTCGAGGGGCCGGTGGCGAAGCGGTTGATGCAAGGGGGGTGGGCGACGTTTCTCGTCAAGGTGCAGAATGACGCGGGGATCACGCCGCAGCTCAAGCCGGAGAGTCCGAATGCGGCTCCGCTTTACATGCGCGGGTCAGTCAATGCTCGGCAGAAGCCGTTGACCGATGAGAAGGACAAACTCGTCAAGCCGGAGGATGTGCCGCATCGATTTCTCGACATCGCCATGTTCGACAAGCAGCCGCTGAAGCCGACGCTGTCGGGTTTGGCGCTGGAGTACCGCATCATGCAGCTTTACTCGCGCGAGATCGGGCGGCGAGAGGCGAAGCTCGGATTCAACGTGGGACAGGGGACGCAGGACTTGGGCTTTCGCAACACCGTGCCGATCCTGTTTCACGCGGCTCCGTCGGTCGAGGTGGTGCTCGGCGTGAAGGATTTTGATGGCGAGCCGACCTCGGCGGCGTTCGTCATTCGCGACAAGCGAGGCAACGTGTATCCGAATCCGGCACGGCGGCTCTCACCCGACTTCTTCTTCCACAATCAGATTTACCGAGCCGATGGCGAATCGGTGTCGCTGGCTCCGGGGGAATACACCGTCGAAGTCAGCCGCGGTCCGGAGTACATCGTGCAGACGCATCCGCTCACGGTGTCGAGCGGCGGGGTCAGCCAGAAGGTCGATTACAAGCTCAGTCGCTGGACACATTCGGCGACGCGTGGCTGGTACTCCGGAGATCATCACGTTCACGCGGCCGGGTGTGCTCACTACGACAGCCCGACCGAAGGCGTCACGCCGGCTGACATGCTGCGGCACATTCTGGGCGAAGACCTCAACGTCGGTTGCGTGCTGAGCTGGGGCCCGTGCTGGTACTCGCAGAAGCAGTACTTCGAGGGGAAGACGTCAGCCCTCTCGCGGCCGAATTACCTGATGCGGTACGACATCGAGGTCAGCGGTTTTCCGTCGTCGCACGCCGGCCACTTGTGTCTGCTGCGACTGACCGAGGACGACTACCCGAACACGAAGGTGCTCGAAGACTGGCCAAGCTGGACGCTGCCGGTGCTGAAGTGGGGCAAGGATCAAGGTGGCATCGTCGGCTACAGCCACAGCGGCTGGGGCCTGCAACTGCCCGACATCATGCCCGACGGCTCGCGCGAAATGCTGAAGGGCTACGGAGCCGCGCCCGACGGCTGGAAAGGCAAAGCCGCCGACAAGCTGCCCGATTACGCAATGCCTCGCTTCGACGGCATCGGCGCGAACGAGTACGTCGTCACGGTCGCTCACGACGTCTGCCACTTCATCAGCGCCGTCGATACGCCGTCGATCTGGGAACTCAACGTCTGGTACCACACGCTCAACGCCGGCTTCCGAGCGAAGATCAGCGGTGAAACCGATTTCCCCTGCATCTACGGCGACAAGGTGGGACTCGGCCGTATCTACGTGAAGCTCAACAAAGACCAGCCGCTCGATTTCGACAACTGGATTCTTGGAGTCCGCGACGGCCGCAGTTACTGCGGTGACGGACTGAGCCACATCCTGGACTTCAAATTGAACGGAGTCGGCGTCGGTGAACCGGGATCATCGAAGAAGTTGAGCACGGTCGAACTGGCCAAACTTGGCAACGTGACCGTCTCGTTCGATGTCAATGCAATGCTAGCCGAGAAGCCGAACGAGCAAACCGAGTCGATCCGCAAACGCCGCCTCGATGCGAAACCGTACTGGCACATCGAACGCTGCCGAGTCGGCCAGACGCGCGAAGTCCCCGTCGAGATCATCGTCAACGGCCAAGTCGCCGCCACGAAGAACATCATCGCCGACGGCAAGACTCAGCCGCTGAGCTTCGACATCCCGATCAAACAATCAAGCTGGGTCGCCGTGCGCATCCTGCCGAGCGTTCACACGAATCCGATCTGGGTCGAAGTCGGCGACCAACCGGTTCGAGCCAGCAAGAAGAGCATCGACTGGTGCAAACAAGCCGTCGATGTCTGCTGGAACGCGAAGAAAAACCAAATCCGCGAACCCGAACGCGCCGTCGCCAAAGCCGCCTACGACGAGGCCACGAAAATCTACGAAGCGCGACTCATGGAGGCGACGACGGATTAATTGCTCAGGAAACGGTGGGCAAGAAATCTCGCCTCAAGAGGCAGCCTCTTGTGAGTGGCGACTGTGTGTTGTCATCGCGACGAGGTTGATACTCTTTGCGGCCAATTCAGGCACTCGCCTTGTGGAGCAGCATCATGCGTCGGACTTGGCTTTCTGTTTTTGTGGCCGTTCTGTGTTCTGCCCATTGTGTCCCGGCCTTTGCCGATGGCCCGGCGGACAATCAAGCGGAAAAGGTTCGTCCAATTCCTCCGGCGGGGATCGAAGTGCCGGAAGCAGAACGGGATGACCTGGAAGATGGGCTCAAGAAGCTCAAGGTTGCCATCGACGAACTGGCTCAGAAGAAGGACGCTCGCACACAGGAGCTGTTGCCCGACGTGCAGATCTATCACAAGGCGGTGCATGACGCACTGATGTATCACGAGTTCTTCAAGCCGCAGGAAATTAACACAGCGAAATCGCTGCTCAATGATGGGCTGGCTCGCGCGGAGCAGTTGAAGCGTGGCGAGGCTTCGTGGACGACGGCGACGGGACTCGTGCCGCGCGGGTACGTCTCGAAGATCGACGGCAGCGTGCAGCCGTACGGATTGGTCGTGCCGGAGTCGTTCATGTCGACGGGACCACATCGCTGGCGATTGGATTTGTGGTTTCATGGCCGAGGCGAAGTGCTCAGCGAAGTCAATTTTTTGGAAGACCGTCGCAAGAACAAAGGGCAGTTCACGCCAGCCGACACGATTGTGCTGCATCCTTACGGTCGCTACTGCAACGCGAATAAGCTGGCCGGCGAAATTGATTCGCTCGAAGCGATCGAATCGGTGAAGCGTCGCTACCGCATCGACGATGATCGCATTGCGGTGCGCGGGTTCTCGATGGGCGGTGCGGCGTGCTGGCAGTTCGCGGTGCATTACACGGATCGCTGGGCCGCAGCCGCCCCGGGAGCTGGCTTCTCGGAGACGCCGGATTTCCTCAAAGTCTTTCAGAACGAGACGCTCGAACCGACGTGGTACGAACAGAAGTTGTGGCACATGTATGACTGCACGGACTGGGCCGCGAATCTCGCTCAGTTGCCGACGGTCGCCTACAGCGGAGACAAAGATCGCCAGAAGCAAGCGGCTGACATCATGGCCGCCGCACTAAAGGCCGAAGGGATTGAGCTCACGCATCTGATCGGCCCCGATACGGCACACGCCTATCATCCCGTCACGAAACTGGAAGTCGATCGACGCATCGACAGCATCATGGCTCTCGGTCGATTAGCTGTTCCCGACGCCGTTCGCTTCACGACCTACACGCTCCGCTACAACCGCATGAAATGGGTCACGGTCGATGCGCTCGGCGAACATTGGGAGAAGGGGTCCGTGCGTGCCTCGATCCAACCAAATCCGCTCAATGCCGAGGTTGTGTTGGACCTCGCAAACATCGACGCGCTGACCCTGGCGATCCCACCGGGACATGTGTCGTTCAGTACTGATCTGCCCGTCACCGTGCGAATCAATGAGGGTGGCAAGGAACAATTGGTTGAGGCACCCAAGGCGGGTTCGGATCGCTCATGGCAAGTGTCGCTCAACAAGCAGGGGAAGAATTGGAAAGTCGGCAGTTTGCCCAACGACGGGCTTCGCAAACGACACGGTCTGCAAGGCCCGATCGACGATGCGTTTCTCGATTCGTTTGTCTTCGTACGCCCGACCGGCAAATCGTCGCACGAGGCGATTGAAAAATGGACGCAGTCAGAACTCAGCCACGCCATCGTCCACTGGAGGCAGCAGTTTCGAGGTCAGGCTCCTGTGAAGGACGATACGGCGATCACCGATGCCGACATGGCCAACAGTAACCTCGTGCTATGGGGCGATCCGACCAGCAACGCGGTTCTGAAGACGATCGCCGACAAACTGCCAATCCGCTGGGGAGATACCGAAATCGTCGTTGGCGATCGCAAGTTCTCGGCCGAGCATCACGCTCCGATCGCGATCTATCCGAACCCGCTCAATCCGAATCGGTACGTCGTGCTCAATAGCAGCTTCACGTATCGCGAGTACGACTACCTCAACAACGCACGCCAAGTTCCCAAGCTGCCCGACTGGGCGATTGTCGATGTCCGCACTCCGCCCAATCCACGATACCCCGGAAAAATTGTCGATGCGGACTTCTTCGACGAACGCTGGAAATTCAAGCCGACTCGGGCAGAATAGAGTGGCTTGGGATTCCATCTCGACCGTGCGGGTCGTGACAGAGTGCCAACCTACGCTGCCGGCCGTAGCTTTTTCCTTGGAGGCCCCATGAGATTTGCACTCGTGCTCATTCTGAGTTTTTTGTCCGTCGCGAACGCTGATGACAAAGTGCACGATTGGGTCAAAGTCACCGACAAAGCCGGTTGGCAGCCTCGCGATTCGCAGGGTGAAGTCGTTTTCAAAGATCAGTTGTGGATCTTCGGTGGCTGGTTCGATTCGTATCACGCTCCGCCGCGCGACGTGTGGAGTTCCCCCGATGGCAAGACCTGGAAGAAGGTGACGGAGGATGCTCCGTGGAAGCACAGTGACTTGCCGATGACGCTGACGTTTCAAGACAAGATGTGGTTTATGGGTGGTTGGTACAACGGCCGCTTGCCGGGGCATTCGGCCAGCAACGAAGTCTGGTGGTCCACCGATGGAACGAAGTGGGAACAGGCCACCGCGAAGGCGGGCTGGACTCCTCGGATCGCGGCGGCGGCACTTGAATTCAAAGGCCGCATGTGGATCCTCGGCGGGACTGAGAACTACTACTTTGGCGACGACAGCAGTTTGAAAAACGACGTCTGGTCGTCAGCCGACGGCAAAGAATGGAAGCAGCACACGGCCAACGCCGGTTGGTCTCCGCGAGCGTATCACCAGGCGGCGGTGCTCAATGGCAAGATGTACGTCTTCGGCGGCGGCAACTACGTCCCGAAGTATCACGGAGTCAACGATGTCTGGTGCTCGGAAGATGGCGAGCATTGGACGCAACTGACCGAACACGCTGGCTGGTCGCCACGGTTGTGGTTTTCGTCAGTGGTGTACCGCGATCACATCTGGGTGTTCGGCGGTTGGTCGAACAATCCGTCGAAGAATTGGGGCGACGTGTGGTATTCCAAGGATGGCAAAGACTGGAAGCAGCTCAAGTCCGAAGTGACTTGGAAAGAGCGTCACGAGCACTCCGGCTACGTCTTTCGAGACAAGCTCTGGATCGCGGGTGGCCACGCGCAACCGCTCAGCAGCGAGGTGTGGTCGCTGGAGTTGCCGAAGGATTTTGGGAAGTAGGCAACACGAGCACCGGCCACGGGCTGATGGCGGCGAGTTGCCGGGCTTCACCCTGTGTTGGCACGAACAGCACAACGTCGTCGGGGCTGGCCTCGGACAAATCGACGTCGTGCGGCACTCGCCATTCGGCTTCTCGCGACCAGTCGATGAGTTTGGCTCCGCGACGCGAGCGAGTGGTTTTCAATTGAAAGAACGGTCGCTCCGTTTCCGTCAAAGTTGGCCACGTCGCATCGTCACCGTAGACCACCGGCCTCGCTCCGCGAGTTTGCAGCCAATCGCGGCGAGCGCACAGGCCAAACGCTTCGCCATCCCAGCGGCCTCGATGAGCGCGAAACGTGCGTTGTTGCGTCGTCTCGCGCAGGGAATTGGCTGAGAAACTGACGACGGCGGTCTCGCCACGAATTCCCGCCGCGGAC
>VGZH01000038.1 GCA_016872645.1 Planctomycetota bacterium | reverse complement strand
CCGGCATCTTGCGTTGCTTTGCGGCGCACGTCATTGAAATAGTAGGGAACGGTGATGACCGCGTTGGCGATTGGGCCAACTTGAGTTTCAGCGTCCTGCTTCAGTTTCTTGAGGATCAACGCGGAGATGAATTCGGGAGTCAATTTCTTGCCTTGATAGACGACGAAGTAGGACTTGTTTCCCATTTCGCGTTTGATGGCTTCGATAACATGTGACGAATCTTCAACAGCAATGCGTTCAAACGAGGGACCAACGATGACCTTGCCATCGTCAGCCAGCAGTACGACCGACGGAGTGATCGTCTTTCCATTGGCGTTGTTGAGAGCGACGGGTTTGCCTTCCTTGTCGACTTGAGCCAGCGTGGAATAAGTCGTCCCCAGATCGATTCCGACAGTTGCTCCCGGCATCAGTTTCAATGACATGGTGTGTCCCTAGAGGTTGTCTCGGAGTGTGTGTGAACTTCAACGTGGGTTGGAACAGCAGCGGCCGAAGCGGCAAACCCGTTCAACCGACCGAAATGAGACGCGTATTCTGACGGTCGCAAACCAGTGAAGCAAGCGCGCAATCGCTGTTTGTCGCAGCGACCGAACAACTAGCGTTCCGGTTTCGGCAGCCTTTCGAACAGCACAATGTGCTGCCACGGCAGGACACCGATCGTCTTCGTCCACTTCAGGCCGAAGTCCGGAAGCGAGGCCTCTTTCTTAACCTGTTCCTCCGTCATTTTGTGGATCAGCTTGATCGGCACATCCGGGTCTTCCTTACGGTATTCCACGAAGGCGATTCGTCCGCCCGGCTTCAGCGACTTCGAGATGTCCAGCATTATCTCGTAAGGAAACTCCAGCTCGTGGTAGACATCGACCATGATCGCGAGGTCCACCGACCGCGGCTTCAGAGCGGTCGTCTTCTGCGTCCCTTTGATTGGTTCGACGTTGGTAATCTTCAGCTTCTTGGTGTTCTCGCGCAGCCGGTCGAGCATCTCCTGTTGGACATCGACTGCCAGGACTTTGCCGCCGGGCAGAATCTTCTCGGCCATCAGCACGCTGATGACGCCGCTGCCGGCACCGATGTCGGCCACCACCATGCCCGGCTTCAGGTCCAGCGACTTGATCAGCAGCGTCAGTTTTTCTTCCTTCTCGCGAACGGCTCTTTCAAGCCATTCCGCTCCCTGACCGCCAGGACCGAAGCCCATCACGTGCGCGATCTCGCGCCCCATGTAGAACTTGCCGATCCCATTCGGATCGTGGTCGACCCGAATCTCGTAGCGCGAGTCTCCCGGCTTGGCAGTTTCATCGGCACTCAAACCGAACGGCATCAACAGCAGCGCGATTAGCAATCCGACATGACGAGCAAACATGATCCGTACTCCGGGACAATGAGCAACGACTCGACGTTGGAGTTCCTGCACAGCCTAACCCGAAGCGCCAGCGAGGGCGAGCGCTCCGCGACGTTTACAAATCCAAGTCGTTGGAGCGCTCGCCCTCGCTGATACTTCGGGTTAGTGTTTATCGAAGCACAAAGTGGAATACGAAACTTCGCCTGGAACAGGATGCCCATGTCCGACGTCAACCTCAACTCCGATGACCAATTTCCGCCCATCAAAATCCTCAGCAAATCTCAGCGGCGCGTGCTCGGCGTGTTGATCGAAAAAGGAATCACAACGCCGGAGTACTACCCGCTGACGCTCAAGGCGCTCACGACCGGCTGCAATCAGAAGAACAACCGCTCGCCGCTGTCAGAGTACTCCGAGGACGACGTGCTGCGAGCAGTCGATCAACTCCGCGAGATGGGCTTGGCCGCCGTCGTCCACACGGAATCCGGGCGATCCGAGCGATACCGGCATTACGCTCGCAAGCGGTTTCCGTTCAAGGAGGCCCAATTGGCGATTATGACGGAGCTGTGGTTGCGTGGCCGACAATCGGTGGGCGACCTCCGCACGCGAGCCAGCCGGATGCACGATATTCCGACGATCGAACAACTGCGGGATGAGCTGAAGACACTGCAAACAGCCGGTTTCATCCAAGCCAACGGTCCGCTGCAAGTTCGTGGTATCGAAGTTGATCACAACTTCTACAAACCCGACGAAGGGAAGACGCTGACCGCCGGCGATTTTTCGTCCGCTCGCGAGGAGTCCGAGCCATCGCCGCACAGCACACCCGCCTCGTCGGCCTCTGAATCGCGAATCGCCACGCTGGAGCAATCGGTGGCTGAACTCAGCGCTCAACTGTCGCAACTCGTGGAACGCTTCGAGACGTTGCGGCGCGAGTTGGGAGCCAGCGTGTAGGTCAGGCTTTCCAGCCTGACCAGAATTGGCAACACCGCGCCGATCGCCATTCCGATCAGTCTGGAAAGGCTGACCTACTCGCCGCGCAGCGATGCCACAATCGGAGTCCGTACCGCTTCCGCCGTCGCACCGGTCGCGGCCAGCAGCCCGACACCAAAGATGCCGACGAGCAATCCCGCTCCCGACAGCCACGGCACGTCAGCTCCGGTGCTCAGCAGATGCGGAAGCATCGCCAGCAGCGCGGAACATGTCCCGACCACCAATCCGCACGCCAGCAACAACGCATTCTCGAACAACACGAGCCGTCGAATCGCCGATGGCCGAAAGCCGACCGCGCGCAGCAAAGCCAACTCGGCGCGCCGCTCGATCACGTTTCGCAGCATGACTGTGCCGAGACCGAACGTTCCCAGCAGCAACCCTAAACCGCCGAGCGTTTGAAACGTGCTCAAGTAGGTATTCTGCACCGCGAGAAAACTCGCTAAGCGATCTCCGATCGGCTCGACGTCGAAGCCGTACGGCGCGAGTCCCGTCTCCAGTAAATCGGACAACTCGCGAGCTTCGTCTTTCGACAACTCCTGGCCGCCGTCTTCGAAGCGCTGGTCGCCGATTAGAAAATACCGGAACCCCGCTTGCTCCGGAAACAGCTTGAGAAAGTTCTCCTCGGACATCAGCAGCACGCCTTGAAAGACGCTACTATCGAGCATTCCCGCGACCCGCAACGTCGCCTTCGGATTCGTATCGTCGGGGATCTTGATCGTGTCGCCGACTCCTTTGTGCAGCGAATACATCAGCGTATTCATGTCGCCGATGACCGGGATCGCGCCGTCGGAACTAGCTTGATCGAGCAGCGCCCAAGGGCCGGCCTTGAATCGTGGTGGATTAACAAATTTGAAACCGGACAGCCCCTTGGGAACCCCGAGGATTGTTGGCACTCGCGTCTGATACAGGTTCAAGCAACTTGCGTTCTCACCCGGCCGAACACGGAAAGAAGCGAGTTTCATTCTCTCCAACAGTGCGGCTGCATTCGTTTCCGGCTGCGGGCGCAGGTCAAGTTTGTTGCGGCCGGCGGATGTGCTCAAATCGTGGATCAGCGGGGTCGTCGATTCGGCGACGAACAGAAATCCACCATTGCCGGAGTCTCGATCGGGCGTTTCGACGGCGGGATTTCGTCGTCCCGCCGCGACTGCCACCAGGAGAAACGTGGCGGATGCGATCAACGCCAGTGACAACAGGCTTCTTCGTCGTTGACGGATGGCGTTTCTCAGGCTTAACCGCAACAGGGCCACTTGCCCGGAGCCGATGATCGACGCGAAACGATCTCCATCCAGCCATGCCGCGAACCGGCAGAGCGCTGCCGCGAGCGTGCTTATGCCTACGAGGAAGAACACCACCGTCGCGATGGACAGTCCAGCGAACGCTTCGCCCGCCCCACTTTGAGTAACAATGACTGGCACCGATAGCGCGATCGACAGCAGCAGCAACCAACGGGAGATCCGCAGCAACCGACTACGCCGTGCCGCGCGCGAGTCGTCCTGATCGACGAGTTCAGTTTGTCCGGCCAAGAGTTCGCGCGGTGAGAGCTTTTGCAGCCCGCGCAGTCCCAACCATGCCGAGGCTCCGGCCGCAAGCAACGTCCCCACGAAGCCGATCACCAACGAGCCGGGTTGAATGGATAGCCGCAGCTCCGTCGTTCCGACGGCCCCGACCCATAGCGTACCCAGCCCGAAAATCAACAGCCCCGCGTAGCCAGCGGAGGCAGCGATGCCGATCACCGCTCCAAACAGCACGACCGAGCACTGTTCGAGCAACAGCACGCGACCGATGCGACTTGGCGAGAAACCAATCGCCGAGAGCAAACCGATCTCGCTGGCTCGGCGTTCGATTCCCAGTCGCACCAGCAGGCTGATGAGCATCAAGCCAGACAGGATCATGAAAAAGCTGAAGCCGATGAACAGCCCGGAGAAATCGGTCGTCCCGCTCGCCGCACGCAGTCCAAGAAACTTCACCGGCTGGATAGCCAACCCGATCGAGTCCATCGGAAGTGCCTTCAAGAAGTCGGACTCGAACAACTTCGCAGACTGTTCCAACGATTGACCGTCGGTCACACCCACTCGTAGCGATGTTGTCGAGCCGTAGCGGCTGGACCACCACTCGCGCGCGGCATCGAGATCGAAGAACGCTTTCGGAGTCGGGCCATACTTATTCCAGTAGTAGTCATCCCGTTTCGGGATTCGGCGGATGTCCATCGGAAACGGCTGCTTCCAATCGTTGAACGTCTTCGCATCGGTGATCCCCGGCACAGTCGGAATCAGCCCGCGATCACCGGCCAACATGCCGTCGATTGGCAGGATGCCGCGGACTTCGAACGTCAACTCCTCTTCCGGCAGTTCTCCCTTCGAGCCGACTTTGTGGTACTTCACTCGGATTTGTGCCTGGCGATCGTCGGCCGAGATTCCCAAATCCTGGGCGAGCCAATCGCAGAGCAACACTCCGTTCTTTCCGAGCGGCGGAGACTGCGGCTCGATCGGACCAAACGGTGCCGCCAAGTTCGACGGTTCGGGCACCCCGGCAACGATCGAGTACATCGAGAACTTCTTTCCCGTGTCGTCGCCAACTCGGCTGATCTCGTTGGTGAGGTATGCCAGCACGGGAGAGGTCGGCAGCTTCAGTTGAGCGGCGATCTGTTCTCCTGTCTTGGCCAATGAGTCTTCCAAAATCATCCGCTCGCTTTCGAGCGACGTGTACCGGCCCGATGAATTGCGAACGAGGCGCAAATGCAAATCGTCTAACGTTACCGAGTCGCGCAGCGCGAGCGTGATCGCCTTCGCGGCCGCGACCGCCGAGTCCCCTTGACCGTCGCGTGATTCTCGAGCCGACACGAACAGTGCATTGACCCGCGCTGGGCGGCTTGCCTGAGGCTTGTTTCTCGAACGTTCGACGGCTTCGAGGCGCAGTTCCTTCTGCAAGTCTTGCAGATTGACGAACGCGACCTTCGGCACCTGCTGGCTCGGCTGCAATGCCAACCGACCGGCTCCGGCCGACGCCGGAAGCACCGATTCGACTTTCAGCCGAACCTCCTGCGACGACTGCTCCTCCTGACCACCGAGCAGACTGTCGCGCGGGATCGTCGCGGGAATCTCGACCCAGACGATCACTTCATCACCGACGCGAGCACGCAGTTGCTCGGCCAGCAGCGAGTTCAATACGACTCCGCCTGCAGTTGGCGGCGCGATCTGCTCAGTCGCCAGCAACGACCACAATCGTTCGTCGGTGCCGTAAATCGTCACTCCGGCCGAGCGTGTCTGGCTCGCCGAATCGGCTGCGCGGCGTTCGAGGCTCGCGGGAAATACCAAGCCGGGAGCCGCCACCGCGAACCGTTTGGCGAATTCCGGCTGCTGGCTCAACGTGATGGCCGACGCCTCGCGAAAGAAGCGATGACTGATCAGCGCGTGATCGACTTTGCCAAGTCGAACGAGGCTGAGCGACTTCAAACTGTCTCGCACCGAATCGCCGATGATTAACGCCCCGCCAATCACCATCGCCGCCACGACGACACCTAGCGCGACGGCGACGTGTGAGCGCGCATGATGCCGCAGGCTGCGTCGCAGGAATTGTCCGGTCGTGAAATGTGACATGCCGAAAAGGATAACGGCCATCGGCTGTCGGCTCACGGCACTCGGTCGGACAGGTCAGACCGACACACGGCGGCGGTACGACTCGCCCAGATGGATCATCAGCTCCAGCGCGAGCAAATCTGCGCGAGCCAAAATGTGTCGCGTGCTGCGATTCCCCAAGCCACCGACGAGGGACTCGACTCGTTCCAGATGCAGACTCAATGCCTCGCGCGGTCCGCAGCCAGCGACGGCCAGCAGATCGGCCAGCTTTGCGATTTCGCCACCAAGGTTGCCGGAACCCATAATGACGTACGTCCGCAGCAACTCCTGGTAGTAGTTGTTGAGCTCTGGCGGCAACGCGGTGCGGCACGGAGTCACTTGGCCGAAGCAGTCGAGCAGCGCTTGTCGCGTGACGTTGGTGGCATCGAGGTCATCGATGATGCGGCGCTGCTGGTTGAGTAAATGTTCGGCTTCGTCTCGCTCGCGAGCCATCCGTTTGGTTTGTGCAATTTCGAGCCGCCGGCTTTGCCGAGTTTGCTCGCTGCGAAAGATGGCCCGTTTGAGCACGGAAGCCAGTGCAGGCGAATCCCATAACCGAGATGATTGCAGCAGCTCGCATTCCTCGCGGGACAAGTCGAGCCAATCGGCATCCGAGATGCACGGTGCCAACAGCACAAGTGGGTCTTCGCAGCCACTCGCGCGAATCGCCTTGACCAACGATGCCGCTTCTGCAAAAGGGTTTGTTCGGCTGTCGGCAGATGCTGCGGCAATCAACACGGCATCGAACGAGTCATCGCGCAACAGAGTCAGAGCCTCGGTCGCGGACGAGACCCAGCGAAATTGCGGTTCGATGCCTCCTTCGGCATCCAACTGCAGCGTCAGTCCGACCCAAGAAGGTTCGCGAGGCCCGACGCATAACAGCCGCAATCGTGTCGGCAATTGTCCGTTCACGACCGGCTCATCGGCCGCATCGGCATCAGCAAAAGCAGAAAGCTCGTCCTTGAGCAACATTTGACGTCCCTGTCCGGCGGGTTTCTAGGACTGTCGAATTTTAGTGTCAAGGTGGCATTAAGCGACTTGATGGATATCTTGTTGTCACCCTTCGCTCGTCGTTCGACCGTTTTTACAGGATACTCAACATGATCCGTCTCTCACGTTGGTTGAGTTGGGCTTTGATCGTCGTCCTGTTTTCGCTCATGCCGTTCGCCGCGCGAGCTGACGTACGACTGCCAGCGGTGATCTCGGACCACATGGTTTTGCAACAAGACATTGCGGCTCCGATTTGGGGTTGGGCCGACAACGGCGAAGAGGTAACGGTCTCGATTGCCGGGCAATCGAAATCGGCCAAGGCCGGAGCTGATGGCAAGTGGCTGATCAAGCTGGACAAGAGGGAGGCGGGTGGACCGTACGAGTTGATTGTGAAAGGCAAGAACACGCACAAGATCAGCGACGTACTGATCGGCGAAGTGTGGCTCGGTTCCGGCCAGTCGAATATGGCGATGACCGTCTCGCGGTCGAAGGACTTCGAGGTCGAGCAAGCGGCCGCGAATCTACCGAACATCCGCATGTTCCGCGAGAACTCGGCCGCGGCGACAGAACCTCAAGAAGGAGGCAGTGGCAAATGGGAAGTTTGCAGCCCGGAGACCGTTGGCAGTTTCTCTGCTACAGCATTTTTCTTCGGACGCGAACTGCACACGACATTGAAGTTGCCGGTCGGACTGATCAACTCGTCGGTCGGTGGCACACCCATTGAGGCTTGGACGAGCATGTCTGCACAGAAAGATCTCGTGGAACTCAAGCCGTTGTTCGCTCGCTGGGACAACGACACAGCGAGCTACGATCCAGAGAAAGCAAAGGCTCAATTCGAAAAGCAACTGGCGGACTGGAAGGTCGCCGCGAAGAAGGCTCGCGATGCGGGGAAGCAACCCGGTCGCATTCCGCAACAGCCGGTCAATCCGCGCCGGAACTCGCATCACCCGGCTGTTCTGTTTAATGGCAAGATCGCACCGCTGATCCCGTATGCGATTCGCGGAGCCATCTGGTATCAGGGTGAGTCAAATGCAAACTCCGCTCGCCAAGGAGCTGGTGCCGAGAACTACGGCCTGCAACTCCGCACGCTGATCGCCGACTGGCGCGGTCGCTGGGGGCAAGGAGACTTCCCCGTCGCTTGGGTGCAATTGCCACTGTTCCACAGGATCCAAGCGGAGCCGGTCGAAGAGACCGGTTGGACGACTGTTCGCGAGCAAATGCTCAAGACACTGAGAGTCCCGAACACCGGGATGGCGATCACGCTCGATCTGGGTGAGGCGAACGACATTCATCCAAAAGACAAACAAGGAGTCGGCAAGCGATTGGCACTGTGGGCACTTGCGAAGGTCTACAACCAAAAGGGAGTGGTTGCTTCCGGTCCGCTTCCAGATGGCTACGAGTTCGTCGGAGAAGAAGTCGTGCTCTCATTCCGCTACGCGGCGGGATTGAAGGCGAGCGGTGAGGAACTCAAAGGATTCGCCATCGCCGGGGCCGACCAGAAGTGGCTGTCAGCGAAGGCTCGCGTTGACGGCGAACAAGTCATCGTCTGGCATCCTGACATTCAGCAGCCGAAGGCCGTGCGGTACGCCTGGGCTGACAACCCGGACGCGAACCTCATCAACGGAGCAGGCTTGCCCGCGTCGCCATTCCGCACTGACGGCAAGTAGACCGGATGCCCACGTCCCTTCAACGGTAAACGCGACGAATGTTCTGTTCACGCAACGGCTGCCGATTGTGCCGGGTTGCGAGCGACCGCTCTGCCACGTCGATTCTCCGTCGTACCCGATTCCGGTGCTAAAGTTGTTCGACGTGTTTTCGGCGCGCAGGACGGGGAGTTTGTTTCGTGACGACGTATTTGGTGACTGGCGGAGCAGGGTTTATCGGATCGCACATCGCGACGCGGTTGGTCGAGGAAGGCCACCGAGTCAGGGTGCTCGACAACCTTTGTGCTGGCTCACGCGACAACCTGGCTCATCTGAAGGATGGAGTTGAATTCTTTCACGGAGATGTTGCGGACCCCATTACTGCGCGTCACGCGGCAAAGGGAGTTGAAGTCATCTTCCATCAGGCCGCGTTGGCTTCTGTGCCGTTGAGCGTCAAAGACCCGGTTGCCGTTCACACCGCATGTGTCACGGGAACTGTCTGCATTTTGGACGCTGCGAGACAAGCTGGCGTGCGACGAGTCATTTATGCGGGATCAAGTAGCGCCTATGGCAACGATCCGATGATGCCCAAACGGGAATCACAGTTGTCCCAGGTGCTCTCGCCGTATGCCGCAGCAAAGCTGGCGGGCGAGTTGTATTGCGAATCGTTCGCGGCGGTGTATCCGCTGGAAACTGTGCGGCTGAGGTACTTCAACATCTTTGGTGAGCGGCAAGATCCAGCCAGTCCGTACTCGGCAGTGATCCCGCTGTTCGTCTCGGCGCTGTTGCAAGGCCGTCGCCCCACGATTTTCGGCGATGGCTCACAGTCGCGAGATTTTTTGTATGTCGGCAATGCGGTTCATGCGAACTTGCTTGCTGTACACGCAACGAACGTCAGCGGCAAAGTCTTTAATGTCGCTGGCGGTCAATCGCTGAGCGTCATTGAACTGTTGCGCATGATTTGCGAGCGGCTCAATGTCCCGTTCGATCCGATTTTCGCCCCGCCGCGAGTCGGAGACATTCAGGATTCCTGGGCGGATATCTCGTCGACGGAACGCGAGCTCGGTTATCGACCGCAGGTCAGTCTGTCCGACGGTTTGCAACGAACGATTGACTACTACGCGAATTTCTTCGCGACCAACCATTAGCTCGACGCGCCAGCGGGGTTGAGCCCATGAATCCCTTCGCTGGCACGTCGGGTGAACCTGAAATTCGAGAACTGAAAGCATGATAATCGCCGAATCAACCTGCTCGGCGTGCTTCCGGTCTTCAAATTCGAACGCGACCGCCGCCTAAATCTGCTCCACGGGGCTGAGATCAACGGCAAGATTCGAGCCTTCTAAACAACCATCGACGAAAATCTGTCGCACGACGAACTTGAAAGTGTCGTGTGATTACTGATCGCCACGTCGCAAGCTGCCAGCGGCGCTCAGGCGGAAGCCAACAGCGCGAACCCGCTGCTGGGGCCGAATCTCGCCGAGTTGGCCAGCAACCAACTGCTGCCGTCGTTGATTGAAGAACAAAAACGGCTCCGCGACTACGCGGACGATCCTTTCGACATCACCAAAGTCCGTCGCGTGGCTTTCAAGACAGTCGCTACTTCAGAACTCCGTGCTTGCCCAAGTGTCCCAGAAGCGATGGCACGTCGGTGAAGACTTCGGCGAGCAATCCGTGCTGACGGCCGGCGGCGATATATCTCGGGATGTCGTCTGTATAAAAGCACTCATTCGGCTCGCAGTCGATCTCGCGCAGGGCGGCTTCGTAAATCGGCGGCTCCGGCTTAATCGCACCTGCTCCGCACGAGGTGACGCAGGCGTCGAAACGCTGCAGGACATCGTAGTGATCTCGGACCCACTCGAAGTGAGTGATGCACGTGTTTGACAACAGCACGAGCCGCAGGCCACGCGATTTCAGTTGGTCGAGCACCGGGACGATCGGCTCATTCAACCAGAAGATGTCCGAGGCGGCTTGCACAAGGTCATCGAACAAGACGTCACGATCCGTGGTCGACCGGAACCATTCGTGAAATTGCGTGGGACTGAGCCAGCCCCGTTCGTAGTTCCATTGCACTCCCGAGTCGATCAGCAGCCGTCGCATGTCTTCGGCCGAGCGGTCGCAGAGTCGGCCGAGTTGCTCGCACATGCGTTCGTGTGAGAAGAAAACCAGGACATTGCCCATGTCGAACAGACAGGTGCGGATCATCGGAAACTCGCTGATTGACGCTTCTTGAGGAGACGAGATACAACTCCATCGCGCGGAGGGCGCGGCATGATTGCAGATTCGCAGCGGAACGAACATCTCATGCCGGAGACAGTCTCGGCTCCTCACTTTGAGCGGTTCGCGGGCCGTCCTCGATCATGGAGGCTGGTGACTCATGCCCACAGATTTTGATGATCATGGATCGAGGGTCGCCGAGGCAACGGCTCGCGCACACGACTGGCCCTGCTTGCGGCAGTTCTGCGTGTTTCTGGAAAACCGTATTGGTCGTCTGCGCGACTTGCTGCGGCACTTCGAAAAGCACGACCTGCGGATTATCGCGCTGAGTATCAATGATTCACATGAATGTGCGACTGCTCGGGTGATGCTCAGTTCGTATGACCGTGGCCGCGAGATTCTGAGCCTGTCAGGGTTCGCGTACTTCGAGAGCGACATCATCGGCGTCGTCTTACCGAAAGGGAATCAGCCGTTTGTGACGCTGTGCACCTCGCTGCTGCAAGCCGAGGTCAACATTCAATACACGTATCCGTTGATGTGTCGTCCCGATGGACGCTGTGCGGTCGCGATCTCTGTGGACGACATCGAAATGGCGATCAAGGTCTTGACCGAGCACGGGCACCGGCTGGTCAACGAAGACGACCTGTTGGCGGACAATTCGTAACCCGACCCCGTGTGGATTGGTTGACCCGTGCTTCGAGGCAATCATTCAGCGCACATTGGCCTTAGGGACGGGATTCGGCATTGGCACGCTCTCAAAAGCGCGGCACAATCGCGGTGCGGGGTTCGCAACATGGTCGGCAGCGGTGCCAGCATGACGCTAGCAAGATGTCACGAGTTTTCTCTGCGAAAGGCGTCGATGATGAGTCGCGTCGCAGGTCGGTGGTTGTTGAAAGCGCTGGAATGCTTCGCGGTTGTGGCCGCGTGGTTGGTGTTCGCGGCGGCGGAAGGGCGGTCTCAAGAATCCGCTGCGCCGCCAAAGACTCCGAAACTCAACGAGACGCTCACATTGGATTTGTCGTCGGAAGCCGCGTTTCATCTCAACAATGACACGACTCTGCGACGTTGGTTGAAGGATGGTCGGTCGCGGCTCGACGCTGGACAAATCAGTGAGGGGTTGACTCTCTGGCAACGGATTCTGGATCGCGGGGACGACGGCTTCGTTAAGTTGCGTGCCGATGGGCAGTGGCTGGAAGTTCGCGGAGAGGTACTGCGCGGTCTCAGTGAACTGCCGCCCGAGGGACAGGCAACGTACGAGCGATTGTTTGGCACTGCCGCACGGCATTTGTTTGAGCAATCGTCACAGACCGGTCGGTCGGTCTTCGCCACCGAGACGATGCGGCGGTACTTTCACACAGCGGCAGGGTTCGAGTCGGCGCGGTGGCTGGCGGCACATTGGCTCGACAAAGGGGAGACTCGCGTCGCTGCGAGGCTGTTTGAACGATTGCTGTCCGAGCCGGTGCATCGTGAGAGGTTGACTCCGAATTTGATGGTGCAAGCGGCGGTGGCTCAGCGATTGGCGGGAAACGATGTCCGCGCGCGAGAACTGCTGGACAAGCTGGGTGCGACGAACATTTTGATCGCCGGCGAAGAGCGATCAGCGACCCAGTTGGCGGAACAACTGGTTACCCAGAGCATGGAAGTGATGCCGAAGGCATTGGCCAGCGCATCGCGTGAGTGGTTGACGGCGGGTGGTAACTTCGCTCGCAACGCGGCCCCATCCGGCAGTGTGCCGTGGTTGAAGCCGCTCTGGACTCCGGTGTCATTGGCTGCGAATTCCTCAGACCGCGCGGCAATTCAGGATTGGCTGGTGAATCAGGACGAACACAATACCCAACAGATCGCGGTGGCGATCGAGCCGATTGTCGTGCGCGGGCAATTGGTCGTGCGCGAATTGAACGGGGTCTCTGCCTTCGATCTGCGAACGGGGCGGCGATTATGGATGTTCCCAGCCTCCCTGCCGTTCAGCGAGTGGCTGCCGCGCGCCATGGCTCAAGCAGGAGAGACCGACCGTTTCCGCACGGTGCGAGATGGTTTCGTGACCAACTCTGCGTGCGGCATGCTGTCGAGCGATGGCCGGCACGTTTTCGCCATCGACTTGATTCCGTGGCGGAGCCAACCGGCGGGCAACAAAGATGTCGACGAAGATTCCGGGAAACGAGAACTCGACTTGCTAACGCAGTTGGTGGCTTTGCCGATCGAGACCGGCACATCGAACACGGGTGAGTCACCGGTGTCACAGGTGCGACCAGCTTGGACGTTGGATGGCATGGCCGCCGCAAGCAAGTTGGGGCACCGTGGCTGTGGCATCCAGTTTCTTGGTGCGCCCGCCGTCGTGGACGAGCGACTTTTCGTAATGGGGGAGCTGTTTTCATTCGACGAATTCACAGCCGAGAAGAACAACCAACTTTGTCTGATCGCGATCGACGGTTCGAACGGCGAGCCGCTGTGGTGTCAGGGGCTGGCGTTGGTCGACGAACCGTTCTTCAAAGTCCGGCAGCGCAGTCGCCGCAACCCGGTCGGTTCACCGACGGTCTCGGACGGAATGTTGATTTGTCCAACCGACGTGGGATTGTTCGTCGGTGTCGATCTGGTCACAGGCCGACAACGTTGGGTGCATGGCTACCACATCGGCGAGGCGGGCGGCCGTCGAGAGCTCTTTCCGGAATCCTTCGGCTGGGATGGCACGCCAACCTGGCCAGTCATTCATCGCGACCGAGCCTTGCTGCTTTCACGATTCTCCGAGGAGTTGCATTGCGTCGAAACGACTACCGGAAAGCTGCTGTGGCAATTGCCTCGTGGCAACGCGGTCTACATCGGTGCGGTGACCGACGATCGCATCGTGCTGGTGGGTGAGCGCGATGTCCGCGCGATCCCAGTGCCAGCGGATGGCATGGTCGGCTCCAGTGCGAACTCCGCACCCCAGAAAGCTGGCCCTGCAAATGCGAACGAACCGTTGTGGACTCACCTGGTCGGGCCAGTGACAGGACGCGGTGTGCGGGTTGGTGATGACTTGCTTGTGCCGCTGAAGTCCGGCCGTGTCGCGTGTCTCGATCTCGCGACCGGTCACGATCGAGGTTTTGCGGTAACTCGGACGATTGATCTCGCGGCCATTCGCCGCGGATCTCGGTCAGAAGACGAGAGGGAACTCGCAGAACATGAATTCGCACCGTGGCCGGGGAATCTGATCGCGTGCGACGACGTCGTCGTCTCACTCGGACTCGGCCGTGTCGCCGTGTATCCGCAGGCGCGAGCGGTGTTGGCGTCGCTGCGAGATCGTCCGGATTCGGTTGAACGACGACTGCTCGAATCGGAACTCAGAATGCTGTTGGGATCGGAAGCCTCGCCCGTCATCGATCTCAAGCAGGTGCTGCAATCGGAGCTGTCTCCGGAACTTCGTCAGCAAGCGGAACGGCAATTGCGCGAGTCGTTGTATCTCGAACTCAGCCGCAATCCTGATCGAGCGGACGAACTGCTGCCGCAGCTCGAACGACTCGCAGATACGACCGGTGAACGAGCGCGATTGCTGCAACGCATCTGCGAGGTTTCTCTGCCGCGCGATCCGGTTCGCACAGTGCAGGCCGCTCGTGATTTGGCTGCGCTGTCGCTCGATCATGAATTGGAATTGGATGAACATGGCCAGCATGTCGTGTCGCTCGACACTTGGGCTCGTGGCTTTCTGAGGCAGGTGCGCGGTCGCGTTGCCAACTCGCCGGATGACACGGAGCGTGTCAACGACCTGCTGAATCAAGAGCGCGACGTGAAGTTGAAATCGTCTGATGTCGACGAACTGCGGCAGTTTGCTCGGTTGTGCGACGATTGGCCACAGGCCAGCGATGTGCGCCTGCGACTGGCGGATTTGCTGCTCGATCGCGGCGAATTCCAAGAGGCGGAACTTTTGCTGGCTCGTGATCGACTTTCGACTGATCCCCAAGTCGCCGCCGCCGCCACTGCTCGGATGTTGCGTCTCTGGGATCACCTTGGTTTTTACTCGCTGGCCGCCAATCTGCTGGGTGAATTGGAAGACCGATTCGGCGAGGTCGAGTTTTCGATCGGCGATTCGCTGAACGTCACTAGTCCAACGCACCAGCGAGGGGCCGCAGCCGAAAACCCTTCGCTGGTGCGTCGGGCTAGTGTGACGGGCCGCACGTTCGTGGCCGCGTTCTCACGCGATTCGATGACGTGGCAGGCCTTCGCTCGGCGACAAAGACCCAACTGGGACGTGCGTCGCGTGGTGATCTCAGAAGATCGACCTCGAACTGGTGAGTTGCGCCTGGTCGAAGGTTTTGGCAACGGCGACATCCGCAATCGAACATTGGTGCGAGCGGGGATCGGGGTGCATCTGTTCCAAACGCAGTCGTTGTTCCGGCCGCTTCAGGAGCCAGGTTGGCAGATCGTCGATCGCGATTCCGGAGTCGTGACGGGACTCCTGCCGCAGTTGGATCGTTATTATCCGACCGGCTTGCAAGCGGGGGCTCCCGCGGGAGTCAACCATTTCTTTCCGGTCGGCGGTCCAGGTCGGATGTTGGGCTTCTCGTTGCTGGGACGTGGCCAGACGGAAGCCGCCTGGGAAACAGCGTTCGTTCCGCTGCGAGTAACTCAGGAATTCTTGCGAGTCGGGCCAGTGGGGCCGGGCTTCTGCGTGTACCAATCGCGGCAGCATTTGATCGTTGTTGATCCAGCCACCGGCCGGGTGACTTGGCGGCGCGAACTGGAACCGCATTCAGGATTGCTCGGCGAAAGCGAGACCGGCCTGTTCGGCGATCGCGAAGCGCTGTTTGTGTTTGGTTCCGATCAGTCGGTGTTCACGGTTTACGAAACCGCAACCGGCCGAGAGATTCGCCAAGGGCGGCTGCCTGTTGATCAGCATCAATCGCGTCGCGCGTTCGGACGCCGTCTGTTTCACATCATCGAGGTGAACGGCGTCCGGCGCATGCGAATTTGGGACCCACTGACGGATCGCAACGAACTGGACGAAGCCCTGCCCCAAGGT
Source organism: Planctomycetota bacterium (assembly GCA_016872645.1). Lineage (GTDB taxonomy): Bacteria > Planctomycetota > Planctomycetia > Planctomycetales > Planctomycetaceae > SXKJ01. The sequence goes on along the minus strand of VGZH01000038.1, from coordinate 35,146 downwards.
ACTTCCGCGTTTTCGCCGCAAGTCACCAGGGATGGCGAATTGCTGCTGGTTCTGCGATCTGGCCGAGTGCGCGTGATCGACGTTCACAACAGTTTGGTCAAGCTGGACGTGACGCTGCCCGAGTCCGACGTCCGGGGCGCCAACATGCTGCGAGCCTTTTCCGACAGCGATCGCTACTACCTGAATCTGCAACGAGTCCTCGACAACTCCAACCGGATGTCGATGAGCTATTTCCTGAACGAAACGCTGGTCCCGAATGCCGAGGTGCTGGGTGAGCTGTACGCCTTCGAGCGGCCGGCGATTCCACAACCGCTCGACGGAGTGACCGGCATGCTCGGCAGGAAACTGTGGATGCGGACCATGCCGCAACGCACGATCCTGCGGCTCGACATCGCGCGGCTGCCATTCTTGATCGCGCTGGCTCGGCAACAGGATCGCACCCGTTCGGACAAATCCGCGCTGCGGGTCGAGGCGATCGACGCGCTGTCCGGCGATTTGCTGGGCTCGAGCGACCATGTGCTGCCGACGCGGCTCGTACAGACTCAACATGATCCCGCCGCTGCCCGCGTGACGCTCGTCGGCCTGAGCACGCGGATCACGTTGGATTACGGCCGGGAGAAACAACGGCTCGTGCGGCAAGAGACTCCGTGGTAGCCCGAAACGAGTCATCAATGCGCGTTATCCTGCTTGGAGCCAGTAACGTCACGCTCGCATTCCCGCGTCTGTGGCACGGGCTGCGTCGAGCTTACGCCGACCCAGTTGAATTGTTCGCCGCTCATGGTCACGGCCGATCGTTTGGAATGTGGAGCCGCATCGGTCCGCGCGAGTTGCCGGGCATTGTCCAATGTCGCTTGTGGGAAGACCTCGCCGTCCAGCCTCCCAGCGTCGAGCCACCACGAGCGCTTATCACCGACATCGGTAACGACTTGTTATACGGCGTCGATCCAGACCAGATTGCCGAGTGGGTCGCGACTTGCATCGAACGCCTGAACGAGGTGTCCGCGCGAATTGTGCTGACGCAGCTTCCGATCGCCAGCGCGGTGAGTCTTGGACCTGCACGGTTCCGGTTCTTCCGCTCGCTGTTCTTCCCCACTACCACCGTTCAATTTGGTGATCTGCTGCCGAAGGTCGCTCGACTCAACCAGAACCTCATCGAACTCGGTCGCAAGCATCACATTCCAACTCTGGAACTTCGGGGCCAATGGTATGGTTTCGACCCGATTCACATCCGTCGCCGATCCCGCGATCCCGCTTGGCAAGAGCTGCTGGCTTCATGGTTTGATGATCCCAAGCGCGCACAATTTCACGCGGCCAGCCCCACGGCATCACTGCGTCAATGGCGACAACGCCCCAGTGAACGGCGTTGGTTCGGTCGCGAACAACTGACGATTCAGCCGTCACTGCGGGAAATGGATGGTTCGACGCTCTGGCTGTATTGATCGGCCGCAAAGAGCCGAGCACGACGCATCAGGAAAGCAGCATCTCCAAGTCCTCGGCCGACAATTGCTCCAGCACGCTGCCGTTCTCCTGCAGGATGGCATCGGCAAGGCCCTTCTTTTTGGTTTGCAGCTCGGTGATCTTCTCTTCGACGGTGTTGCGGCAGATCAAGCGATAGGCGAAGACTTGCTTCGTCTGGCCGACGCGGTGAGCACGGTCGATCGCTTGCGCTTCGACGGCGGGATTCCACCACGGGTCGAGCAGGAAGACGTAGTCGGCGGCCGTCAGGTTCAAGCCCAAGCCGCCGGCTTTGAGGCTGATCAGGAACAGCGAGCACTTTTCGTCTGATTGGAATCGTTCGACGCAGGCGCGACGGTCTCGCGTCTGACCATCGAGGTATTCGTAGACAATACCGCGCCGGTCGAGATGATGTCGTACGATCGACAACATGCTGGTGAACTGCGAGAAGACGAGCGTCTTGTGCTTTTCGTCGATCAGCTCTTCGAGGTGCGGCAGCAGGACATCCAGCTTGGCCGAGCCTTCGGCAACTTTCGACTTGTCGAGCAGAGCCGGGTGACACGCCGCCTGACGCAGTCGCAGCAGCGCTTCGAGGACATGCATCTTTGACTTCGCCAGTCCCTGATTCTTGATGAGCCCCAGCAACGACTGGCGGTAATGGTCACGCATCTCGGCGTAGAGCCGCTCTTGCTCTTCGCTCATCTGACAGAACAGCGTCTGCTCGATTTTGTCCGGCAGGTCGGCAGCAACTTGCTGCTTGGTCCGACGGAGGATGAATGGTCGCAGTCCGCGAGCGAGGAACTCGCGCGACTCCGGCTTATTTGCATCGGCGGCATGCGCACGAAAGACCGTGCTGCGGCCGAGCATGCCGGGATTCAAAAACTCGAAAAGCGACCACAAGTCGCCGAGATGATTTTCGATCGGTGTACCCGACAGCGCCAGACGATTCTGAGCGTTCAACAACCTTGACGCTTTGGCGACTTGCGAGCCGGCGTTCTTGATCGTCTGAGCTTCATCGAGCACGACGTAATCGAACGGGATGTCTTTAAGCACCATCACGTCGCGGCGGAGCGTGCCGTAGGTTGTGAGGATCACGTCAAATTTGGTGAACTCCGGCCGCAGGTCGGCTCGATCAAGGCCGGCATATTCCAGCACACGCAACTTCGGCGTGAACTTGGCGCACTCCTGAGCCCAGTTGAACAGCAAAGATTTGGGAACCACGATCAGTGAAGGTCGGCGTTCCCCCTTCTTTCCTTTGGATTGGTTCACTCGATCCTGCAACACCGCTAGCATCTGGACGGTCTTACCGAGACCCATGTCGTCCGCCAAACAGCCGCCGAATTGGAAGTCCTGCAAGAACTCCAGCCAACCGACGCCGTCACGCTGATAACCGCGCAGTTCTCCTTTGAAGTTGGCCGGCTCCTTCGCGGACGAAACCCCGGAGAAGTTTTTGAGCTTGTTCCGCAACTGCGTGAACTTTGTATCGAAGTCGACCAGCGGCTGGGTTGCGAGCAGTGCGTCGAGCAGCCCGACCTGATGCGTCTCGAATCGCAGGTGCTCCCCCTCGACTGTGCCGAGTCCCGCGAGCAAGCCGTACTGCTGAAGCCACTCTTCCGGGATGATGCCGAGCGACCCGTCATCCAGCCGCATGGTGCTATCGCCGCGCGCCAGCGCCGCAAGCAGTTCCGGAAACGTAACTCGCCGACCGCCGAAGTCTGCCTCGCCATGCAACTCGAACCAGTCGATGTTCGACTGCACGCGGAACTTGAGCTGTCCCGCTTGCCAAACCTGCCGGCCATCTGCTTTCACAGCCCAGCCTTTCGGCATCAGTTTGCGAACGGCCGGCCCCAACTCGCGAGCCAGGATTTCGACGTCGTGCGCACCGCGCCGTTTATCGATCAAGCGTTTGAATCCCGCTCCGACCAGTTGCGTCCAGGCGACCTCCTCCAGTTGTCGATTGCGAACCAAACAGCGTCCCGCTTGCCGCTCGACAATTGCTCCCTGCGGGCTGCTGGCTCGGACCAGCGTGCCGGAGTAATCAAATTGGACCTCGCCCTTGAGCCGCTCTTGCTGCCAGCGCGGACCGCGCGGCGCGTGAATCAGAATCGACGGCACCGGAACGACGCGAACTTCTTCGAGCTTGAGGTTCTCTGGCAAGTCCAGCTTTGGAGCGTTTGGCATGTCAAGCAGTCGATCGACCAGCTCTTCTTCTTCGCCGTCGGCGACCGAGAATGGTGGATCGCGCCGCAATAACTCTGTCCACTCGATTTGACCTGAGTCACTCCAGCGGCAAAGTCGATGCGTGATGACGATCTCTGATTGCGTGGTCTCATCCGTCGGCTGTTCAGCGTTTGTTGTAGCGGCGGCTTTTGTTTGGCGCAGGTCGGACAGCTTGAGGATGTTCTCGGAGGGTGTTTCGGTTGACGATTCGTCTTCGATGCCAGCATCTTCACGATCGAACTCACCCATCGCCGGGACCACGGGCGCGGTAAGCAACGGCATCAGGACGAAGCCGCCGGGGACGACTAACTCGGTGGCGTGCATTGGCAGTGTTTCATCGCCGCGTTCCCAGCGTCCTTGCAGTTGCCAGAGCTGATTCGTCTCGTCGAAGACCAAGCTGACCGCCATCTCCCAGGCCGGCTCGGTATCCCACATGATCGCGCGCGATGAGAGTTGATCTTCGTCATCTTCTTGGAATCGCAGCCGACCGGTCGCACAAATCTCCGGCATCAGAAGTTCTGCCAGATCGAACGGCACTCGAAAGCGATTCGCGGCCGCTTGCAGTTCGCTCTGCTGCGCGTACCAGTTCGAGCGTTCGGCGACCCCCCCCAGCAGCGTCGCCAGAATGTGGCGGTCCTCTTCCAGCGAAACGTCGTCAAAGCGGTTCGGGCGAACTCGGAGCGGTTTCAGTTTGCCCCAACTTCCATTATTCCGCCGCTGTCGCTGCACCAGTCCGATGACGAGCTGCTTTTCGATTTGGCTCTGTTTGACGTCGATCTCATAGAAAATCTCGGTCTCGCGAAGTTCCGCTGTCGAGGCAACCTCGCCCGCATCCATCGTGCGTCGCAGGAGATTGAGTTGCGTTTCCCACTCTCGCACGCGCGGTTCAACGACGACCGCCGCCGGTTTCATCTTGCGGCGATCCCGACCAGGGGGGCGCACCGCATCGCCTGAGGGAACTTCGTCCCAATCATCCTCGCCGTACTCCCACTCGAGCGGCTCTTCCTCGGTGGTAAACGGCGGGAAATAATTCGGCTTCGACGCGTCGTTGATGTAGCCCGTCTGCTCCGCCTGCAGAATCGTGGCCCAGACGTGCTTGCAGCGGACCTCGTGTGGATTGCCATGCCCGTTCGCGCACGAACAGGTCATCAGCAGCGTGTCGTCGCGGCGAGTGAGTTGCGTCTGGAACTCGGTTCCGTCCTCGACCACTCCGAACAACTCGTCAGCGGTGACGCGCGTGATCGCGACCCGCTCCGCTTTGACGTACGCCTGCCCTCGAAAGCGGATGTCTCCGCGAAACTTGCTTTCCAAAATCGATGACAATGACACAGACGGCTCCCCTGGCTCCTCCGGCAAAGTCGGATGTGAAGCTCCGAAATTCACGCCAGCGCGTGCGGCCGCGCGAAGAGGGTCACGGTAACGGATGCTCGCGGGACTGGGTAGGTCCGATGACAAGATTGCCGCGAAGTTGTAGGAAGGGAACGACTGTCGAATTGCGAATTCTCATTCTCGCTCTCCGTTTGGAAGAGGGCTGGGGCGAGGGAGCTAAACCTCGGTCGGCCTTCATCCGGCCTTTGGCAAACTTCTCCCGAGAAAAGACGGACAGGATCGAATCCACCATGCGCCTGTTGTCTGCACGCTGTCAGCCCCGCGATCACTCTTCTAAACTGCATCATCGTTCGACACGCACCTCCCGAGATTGCTTCGTATGGCGTCTGCTCCCATCAATCTGGGACTCATCGGCCTTGGGCCATTTTGGGAGAGTCGATTTCGGCCAGCGTTGATGAAGTTGTCCTCGAAGCTGCATGTCGTGGCCGTGTACGACAACGTCGTCAGTCGCGCGGAGCAGGCCGCGCGCGAGATGAATGCTCGCGTTATCGGCGGTGTTGCGGCTCTCGCGGATCGAGCGAACGTCCATGCGTTGTTGCTGCTGGATACTGGTTGGCAAGGCTCGGCGATCTTGCATCTGCTGAGCGATCGCCGCAAACCGATCCTCTTGGCGGCGAGAACGGAGGGGACGTTGTCCGAGCTTCAGCAATGGCACGATCGCGCCCTCTCGAGCGGAGTGACGATTATGCCGGCCTTTCCTCGGCGTTGCACTCCGGCGAGCAACCGCCTCCAGGAATTGATGGCCACTCAGCTTGGTCGGCCATTGCGTGCCGAGATCGCGATCTCTCCAGCAAGCTTACAAGCAGTCCCATTCGCAACCGAGTCGGACTGCGGAGGCCAGGCTCCACCACCGCAAGATCCGCTACTCGAGTGGTCCGACTGGTGCCACTATCTTTTCCGAGCCGTGCCGCAACAGGTCACTCGCCGAGCAGATGGCCAAGGCTTGCGTTTCGATTTTCCGCCATCGGCATTAAGCCGTTCTCCGCTGGACGTCCGAGTTGCGGAACTGTCGCTTGGCCCGACTCCCCCCGTTGCGGATCGGCCAACGCTCGACGAGGTGCATGTCACTTGTGAACGAGGTCAGGCACGGCTGCTTGGTCCAGCAACCATTGAATGGACCGCCGATGGGCAACAGCAGTCCGAAGAACTGACCGCCGAGCGAACGGAAACCGAAGTGCTGCTTGACCACTTCTGCCGCCGCGTGGTCGGCGGACTGATCCCCGTGGCAACTCTGGAAGACTTGATGCGAGCTAACGCGAGCATCGCCGTCAGTTGAGTCTGAGCCTTCGCGGCGCAGACTACATCCATTCCTTGATCACGTGGCCTTCAAGCAGCCGAATCGGTCGTCCGTCCGGGCTTTGCACGATCAGATCGAGCGGCAGGCCAAGCTTCGAGTAAATCGTCGCGGCGATGTCCTCGCTGAGGTATTGCCCTTTCGCAACCGTTCCGCCATCAGCGTCTGTTGCACCGAGCACTGTGCCGCCGGGGACACCCGCGCCAGCCATGATGGCAAAGCCGGTGTTCGACCAGTGATCCCGACCGCTGGCACTGTTGATCTTGGGAGTACGACCGAAATCGGTCAGCCAGCAAACCAGTGTCTTGTCGAGCATCCCTTGTTCTTCAAGGTCGGCAAGCAATGTTGGCAACGCTTGGTCAACGGGAGGGATGCGGTTCTCTTTTAAACTCTTGAAATTGTTCGCGTGGGTGTCCCAGCCGCCATCGGTCACGGTGACGAAGCGAACTCCGGATTGAACCAGTCGGCGGGCAAGAAGGCAGCTCTGGCCAAACTTGTGGCGTCCATAACGATCGCGGAGCTTCGCATCTTCCGCCTTCAGGTCGAAGGCCTTCTTGGTTTCCGGCGCAGTAATCATGTTGAGTGCCGTCTTGAAGTGCTCGTCGAGCGCAGCGAAGCGTTCGGGCTGCACGTCCGCTTTTTTCTGCAACGCATCGACGGTCGCGAGCATCTCGCGACGGCGATCGACTCGCGCCATCGAAATCCCTTGCGGTGGAGTGATATCGCGGACAGTGAAATTCTCGGCGTTTGGATCGCTCGCCATTTCGAATGGGTTGTGAGCAATTCCCAGAATGCCCGAAGTGCCACCACCGAATCGACGATCTACGCTCGTGCCGAGTTGCACGAACGGCGGCAGAACCGACTTGAATCCGTGATGATAGCTGACGACTGATCCATAGGTGGGATATGTCAAAGCCGGGTTGAACTTTCGGCCGGACATCACCCATTGATCAGCCGTGCCGTGACTGCCGTTGAGCGGATTCCAACCTCGGAGCAGCCCGTACCGTCTTAGCTCGCGAGCCATGTTCGGCAGGATCTCGGTGAATTGCACGCCGGGAATCGCAGTGTCGATGACGCTGAACTCCCCTTTGACGTTCACCGGCGCATCCGGTTTTGGATCAAAAGTGTCATGATGTGAAGTTCCACCTTGGGTCCAGATAAGGATGCAGTTCACATCGCTGCCAGACGAATGACCGGTTTTCGCCGCCGCTTGCTTCGCGGCCAGGGCCATTGGTAGCGTGACTCCCAGTCCTGCCAACGAACCGACTTGCAAGAAGCTGCGGCGTGAAACTCGTTCACAATCGCGAGTGGTGCCAGTCCGAAAGCTGAACATCGCATGATCTCCGAAGGCGGGATCTTTCGTCGTTCCGCCTGAAGGCGGTCTCGAATTTCGCTTAGGTGGGAATGCACCGGTTAGACGCGGAACATCAAACCGTATCGAGGGCCGTCACTATGACTGTCCGGGAATCTGAAATCAACAGGTGTTTATATCGCCCGGGCAAATTAAGCTATCGGCCAATCCAGCCGCAGAACTGATTCTGATACGAATAATCCCGCCCAAGTACCATCCGCTCCTCGCAAATTGACAGATCGAAGTGGTTCCCATGCCCACCAAACTGAAAAGTTTGGCAATGTGGAGATCATCACCGTCGCCGAGTTCGCTCGGCGGTTGAGTTGGTCACCGGATTGATTCCCTAAGAAAAGCGTCTCCCGGAAACTGACTGATGAATCGCGATTGGATATCCCTGTTTTTTGTCGTGTTGAATTGCCTCGCGAGCAATGCGATGGCGGGCGATCAACCGACTGCTTTCATTGTTTCGCCCGGTGAAGTCAAACTTTCTGGCAATCTTGCTCGCGCTCAATTGGTCGTGACGCGAGCGGATGCGGCCGGCCAGATTGGCGAGCGTTCGGAGGACCTGACTTACGGTGCGGCGTTTCAATCGAGTGACCTGAATGTTGTGGTCATTGATTCGCGCGGGCAATTGCTGGCGAAGGGGAACGGCGCAGCGAAAGTGACTGTGACGGTCGGCGACGTGACGAAGGACGTCGCAGTCACGGTCGAAAAGATCGAACCGGTGGCGAAGGTCGGATATGTCGAGCAGGTCTCGCCGATTCTCAACAAGTCGGGATGCAGCATGGGGGCATGTCATGCGGCGCAGTATGGGCAGGGTGGTTTCAAGTTGTCGGTGTTCAGCAGCGAAGTCGATCAGGATCGCGAGGCAATCGTCCGTGATCGCGCTCAGCGGCGGTTGAGCTTTGTGGAACCGGGCGAGAGTTTGTTTCTCAAGAAGCCGACGATGCAGGTGCCTCATGGTGGCGGCAAGCGGCTCGCGGCGAACTCGGTCGATTACGAAGTGCTCAAGGCGTGGATCTCCAGTGGAGCGCCGGGGCCCGATGCGAAGGCTCCGGAAGTGACGAAGGTCAGCGTGTTCCCGGCGAAGCGGCTCGGAGGCGTGGGACTGAAGCAGCAGTTGCGAGTCGATGCGACGTACTCGGACGGCACGACGCGCGACGTCACGGCGTGGGCAAAGTACGACTCGATGGATGACGGCATGTTGACCGTCAACGCCGATGGATTGGTGACGGTCACGGGACAGGGACAGGCTTCGGTGATGGTCCGCTTTGAGGGGCAGGCGGAGATTTCTCTGTACGTCATCCCGTACCGCGAAGGGATCGAACTGACCGGTTGGACCAACAACAATTTCATGGATGAGCTGGCCTCGGTGAAGTTCAAGGAACTTGGCATTGATCCGTCTCCGCTGTGCGATGACGCGACGTTCATCCGCCGAGCGTTCCTCGACGCCATCGGCCAGGTGCCGACTGTTGAAGAGACGACGGCGTTCATCGCGGACACCGATCCGGCGAAACGGACGAAGTTGATTGATCGATTGCTGGGGCTGACCGGCGATCCGCAGCTCGACATTTACAACGATGCGTACTCGGCGTGGTGGACGCTGAAGTGGTCGGACCTGCTGCGAAACACCTCCGGCCGAGCCGAGCAAGGCATGTGGGCCATGCACAACTGGCTGCGAACCGCCTTCCGCGAGAACTGGGGTTACGACCGCATCGTTCGCGAACTCGTGACGGCGAAAGGTTCGGTCTTCAGCAATGGCCCGGCGAATTATTATGGCGTCAATAACAACCCGACCGAGGCAACCGAAGCGACCGTGCAACTCTTCCTCGGCGTGCGGATGGAATGTGCCAAGTGTCACCATCATCCGTTCGAGAAATACGGCCAAGGGGACTACTACGGTTTCGCCGCGTTCTTCGCGCGGGTCAGCAACAAAGGCAGCGAAGAGTTCGGTGCATTCGGCGGCGAGTCTGTCGTCATCGTCCGCAACACGGGCGAAGTGAGTCATCCGAAAACCGGCAAGGTGCTCAAGCCGACTCCACTGGAAGCGGAGTCGGTCGATCATCCGCTCGACCGTCGCATCGCGCTGGCCGACTGGATGACCTCGAAGCAGAACGGGATGTTCGCCCGCTCGATCGTGAACCGTTACATGGCGTACCTGCTCGGCCGCGGACTCGTCGATCCCGTCGATGACATGCGCTCGACGAATCCGCCGACGAACCCGCCGTTGATGGACGCCCTGGCGAAACACTTCGCCGAGTCCGGCTTCAACCTCAAACAGTTGATGCGTACGATCATGACCTCGCGGCTGTATCAGCTCGATTCGCAGCCGATCGCGACCAACGCCAGCGACCGCCGCTTCTACGCCTACTACCGAGTCAAACGCCTTTCGGCCGAATCGCTGCTGGATGCGATCGATCGCGTTGCCGGTACGCAAACGAAATTTAAGAACTTGCCGCTCGGCACGAAGGCGATCGAACTCCCCGACGCTCAGTACCCCGATTACTTCCTCAACGTCTTCGCCAAACCGAAGCGAGCCAGCGTCTGCGAATGCGAACGCTCGCCCGACGAGAACCTTGCTCAAGCCCTGCACACGCTCAACGGCGACGTCCTCGCCGAGAAACTCGGCAACGCGACCGGCCGCATCGCCACACTGCTCGCCGCGAAGTCCGCCGACGGCAAATCAAAGCCTCACGAAGAAATCGTTCGCGAGCTGTACCTCGCCGCGCTCTGCCGCCAACCGTCCGACGCCGAACTTGCTGCCAGCCAAAAATTCCTCGAACAAGCCGGCTCCCCCAAAGAGTGCTACGAAGACCTGCTCTGGGCACTCATTAACAGCAAGCAGTTTTTGTTCGTGAGGTAAGGACTAATGAACTGAATCACGAAGACACAATGGCACAAAGAAGAGGAATGGTTTCTTTGTGCCTTCGTGGTTCCCGATTGTTTTCCGAAAAGGAAAAATGTCCATGCGACGACTGACATTCGCCCTCGCACTGATTGTTTCATGTGTTCACAGTGCCTCCGCTCAAACCGCGTTTCCGATGTTGATGAGCCTCAAGCCGGTGGCGGTGCAGGTGGGGACGACGAGCGAGGTCACGGTCAACTCGCGGTACTCGATGCACTCGGCCGAGAGTGTGCTCGTCACGGAGGGCGGGGTGCTGGCGGAGGTTGTGCCGCCGGAGGTGAAGAAGGATGACAAGGCTCCGAATGTGACGGCGCTGAAGATTAAGGTTTCCGTCGCACCTGATGCGATGCCGGGTGTGCGCGACTTGCGAATCCTCACGGCCCAGGGCGTCAGCACGGTCGCGCAGTTGGTCGTGGTCGAAGATCCGGTGATCGTTGAGCAGGCGAAGAACGACTCGCTGGCGGAGGCTCAGGCCATCGCGCTGCCGGCAACAGTTTGCGGGTGCATCGAGAAGGCTGAGGATCTGGACTTTTTCAAGTTCAAGATCGAGGCTCCGATGTCGCTCGTGTTTCATGTCCGGTCGCAGAGATTGCAGGATCGGATTCATGACTTGCAGGCACACAGTGATCCGATTCTGACCATCCGGAACGCACAGGGTTCGACGATCGCGGCGGCGGACAATGTGTTTCATGGCGACCCCTTCTTGTGCCACCGGTTTGAGCAGCCGGGCGAGTACTTCTTGGAGATTCGAGACGTCCGCTACACCGGCAATCAATACTGGGAGTACGCCGTCGAGATTCACTCGCGGCCGTTTGTTCGCAGCGTCTTTCCGCTGGCGATCACGGCGGGAAAGGCACAACGGCTTTCGGCCATCGGCGTTCAGCTTCCACCCGATCCAACGGTGACGTTCACTCCGTCGGGCGATCTGCCGATCGGTATCAACCGCGTGCGATTGCCATTCGCCGAACGGCCGAGCAATCCGGTGGCGACCTATGTGAGCGCCCTGCCGACGATCACGGAAGCGACGGAGGACAACAATGACGCGGCCGCACTGCTCGCCGCAGATCAATCAAAGATCGAAAATCAAAAATCGCAAATCACACTCCCCTGCGTCATCAACGGCCGCATCGAGAAGCCGGATGACGTCGATTGCTTCGTCTTCGAAGCCAAGAAGGACGACAAGCTGTCGTTCGAGGTCAAAGCGAGGCGGCTGCAATCGGAACTGGATTCGACGATTCGGATTCTCAATGCGACCGGAGCCACGATCGCTGAGAACGATGACCTGCGGCTCGGCAAACGCGGCTCACAGGATTCGTGGATCGAAAGCCTGACAATTCCGGCGGATGGCAAGTACGTCCTCGAAATTCGGGACATGCACTTGCGCGGCGGCGAGAACTTCGTGTATGCCATTGAGGTCACTCAGGCTCGGCCGTACTTCAGTCTGTTCGCCGACACCGACAAGACGAATCTCTCGCCAGGAGTGAATGGCGTCATGTGGGTAAAGGTCGAGCGCAAGAACGGCTTCACTGGTGCCGTGCAATTGCACGTTGAAGGGCTTCCCTCCGGAGTCACCGCCGAGTGCGGCCGCATCCTGCCCGACAAGGGAACCGACGGTTGCATCATCTTCCATGCCACGGCCGAAGCAGGCCGAGTCGTTTCGCCGCTCGTGATTCGCGGGACCGGAGTTCATGCTCAGGCGGACGGCCAAATGACCGAGCTGTCGGCGCTGGCGACGACCTATCAAGAGATGTATCAACCCGGCGGCGGCCGGGGTCATTGGCCGGTCGATCAACACGTTCTCGCCGTTATCCCGGCCCATGACATCCGCGGCATCAAGCTGAGCACCACTGATATCGCGCTCAAACCGGGCGAGTCAAAGACCATCGACGTGACGATCGACCGTGCTCCCGATTTCAAAGCCAACGTTTCACTCGACGTGACGATGACGCACCTGCAACTTTTCGCCGACACGTTGCCACCGGGCGTGACGGTCGATGGGAACAAGAGCAAAACGCTGCTCAGCAACGGAGCGACTCAAGGAACAATCGCGTTGACTGCGTCCAAAGACGCGGCTCCGGTCGAACGGCAGCTCATTGGGCTGACAGCGAATATCTCGCTGAACTTTGTCGTGAAGACGACGTTCTCGGCCGATCCGGTGTTTGTGACCGTTGTGAAACCATGAGTTCATTTTTCTCCACAGAGACACAGAGGGCACAGAGTCGGGTGGTCTTTACTCCGTGCCCTCTGTGTCTCTGTGGTGAATCGTTTTTGGGGTTTGCCGATGCACCAATTCCTGCTGCTCTGCCTGTTCGTGCTGGGTGCTGATCCGGAGCCGTACGACGTTATTATTCGAGGTGGCCGTATTGTTGACGGCTCTGGCAATCCATGGTTTCACGGCGATGTTGCGGTCCAAGGGGATCGAATCGTTGCGGTCGGACGCATCCCCAAAGCGTCGGCCAAGCGTCAGATCGAGGCGAAGGGGCTGATTGTTGCTCCCGGCTTCATCGACATGCACTCGCACTCGGACTTCGTACTGTTCGAGGATGGCGACGCTCAGAGCAAGATTCGGCAAGGCGTGACGACCGACGTGCTCGGCGAGGGAGGATCGGCCGGACCGTTTGTGAATCAGTTATCGCCGCGAAACGTGACGATCAAGGACGAAACTATTGAGCTGCGGACGATGAAGGATTACTTCGATGCGATCGACCGCGCGCGGGTGTCGATCAACGTCGCGTCCTATGTCGGGCTTGGACAAGTTTGGGAATGCGTGATGGGAAGGTCGCATCAACGGCCGAGCGCCGAGCAATTCGGCGAGATGAAAAAGCTGATCGGTCAGGCGATGCAGGAAGGGGCGTTTGGTCTGTCGAGCATGTTGATGATGCCGCCCGGTTCGCTGGCGACGACGGATGATGTGGTCGAACTCTGCAAAGTCGTGCGCGAGCATGGCGGGCTGTACTCCTCACACATTCGGAACGAAGGATTGGGCGTGTTCGACTCGGTGAAGGAGGCAATCGCGATCGGCGAACGAGCCGGTATTCCTGTCGACATCATCCACCTGAAGATCGCCGACCAGAAGTATTGGAATCGGATGCCGGAAGTGGTCGCACTGATCGAAGAGGCTCGGAAGCGCGGCGTTAACGTGCAGGCGAATGTGTATCCGTACACGCGCGGCAACAACGATCTCGCCAGCATCATTCCGCCGTGGGCGCACGAGGGAGGACCGCAGAAGCTAATCGAGCGGTTGAAAGACCCGGCGGAGCGAGCGAAGATCAAGCGGGACTCCGATCGAGAGATCGACGGTTGGTACAACCACTATACGGCGATCGGCCGCGATTGGAGCCGGATGCTGATCAGCGCGAACAACCGCTATCGTGGGCTGACGATGGATCGAGTGATCGCGCAGCGCTGCGAGGGCAAAGAACCGAAACCCGATCCGCTGGACGTATTGTTCGACATTCTGATCGAGGAACGCGGTTCGGTCGGGACGGTTTACGCGCATCATACAGAAGAGGACATGAACGTCGCGCTCAAGCAGTCGTGGTGTTCGGTCGGCTCGGACGGTTCGGCATTCTCAACGATCGGCCCGTTGCGTCGAGGCAACCCGCATCCGCGTAGCTTCGGCACGTTCCCGCGTGTGCTCGGCGTGTATGTTCGCGAACTGAATGTGCTGACTCTCGAAGACGCCGTCCGCAAGATGACGTCGCTCAACGCCGCGAAACTCGGCTTGAAAGACCGTGGTCGCTTGCAAGCCGGAGCGTTCGCCGACATCACGATTTTCGATGCGGCTCGCGTGCTCGACAAAGCGACCTACACAGAACCATTCCAGGACAACATCGGGATCGAGTACGTCATCGTCAACGGGCAAGTCGTGCTTGAACACGACAAGCACTCTGGTGCACGGCCGGGACGGGCGCTGCGACGGAAATAGAGGAGCTCACCGAGCGGAGGCATGAGTTCAGTGACTCTACTTCGGAGGATCACCGTAGCGGCGGTAGAAGTGGTTTTGAAATAGTTCGCCGGGATCGTGCTGACGCTTGAGTTCAAAGAAGCGAGCAGCCTGCGGATACGCTTCCTGAAACTGCTCGGGAGTCGCATGCAGCCGATACGGCAGGTAGTACCGGCCTCCGTGATTCAATGCGGAGTCGATCAAGCCTCGCGTGAGTGCCTGCATCCGAGTTTCCGCATCGGCCGTGATCGGTTGCTGAAACAGCATTACGAACGCGATAACCGGCTGGCTGGCGTAACGCAGGAACGAGTCGTGATCCTCGTTGACGCTGCGCACAGTCACGTTCAGCAAGTCGCAGCCATGTTTCGGGACGATTGACCGCATCGCATCGACAAATCCGACGACACCGGAACGCGGCAGGAAGTACTCCTGCAAAATGTCGGTTGAGGTGGCGGACCGATTCTGAAGGACGGCGACCTTCTCGTTAAGCAGTTGATTGCGCGATACCGACCGTTTGGCGATCCAGGGTTGGAGTTTGGTTTCGGCCGTCCAGCGCAGCTCCTTGCCGTAGTCGCTCTCCGCCGAGCCACGGAAGATTGCCCGCTGCAACTGTGCGTATTCGGGGTCGTGCAGTTTTGGGATGTCACCGTCCTCGCGGATGAATGCGGTCAGCAGCACTTCGCGGAACAACGGATTCGGGACGATGCTCATTCGAGCGTAGACCATCTCGACGTCCGCGCGGTCTCGGACCTGGCGATCGTAGGTCGGCAGAGCGGCATCGGCTGGGACGAGAAACTGCTCCATCCTGTACCGAGCGTTCGGGACGACGTGCAGTTCGACATCCAAGATGACACCAAACAATCCGTAGCCGCCAAGCACTAGCGAAAACAGTTCAGAGTTTTCGTTGCGGCTGCAGGTCACGATGGTCCCATCGGCCTTCATCAAGCGGAACGACTCGACGGTCGAAGCAATTGGCGGCCGGTCGAACTGCCAGCCGTGACAATTCGCGCTGATCGAGCCACCCACCGAAAACGAACTATTCGACTGCATCACGGCAACCGAACAACTCTGCTGATCCAAAAACGGGATAATCTCTTCCCACAATGCTCCGGCCTGTACGTGCAGCCGATCCTTCGATTCACTGAGCTTCATTCGGCGAAACGGACGCATGTTGATGACAACGCCATCGGGAGCGATCGTGTGCCCGCCCATGCTGTGCCGAGCTCCAGCGATCGACACGGGCAGCCGGTCGCGCCGCGCAAGATTCAGTAGTTCAGCGAGTTGACGTTCCGCCTGCTCGAGGTCTTCCGGGATGTCCCAAACTCGATTGACCTTTGTGAGGTTCAAACGGCTGGCATCGTCCGCGAAGCCTGCCGGAATCTCCGGCAACGAGCCTCGATCGCGCTGAGAAACTTGCCATAGATGCCACGTCGGGCGAGCGGAGATCACGACCAGCAGACTGACGCCTCCCACGATCCAGCGTGTCCGCCGACTCCAATTTCGTGGCGACCACTTCTGAGTCATTTCACAATCAGCCTCACTTGCTCGATCGCGGCGTGTCCGGATTTTTTGAAGGGACGAGGCATCGGCTGAGCCTGTCCCTTCTCATCGATGGTTCGCGAACGGAGTCGATATTCGCCGGCCGGAAGTCCGGGCAGCAGCGCAGCCCAATGGACTTTGCTGAGCCGCATTGGCCATGTCTTCGGTCGGCCATCGGGTTCAAAGCCCTGTGTGTTGGCGGGAATTCTGCCATCGGGCAAGTCACCACCCCAGGCACCCGATTTCGGCGGGTCGAGGATGGTCGCATCGGTCCAATTCGCGGTCGTGAAGTTCGGATCGTTCTCGGGCTCTTTGTCTTTCGGACAAATCCAAACTTGGACCTTGCTCAGTCCGGAGATGCCAACCTGAGCGTAACCGGTCACTGGGATCGGCTGATTGGCGGCGACTTCCTTCGGGACCGATAGTGTTGCGGCCCAGCTCTTGAGCGGGCTGTCGACATCGTTGTTGCCATCGATGTAAGTGTCGTTCGCCGCCGCGAAGTTTGTCAGCACGATGTGGCTGAGCCATTTGATCGACTTGAACCCGTACGCTTCCGGCACGACGACACGGACTGGCCCGCCGCGTTCCGGCGAGAGGAACTGACCGTTGAGCTTGTAGCACAGAATCACCGGCGGCAGGTCATACGGGTCTTCGAGCACTCGGCCGATGGGTAGCGAACTGCGAAACATCTGGCTCGGCTCGTCGTTGTGATAGCCGTAGTAAAAGACCCGCCGCAGATTCTCGACTGGCTGCGTGCGCCAGATGATCTCGCGGAGCGGCACCCCCTCCCAGATGCCGGTGCCGAGCGGACAGCCGATGTTGAGGCACGTCATTACCTTTGCGAACTTGACCGCGTGAGTCTCCGCGATCTGCAGCAGTCCTTTGAAGTCGAGCGCGGTGCCGTCTTCTTTCTTCATCGGCTTCTTGAGTCGCGTCGCGTTTTTGTCGGCGTCCGAGACGACCTCCAGCTTCCAGGTTTCGCGCGTGAGCCCGACTTCGGTCTTCTTCTCTTCCGGCAATGAGTGCGGCACGGGCTTCCCGCGCGACACGTCGCGGAACTCGGCCAGCGGCGTCATGAACGATTCGAGCTTACTAATCGACTCCGCCAGTTCCGGGGCAACGTCGCCGGCCCGCATCGATCGAGGCAGCACTGACAGCAGCACGGCCCCGGTCGCTCCGGCCCCAAGAAAAAAACGTCGAGTGAGGCGTTGATGCTCCAACAGGAATTGATCGACGGGACTCATGATCTCGCCCCCGCATGGATTTGAAGTTCGGAAACGGAAGGTCGGAACAGAAAAATGGAAGCCGGATTTTCTTTGCCGACTTCTGACGTCCGCCCTCCGACTTGCCTATTTCTTCTCCTCGTGCTTGTGATCGTGGTCATCGTGCGAGTGCTTGATCTCGCCGGCGAACTCCTTGCCATTGATCGTGACTTTAAACTTGCCGACCGTCTTCGGATCGTTGTGGAACGCCTCGATCAACTCTTCGCTGGTGATCTCGAACTGAGACGCTTTGCCATCGGCATCTGCCGGACCGGCCGCCATGGCGTGCGTGACCGGAGCATCTTTGCCGGGCAATTCCAGCGACAATTCTTTGGCGTCGACGGCCACCGCCGTTTTCGCATCCGCTCCGAGTAAATACAGCGTGAGCTTGTGCTTCTCTTCGTCGAACACGACTTCGGCGTGGAATTCTTCTTCACCCAGTTCGATCAGTTCGCCGTCATGCGGACCGTGCTCATGATCGTGATTGTGAGCATGACCGTGCTCGGCGTCGTGCGAGGTGTCTTTTCCTTTGTCGAAGGTGCGATAATCGCTCCCTTTGTCTCCGCCGCAGCCGGCCAGTCCCGACGCGCCCCAAATCACCGCAGCCGAAAACAACCAGATTCCTGATTTCGTGCACATGTCCATCTGCCTTTCGATTTCCAAATTGTTCTACAGTCTTAATCAGTCGTCCCGTGATCAGGCCAATTTATGGTGACTTCGCCGAAACCAGCAAGGCGGGATGTCACCAAGCAGGATGGGCACTCATGCCCGTCCGGTTGCAATGTGGTTCGGCAGGACTGCCCATCCGACAACTCACGCTGGCTCCGGCGCGGGCTCTTCCGAATAAAACCAATTCGCCGCGAAGTGCTCGCCGCAGAAAACGATCAGGACGATCAGCAGGATCAACGGATAAACCTCTTCACCCAAGCGGCCAGTGTTAACTCGGCGTTGCAGCGTGGCGATGTCGCGCGACAAGGAGAACCGCTTTTCACCGAACATCTGCGTCAGATCGTCTTCGCTCATGCGGCGGAAATCGCTTTCCGTTGCTGAGGCGTTGACGCTGAAGCCGCTCGCGAATTTCGACTGCGGATCGGCCGACAGCACTTCGTAGTGGCCAAGCTGGTCGGTCTCACGAATCGCGAACGAAGGTGCTCCGGCCGGCACAGCACCTTGCAGTTGCTGACCGCTCGGCTTGCGGAGCAGATATTTCGTCAGCGGAGGCTCGCTGTCGGCGCGGACGAAGACATCCTCTCCGGCCAGGTAATTGAACGTCGCCTCACTGCGACCGGAGAGGTACTGCATCAAATGATCGGTGAGCATGAAGAATGCCCAGTTGCTGGCAGCTTCGGTGTGGTCGATCCATCCGCGAGAATCTGCCGCCGTCGCGAGCAGTACGACGCGACCCGCCCCGATTCGCTTCTCGATCAGCGCCGGATGCGTTTTGGGGTTCGTGAACGTCGCCAGCACGTTCGCTCCGTCGAGCGGCACGGTCGACCAATGCTTGTAGATGTTGACTTCGGAGAGCACACCAATGCCGCCTACCTCGTCCAACTTTTTGAGGACCGGATGGTTCGGGTTCTTGGCATCGATGAACGCCGGAGGGTTATTGGACAATCCCGCGAGCAACTCGCACGGCAAGACCGTGCTCGCGGCGGGCGAGTTGTACGACACAGGGTCAACACCTCCCTTTTCGGTCAAGTCATTCGATCCGACGAACACCGCCAGTCCGCCGCCATTGTTCACAAACTTTTGCAGCGACTTCCAGATCGTCTCGGTCAGCGACGGAACGCTATTGAGAACGACGACCGAGTAGTTTCCCAATTTCATTTCCGACAACTTCCCAGGCAGAATTTCATCGAGCTGAAATCGAGCTTGTCCCGACCTCTGATCGTCCTCAGTCACGAGCACGCTGCTTAGCAACTCTGCGACTCGTGTGCTCGCCGAGACAAGCAGCACCCTCGCTGGTGGTTTGATTTCGAGCGTGAAGTGCCGGACGTCATTCATGGGCAGCGGGTCGCCGGACAGCAATCGCAATTCGCCGTGAACCACCGGTCCTTGCAGATTCGCGACGTGCATCTGCACGCGAGCACCTTGCCGTCCGCCGACTTTCACCGCCTTTTTTCCCTGCGGGATGAGCTTGCCGTCGCGGCCCAGCATCGACAGTTCGACGGTCTTCTCGGACTCCTCGACACCGATTGTCGACAGCGCCGCTTCGATGGTCAGCGAGCTTCCCTCGGCAAGGCTCTGTCGCGAAAGCGTCACGTCGGTGATGCCAACGTCGTGCGGAGCCAGCTCGCCAACGTCGATGACGTACACCGCGACCCACGGGATGCGATCCAGCTCATCCTTTAAAAGCTGAGCACCACTCGTCCGCCACGACGTTGCCCCGAGATCGGTGAAGAGATAAATCTCGCGGATGAATCGATCGCGGCGATCACTTTGCGCGACCGACTCTTGTTCATTCAGTGTGCGGCCTTGATCCTGTTCTTGCAGCGCGAGTGCCGCTCGCAATCGTTCGTTCAGAGGCTGCGAGACCGGCTGCGGAGCCAGACCTTGGATCTTGGACTTCGCGTTGACTAAGTCCGCTTGAAACAGAATTGGCGATGTTGAGTTTGACTCACCGACCGCGATCCGGCTGCGCGGCGGCAGCGTGTCCATGTGTCCGAGTGCAATCGACTTCCCCAGGTCGAGCCGTGTCTTCCCCTCCTGCGTGTACTGCATCGACAAACTCGTGTCGAACAGGAACACCGCCGCCACCGGCAAGTCGCTGCTGGCTACCGGAGCCGGAGCGGAAATCTCGGCTCGCAACCGATTCACATACGGGAGAATCACCGCCAGCGCGATCAACGCGGCGAATGCGGTCCCCAGCCCACCTCGCAACATCGTCCGACGATACGCCAGCGTCTGCACAGAGAGTTTCTTTTTGTGCCAAGTGTGCATCAGACCGAAGTAAGTACCGAGCGCCGCTGCGATGACACCGAACAGCGTCAGCATCTCGGATGTGCTGAGTTCGTAACTCGCCTCTGGCAACGATGGCCGAGCGATGGCGATTGCCAACGCGACGATGACCAGCATCCGCAGCAGCATCAGCCAGACATGCCGTAGTCGCAGTCGCCGCACGTTCTGTCGCCGCCGCATCAGGATCAATCGCAGAGCCGGGAACGGCAACTTCTTCGGCTTCGCGCGCAACAAGAAATGGAGGATGACCGGAATCACGGCCAATGCAGCGGCGTAAATCAGTGCGGGATGAATCAGCGACATGGAGGCGTTCGCAAATTAGGGATTGAGTTGAGCTGCAGTTTGGCCTGCGCGACGCCCAACTTCCAGAGGAGTCGCCCCCAATAGGGATTACCCTTCGATCGGGCTCATCCTTGTTGAGTTGACAGAGTAGGTCTGGCTAATCGTTTGGCAGCGTGACTACGGAAATGACCGTCGGACTCTCGCGGTTTAACCGGAAGTCGGACGTGTCAGCATTTTAATCGGAAAATGCGAAGCGCGGATCAGTCTCGCCGGTGTAGTTGTCGAGTCCCGGCAGATGTGTGTGACTCAGCCGGCAATGGATGTGACCGCTCACCGCGTCGTACCACAACCCCGGTACGCACCACAGCGGCTTGATGTCGGAGGTCTTCGACTGGTCCCAATTGGCGTAGTCGATCAGTTCGTTGGTCGCCTGCAAATCCGAACGGTAAAAGTACGAAGTCCATCCGATTATCGAATCAATGAAAGAACCGATGACATCGCGAACGTTGGGATACGCGTTCGTCGACCGAAACTCGCCGCCCGCGCCGTCGCTGACCGACTGCCAAGCTTTGTCCGGCGACTGCGAGAACTCCAGCCAGCTACCGTCGATGATCGCGGTCTCTCCTGGCCACGATCGCAGCGTGATCGATTTGTCGGCCTCCCCACGCATCGCGATGGTGACTCGCTCAAATTACGCGCCGCCGCGCAGCACGACCGTCGTGCCGGGCATTGCACGAATGACGGCGAGCTGCACGGTTCGTAGTGGTACGGCCTGAGCACCAGCATTGTTGTCATCCCCTTTTGCGGCATCGACTACGAGCATCGGCTCGGCAGGCAATGTGCGATTGGAACCCGACGATGCGGCTCGCATTGGGCGATGTGATTTCCAATTCTCCTCGGCTGAAATCAACGCGAGATCAGCCGCCGCGAGGGAAACGAAAACCGCGATGATGAGACGCACGATAAAGCTCGGATCGCCGAATTCGTCGTTCGGACACCTACGTCCGAACACCCGCCCGGGCGTAGGCGTCCGGGCTAGATCAGCTGGGCATCCAGATTCGCTGAACCGACTCCACGACACCAGCGCGAGCAACGCGGCGAGCCTTCAGCCGGACATACGGAGGCACGAATCGGCCGCGATGTCCGAAGTGTCCCGGCTCGGCTTTGTGATCGGCGCGAAACGGCTCGCGCAGGTCTTCCAGCACGAAACCGCTGCGGCACAGCTCGCCGATGAGATCGTCCCAGCGATGTAGAAACTCGACCGCACCGCGCTCGCGGTACGAATCATCGGGAACATTCGGCAGCGGCCCGTCGCGGTAGTATTCAACGCCGATGACGTAGCGGTCCTCCTCGTCCCGATGCGAGATTTGCAAACTGGTTGGCTGCTTGTGCTGACTGAGGTAAAGGCCACCGTCTCGCAACACGCGAGCGATCTCGCGATACGTCCCGGCGAGATCGCGGACGTAGCAGGTGCTGACCGGCTGATGCACGATGTCGAAATGGGCGTCCTCCAGCATCGCCATGTTGTCCATCGACGCTTCGATCGTCTTGACGGTGAGTCCGCGTTTGGTCGACTCCTGTTGATCCAACCACAGCATCTCTGGGCTGAGATCGACGACCGTGACGTTCGCCCCCGCGACCGCGTATAGGATCGATTGCCATCCGCCCGCTCCCGCCAAGCACAGGACATTCAGACCTGTCACGCTGGCCGGCAGCCAACCACGACTGTCGAGCGTTGCCAGTGGCGTTTTGCACTCTTCGTCCGTTGCGACTTTCGAGAACGGACTCCCTTTCGCCATCCGATTCCACGCCGCGCGGTTTTCTTCAAGGAACTTGCTCACGACAACAGTGCCGCAGTGAAGGTGACAAGGTCGTTCTTCGATTGAGCCACTCGCTGCAAAACGTCCATACGACCGGCGTCGCGGCAGAGTTCTCCGAACGAGAACGAGCTGCCCTCTTCGAGGTTCAGCAAGTGTTGTTCTGCGAGCTGCACCGCGTCGTCCCAGCGGCCGATCCGCGAAGTCAGATCGACCAGCACATAGGCGATGAGCTGCTTGTCGTTGTCATCCGGTTCGGCGTCCAGCTTTTCTTGGAAGTACGCAATCGCTTCATCGACCTTTTCGCCGGACAGTGCCAGGAAGAAGTGGCGGTGCGCCGGGTAAAATTCAGTGAACGGCGGGTCGCCGGGGTATTGGAACTGCGGATCGAGATGGCTTCCGTACTCAGCGAGTTCGATCGCCAGCTTGAGTTCCGGCGACGACTTGTCGAGGAACCGCGCGAACCGCACGACCGCGTTCAAGTGCGACACGTCAATATGATAGTTCCCCTCTTGGAACAGCCAATCGCGGCCGGCGATCGCCTCACGCAGCGAGTTGGCCGGCGGCGCGAGCGCCATGCGGCGCTGCGCGTCAGCATTCACCGATTCGGTCAGGTCGGTGTAGAGGTGCTTGACCAGAATCGCCGCGCAATTCTTACGGTCGTTGGCCGGCAACCGAGCCATCTGCTGCTCAAGCGACGTGATTGTGCTGCACGTCCCGTGAGTCTTCAGCATCCACTCGACCCCCTTCGTCGGACACGCACCTTCGAACAGTGCGACCTGAATCAACTCTTCGGTCTCGTCGCCCGGTTCGCGCCGAGATGGCATCGCAGCCAGAACTTTCGCCACCGGTTCTGATTCGCGGATTGTGCGAAAATAGAGCCACGCATTCGTGATCTGCCCGGCATCCAAGAACAACTGCCCGACTTCGCGAGCTGCCTCGACGTATGTCTTTTCAAACTCGGTTCGCTTGTCGGTTGGCACATCATCCAGCGACGTTGGCCGCAGCAAGGGCAAGCCAAGCTGCTGCTTCTTCCGCATCAACTTGGCATCGAACAGCCGGTGATAATCTTTGCTCGTCTGGAGCGATTCGAGCAGCTTGTCGAACACGGCAGACGCGCCGGTCGATTTTGATTCCGTGAGTTGAGTGAACGAGTCAGGCATGGTGGTGGGCTTTGAGTTGGAGGGCTTCGTAGGAAAACGAATGTGTTGAGTCTCGGTGTTCGACCGACCTTGTGGGTGAGCGGCGATCAATAGCGAGCCAAGTCTCCTGCTTGTTGCTTGAGGTTCAGCTTGGTGACAATCTCTTGAGCGCCAACAACCATCATCCGTAGCTCGCTTCCGATGGCGATAAATTGCCAGCCTTCGGCGATCCGCCTTTCGACATCCGCCGTCGATTGCACATGCAGGCCGACCGGAGTACCAGTTTTCTTGCCGGCGGCGAGGACTCGTTGCAGCATGGCTTCGAGTTCCGCGGCCGTCGGATCGACGCCGTCGGGCCCGCGCATCTGAGCTTGCAGGTCGTTCGGGCCGACGAAGATCGCGTCGACTCCCGGCAAGCTGTAAATCGCCTCGGCGTTGGCGACCCCTTCGGGGGATTCGGTTTGCAGGATCACCAGAATCTCGTCGTTCGCGTGCTTGTAGTAATCACCTGCCGTCGCATCGAAGTTCAGCGCATGCAACGCTCCGCCGACCGAACGATTTCCGATCGGAGGATACTTCGCCGCCGCGATCGCTGCCTTGGCCTCAGCAACAGTGTTAACCATCGGAACGACGATACCCATTGCACCGCCGTCGAGCACTCGTTTGATGTGATCGTGGTCGCCGCGGGGGACTCGGGCGATTGGCACGCAACCCCCCTCGGCAATCGCCGCAAAGCACATCGAGGCATCGGACCAGTCGATCGGCGAGTGTTCCAGATCGACCGTCAGCCACGGGAAGCCCGCTCGAGCCATGAATCGGGTGGCAAACACATTTCCCAAGGACAACCAAGTCCCCACTTGTGGCTTGCCCGCTTTGAGCGCCGCTTTGACCGGATTCTTCTTCATGGTGCTTTCTCGAAGAGCAGACGGTACCAGACGCTTCGCCTGCTTTGGTGGTTGGCCAGTGAGTTTCCAACGAAACAGGCGAGACGCCTGCTCCACGAACGGGCGTGATTCTCCGGCTTGAGCTTGCCGCGTCAACCGAGCCAACCCGAAGAGTGAGTTGAATCTGCCCCTGCCCCCAAATAGATTTCCGCCCCTTCGGACTTTCTGAGGACAGGTAGCTCAGTTGGTAGAGCACAGGACTGAAAATCCTGGTGTCGGCGGTTCGATCCCGCCCCTGTCCACTGCTCCTCGTCATTTCGCATGAGTCTTTGAAGACCATGTTTCGGGACTTTTGGCACTTCTGTCTGAAAGTAGACACTCTTATGCCACTCAAAATGAAGACACTTCGTGAAGCGTCTGTGGAGTTGGGGATCCCGGAAAGAGAGATTCGTGCGATGGTCGATCTCAAGAAATTGCGGGCCGTCATGAAGAAGGGCAACCTGACCCTTGCCCCCGACGAGATCGCTAAGTTGATTCGACAGAGAAAAACTCTGCCCGAGTCGGCAAAGAAATAGCGGACGAAGACCCTCGCGTTCCGCGACGTTGTCGCGGTGTGATTGGTCGGCACCATGATTCGAGCTGTGTTCTTCCCCGTTCGTCGTCTCAGCCGGGCTGTCCAAAGACGATCGAGAAATCTGTTGCGAGGAGTCAAGCGATGACGCGCGCGGAGGATGGAAGCGAGCAGAAGAAGTGTCGATGGTGGATGCGACCGCTAACGTTCACGTCGTCAGCGGTGATGATTTGGTTGCTGGTCCTTGGCCGCGATCTATCGTTCAGCCTGACGCCATCGAGCTTCGCAGACGAACGGCCCGCGAAGTCCGGCAGCGCGAAGCCGTCTCCACTAGCGTCCGCGAAGGGCGCGGTGAAGAGTTCCCAATGGCTTCGTTTCCGTGGTCCCAGTGGTATGGGGACCAGCGATGCGAAGGGGTTGCCACTGAATTGGAGCCTGACCGAGAACATCGTCTGGAAGGCCGATTTGCCGGGGCCGGGGGCTTCTAGTC
The DNA here is from genome assembly GCA_016872645.1 of Planctomycetota bacterium. Classification (GTDB taxonomy): domain Bacteria; phylum Planctomycetota; class Planctomycetia; order Planctomycetales; family Planctomycetaceae; genus SXKJ01. The sequence goes on along the minus strand of VGZH01000038.1, from coordinate 9,641 downwards.
CGATCGTATTTCAAGACCGCATCTACCTGACGTGCTACTCGGGGTTCTACATTCCGGGTGAGTCGGGCGGGAGTCAGGAAGACCTCAAGCGACATCTGATGGCCGTCCGGCGCAGCGATGGCGGCGTCATTTGGGATCAAGCAGTCGCGGCAAAGCTTCCCGAAGAGGATCGGATTCGCGATCACGGATTTGCGGCGAACACTCCCGCTGTGGACGATGAGCGAATTTATGTGTTCTTCGGCAAGACAGGCGTCTTTGCGTTTGATCACGGTGGTAAACAGCTCTGGCAGACCGACGTGGGTTCTAAGACTCATGGTTGGGGGACATCTGCGTCTCCGGTGCTCTACAAGGATCTGGTGTTCATCAACGCCAGCGTTGAAAGCTCGTCGCTCGTGGCGCTCGATCGCCATACGGGCGAGGAGAAGTGGCGAGCGAAGGGGATTCGCGAATCTTGGAACACGCCGCTCGTCATCACAGCAGAATCTGGACGACAGGAATTGATCGTGGCGACTCGAGGGAACGTGTTGGCTTTCAATCCCGACACTGGTGCGCCGTTTTGGTCCTGCAAGACAGACATCGGTTGGTACATGGTTCCCAGCGTCGTGGCCCATTCCGGTATCGTCTATTGCCTGGGTGGACGTTCCGGGGTAGCGGGACTTGCAGTGCGAGCCGGTGGCAGCGGAGATGTCACGGAAACGCATCGACTCTGGACGAGCATCAAGGGCTCCAACGTCACATCGCCCGTTTATCTCGACGGGCATCTCTATTGGATGAACGACAACCGAGGGATCGCGTACTGTGCTGAAGCCAACAGTGGAAAGATCATTTATGAGGAGCGGCTCGACCGTGCTGGAGAGGTCTACGCGTCTGCGCTGCTTGCGGATGGCAGGCTGTATTACCTGACGCGAGACGGCCGGACGTTCGTGCTCGCCGCCAAACCAGAGTTTGAGCAACTGGCAGTGAATGACCTGCACGATCGGAGCATCTTCAACGGCAGTCCGGCCGTGGATGGGTCGCGGCTGCTGATTCGATCGGACAAGTTTCTGTACTGCATTGGCAAGTAGTCACCTCCGAAGCAAGATCATGTCGAACTCAACTCTGCAACTCGCGACGCTTGGTGGAGGCTGCTTCTGGTGCCTGGAGGCTGTGTTCGAGCAGCTTCGCGGAGTCCACAAGGTTGTCTCCGGCTACTCTGGAGGTGTCGTGCCGAATGCGACCTACGACGAAGTCTGCACGGGACGCACCGGACATGCCGAGGTGATCGAGGTCACGTTCGATTCCGCAGAAATTTCGTTTGCCGATCTGCTCGACGTGTTCTTTGCAACGCACGATCCGACGACATTGAATCGGCAAGGTGCCGACGCCGGCACGCAGTATCGCTCGGTGATCTTCTGTCATGACGACGTTCAGCAGCGTGTCGCGATCGCCAAGATCGAAGAACTCAACGCGGCGAAACTCTGGAACGCTTCGATCGTCACGGAGGTTGCGCGGCTGGAGGCGTTTTACGCGGCGGAGGATTATCACCAAGGGTACTACCGGTTACATCCAGGGCAGGGTTATTGCCAAGCGGTCATCTCGCCGAAGGTCAGCAAGTTCCGACAGAACTTTGCTCATCGGCTGCGCGGGTGACAGACGACGCGATTCGTTGCCTCGCGCGGATGCTCCCGCTTCAATGCGGCCGATTCGCTCCCCACCTTGGAGATTCCTCCCATGCTCCGCAGGTTCTCTGTCGCAGCCGCTGTTTTGGCGTCCTGTTTTTCGCCGCTTTCGGCTGCCGAGTTGTTGTTCCCGCAAGAGCGACAGGCATTTTACTCGCACGAACCGATTGAGCTCGCGGTCACGGGATTGCCCGAGGGGGCGAAGGCCGTTGTCGAGCTTGTGCCAACTCGTGCTGCCGTCACACCGATTTCGTTTGATGTGCTCGGCAAGACCGGCACCACAACAGTCGAAGTGACTTCGGGGTCGCTCGCACCGGACGTGTATGTCGTGAAGCTCGACGGCAAAGAGATCGGCAAGCTGACGATCAGCAGTGGCGTGATTGACTCGACGTTGCTGGTCTCGCAAACGGCGAGTCTTAACGAATTGAAAGCCGGCGGGGCGAATTTCTTTCTCGGAAACGCGTTCAGTTTTGGACGGCTCAACCCCCGGCAAGACGGGCCGAGCCTCGCGCCGCGCGGGACGAAGACCGTCGGAATGCGAGTCTTCGAAGACGCGATTGCCGCGAACCTGCCGACCGTCGTCTACATGTATTGGACAGGCTATGTGACTCACAAACCGTTTGGTTCGATGAAGAGCTGGGCCGCCGCGGAGATGAACGACTCGATGCGTCTGCTGAGTTTTCATACTTCGCAGCGTGTGCGGCGGTTTGCGCCAAACATCATCAGCGTCGGCACGCTGGATGAACCGGGACTCGGCTGGGGCAAGACGCCTGCCGGCGGCACGGCCAGCGGATTTCCGGATTGGGACGAGCAGGCATGGTACGAGCAGCGCGGCTGGCAATTCACGGACGACCCCGCCTCGCGAGCCGACGATGACTGGCTCAAGTACATGACGATCCGCTGCGAGATCATGAGAGACTGCCAGCGGCAGGCTCGGCGAGACCTCAAGACTCCGTGGCCGCAAGCGACGTTCAGCACCGACTTGTACGCGCCGCACGCGATCATGGACGGTACTGATCCGCTCAACCAGGAAGTCAATGACCTTCCTGCGTCGCACGTCTTCGTCGATTGGGGCATCGATCGATTGGGAGCGTACTCCGGTGTGCAACTCGAAAAGTCACACGATCCGACGTCGCGCATGGCTCATGCGATGAATGGACAACTCTTCGGCGATCCAGTTGCTCCACCTCAGCAAACGCACGCCTATCGAGCCGCCGTGAATGGAATGCTCGCGGCTGGGCTGACCAGCAACTGGTGGCTCAACACGGGTGTCATGAAGCCGGCCGATCTGGCCGAGGTCAACAATGCCGCCAAGAAGATTGGTCCCGTCTTCAAAGAAACGATGTTCACCGGCCACGATGTCGCTGTCCTGTGGAGCTTCACCGAATTAGCAATGCGTCAGAAAGACATCACGCTCAAGGAGTCCCGCAAGAAAACCGGCGAGCAGATCAAACGGATGATCGTCTCGCTGCCGGAGAACACCGCGCTTCAGGAAAAAGAAATCGACATCAATGCCTACCACATCGGCGGCGACTACAAGGAGTCTGTGTTGACCGCGCACTACGCCCTCGCACGAGCTGGCTTTCCAGCTCAAATTATTCACGAACGGACTCTGCCCTACGGTGCGCTCAAGACCATCAAGACCCTGGTCATCGTTGGTCAAACGCACGCGCTGCCCGACACGATTACCGAGCACCTCAAAAAGTTCAGCGATGCTGGCGGCCGGATCATTGTCGACAAAAGTACGACTCAAGACTTCCGCAACGCCATCGTCGCTGATGTGGATCTCAGAGGACTGTCCTATCGGTGGAGCGTGCTGTTCTTGCAGGACGCGAAGTCGTTCAAGACGCCGCGAGAAGCCAGTCTGTTCCAGACCAACCATTTCATGGATGAACCGGTTCGCAACGCGGTCGCACCGCTCAAAGCTGCGATGCGGCAGACCGCTTCAAAACTGTGGGCCGAGACCGATTCGACGGAATTGCTCATCGAGCATCAGCGTGGTGGCGAGGGAACGATCCTGCTCGCGATCAACGGGTACGAAGAGTTGCCAGCCATCGCCGACGACAAAAAATATCCGATTTACAACTACGCTCCGTACTCTCCGAAGTTCGCATTGCGATTGCCCGCTCTCTCCCTGGAAGTGGGCCGGAGTACGGGAGCCAATCCTCAATCGAGCCCGGTTGTTTTCACGCTGGAAGGACCGAATTTCGACCGCTCCATCGAACTTGCGGATCCCGCCGCGCCGATCGCGGCAAAGTTTGAGCCGGGTGAGATGAAGGTCTACTTCGTCGCTCCTCGCAAGCCAGAGGGGATCGCCGTAGCTGCGACCGTTCACAACGGAACGCTCGCGATCGAAGCGACACTCAAACGCTTGAGCATGCCCTGGCCAATCGTTGTCTCCATCACCGATCCGACAGGTCAGGAATTGTTTCGCGTCAATCGTTCGACGAATCTGACCGGCAAATTTTATGAGACGTTTCCGCTGGGAGCGAATGCTCCGTCTGGTGAATACGTTGTGAAGTTGACCAGCGTGGTCGCCAACCTGGCTGGCGAAACCAAAGCGGCTCACCAGTCCAAATCTCGCGTGCCGCGCGCGGTCGCGAATGTCCGTGTCTTCGACGCTGAGCGATTGAAGGACTTCCTGCTCACCAAGCCGGAGTTTGTCGTGGCTACGCACTCGAACACCCCAGCCGACGCAGTACGCCTGCTAACCGACCGCCTGGCGATTGCCGGCCTGAAAGTGACCGTCAAACCAGAATCGGAGGTGCTGCGCAAGGTCGCGTATCCGCGCGTGTGGAATCCGTACGCGAAGGTCTTTACCGTCTCGAAGACAAAGGAACCGACCGCTTTAAAGTTCGACAAAGAAATCACACTGAACGTTGACGCGAGTGGCTCGTTCACTGCAAAGACTGCCGATGGGCAAGACGTCTCGAACGATTGGCGGCTGCCCAACGCTCGCATCACGATCGTTGGCGAGGGCTTCGTCGATTTCAGCGGCGACGTCGAGCAATGCTACGAACCGGGAGTCCAACTGCACGTCAATGAACAACGCCAAGTCACCTCTCTGAACGCCGATGTTACAGAAGTCAAAACATCTACGGAGTTCCGTGCTCGTTGGGCCAAGCCGTGGTCGAAGCTGACGCAGCATGTCGGTGCGTATCAACTTCCCGCGCAGTTGCCGGAAGCATACACGACCGATTCGCACTTGATCGTGCTCGGCAGCAGCACGACCAGCCATGCCGTCGCCTTGTTGCAAGCCAGCGAACTCTTGCCGCAAATCGCCGACGAAAAATATCCCGGCCCTGGTGGAGCACTGGTCAGTCTCTGTTGGAGTCCGTTCGCCGTCGAAAAGAATGCGATCGTGCTGGCCAGCTCCGATCTGGCAGGACTCAAAGCGGCGGTCGAAGCACTCACGCAATTGCTGAAGTGAACGACGAGTGGAGGCCCTCTCAGCGCAAAAAATGCCCGGCTTCGAAGTTCGAAGCCGGGCGATGGCGTTGGCCCGCCTTGGATGAGTTCGTCCCTGAGAATGTTTTAGAAGTTCAGTTCGTTGAAAATCGTCGACCGAATGCTGGTGAGCTTGAACAGCTCGTTGATCTTTTCGCCAATGCGTTGGTCGCCGGAGGTGTGCGTGTCGATTCCGAGACCGTCTCCGCCAAGCACCGTGTCCGACCCACCTTGACCATTGAGCGTGTCGTCATCCCCGCCTCCGACCAGCCGGTCATTGCCGGAACCACCCAGGATATAGTCAAAGCCGAGCCCACCCAGCAGGATGTCGTTACCAGCACCACCGTTGATGACGTCGTTGCCGTCACCCCCGTCGACCAGGTCGTCGCCGGAACCGCCATCGATAAGGTCGTTGTCCAAACCACCGATGATCGTATCATTGTTGGCATCGCCGTAGAGTGAGTCGAGTCCATCGCGGCCGGCGATCTTGTCGTTGCCCGCGCCACCGCGGATCGAATCGTTGCCGCTGTCCAGCGTGTTTGGGTTGCCGAAGCCGCCATCCAGGAAGTCGTCACCGTTGCCGCCATCCATGGTGTCATTGCCACCTTGACCCCAGATAGTGTCAAGGCCATCGAGTCCCAACAGTGAGTCATCACCGGATCCGCCCCAGATCGTGTCATTGCCAATGCCACCGTTGATGGTGTCGAGGCCGTCGTTGCCGTCGAGGCTGTCTTTACCATCACCGCCGACCACGGAATCATTTCCAGCGTTGGCAATGATTGTGTCGTCACCGGCTTCGCCCTGAATCGTATCGCCGGCGGCAGTGCCCTGAACCGAGTCGTTGCCGAGGCCCATAAAGGCTCGAATCGCGACCGTTTCGCTGGTCGAAAGCGAGCCGTCGATTGTGTCGTTGCCGTCGCCGCCATTGATGTTCAGCACGTTCAGGTCGAGCACCCCGGCTAGATCGCCGAGTGTGACCAGGTCATTGCCGCCATTCAGATTCAACGTGAAGATTTCGACTCCGACCAACACCGTCGTAAATGCCAGAGTTGAATTCGAGCTCAGGCGAGCGAGAGCAATGCCGCTGGGTTCTTCGAGCGGGTTCCCAGTACCGGACTTCACGATCGTGAAGACGTCGGCCAGAGTCGCTTGACCCTCGAAAGTAAATCGGTCGTTTGAGCCACCTTGACCATCGAGGAGATCGTTTCCATCGGTGGAGATCAGCAAATCGTCGCCCGCACCACCGTACAGCGTGTCGAGACCGCTGGTGCCGTCGAGCGTGTCGTTGCCGTCGTTGCCGTTGACCGTGTCGTTTCCGAGGTTGCCTTCCAGGATGTCGTTTCCTCGGCCACCGCCGACGTAGTCGTTGCCTTCTCCACCGTATACAGTGTCGTCTCCTGAGAAGAGCGAGTCGTCCAGGTCGTCACCGTGAATGGTGTCGTCTCCCTTGTCGCCATTGATGAGATCCTGACCGGCTCCGCCCAACAAGCTGTCGTTGTCATCGTTGCCGAACAGCGTGTCGTTGTTGTCGCCGCCGTCGAGCGTGTCGATGCCGATGCCGCCGGTGATCGAGTCGTTGCCGGCACCACCCGTCGCGCTGTCGTCGCCGTCGCCGCCGCTGATGGTGTCAACTCCCACATCGCCGGTCATGACGTCGTCACCGAGACCGCCTGAGATGCAATCGTTGCCGTCTCCGCCGTTGATTGTGTCGCTACCGTCGTTCCCCACCAGCGAATCGTTCCCCGTACCACCGATAAGCGAATCGCTGCCCGATCCACCCAGCAGCGTGTCGAGTCCATCTCCGCCGTTCATCGTCACTGAGCCGGTGAATGTTGCATCTACGATCATCCGGTTGTTGCCGCTACCCGCGACGAGAAATGCCCGATTCGGAACACTGGCGTCATTTTCGATTATTTCTACCTCCGCACCCACCGTGAGCTGCGTGCTGGTCAGCGTAAACGTGTTGTTCGCCGTGCTGACGTCGATGTAAGCGATGATGTCGTTACCGTCCTGGCCGTTGATCGTGTCGGTGCTGCCATCGCCGGAAATCGAATCGTTGCCGTACATCAGGTCGTCGCCGAACCCGCCATCCACGGAGTCCGTGCCGGTGCCACCGCTGAGCGTGTCGTTGCCGTTGTTCCCCAACACGACGTCGTTGCCCGAACCACCGTTGACGATGTCGTCTCCCGAACCGCCATCGACGGTCTCATTGCCGGCACCACCATCCACGCTGTCATTGCCGAAACCACCGAAGAGGGCGTCCACGCCGTCGTTCCCTTGGATGGTGTCGTTTTGGGTCAACGGAACGCCGGTGTCCACGAGGTCGTCGATGTCATCGCCGTGAATGACGTCATCGCCATCGTTGCCAGTCAGATTGTCGTTGCCCAGACCGCCGAGGATCAGGTCGTTCCCGGCTCCCCCCGCGATGACGTCGTCGCCGTTACCGCCGTCGATCGTGTCGGCATTGCTGCCACCAGTGATCGTGTCTTGGCCGTCACCGCCGACGATCGACGACGTCAGCGTCCAGTTCCCGAAGTCGATCGTGTCGTTGCCATCGCCGCCGTTGACGGTCAAGGCTCCCAGGAAGGAGAGATCCGACGAGCCGGTGATCGTGTCGTCGCCGCCGTTGGCATTGATGATCAACGAAGACAGCGGAGCGAACGTCTGGATGCGTTCAAAAGTCGGCATAACGCTGTTGCTGCTGATGCCCACCCTGCCGCCGCTGCTGGAGACGCCGATGTTGTCGTTGGAATTACCTGCCGGGGCATTGAACACCCGGTTGTTGGCATTCGTGTTGTCAATCACCGGTTCCAGGTTCACATAGGTTACGACTCCCGTGCCCAAGACGGGGTCGCTGAACGTCACGCTGCCAGAGTTCCCGCTGGTCGAGTCGTAAACCACCGAGTCAAACGTGTTGTTGCCCCCTTGGAACCGCAACGTGTCGGCGCCCACTTGGCTCAACCCATCGACCGCGATCCCGGTCGCCGGAATCGGATTGGCGTTTCCGACCACATTCGACGGATCGATGATGCCCGTCGCGTCGTACTGCGCGAAGCTGGCGGCCGCGCTGCTATTGTACAAGTTGAAATCGACGACGAACAAATCGTCGAGCGTCGCCCCGCCGAAGTTTCCGGCCTGCGAAATCATCGCGGCACCGGCTTGCGGGGTTTCCTGGACCAGCGTGCGATTGGGAACCCCCAAGACCGTGGCAATCCGATCGACGCGAATCGTCGGCGTGCCGGCATTCAGGTACGTGTAGAAGTGGTACTGATCGGGCGGCGGATCGTTATCGACGATGGTGCCGGTCCCCGCATTGCTCTGAGCAACGATCGCACTATTGCTTTTCGTCCCGCCGACGACTGTGCCGCCGGTGACTTGAAGCTGGAACGTTTCGTTGGGGATCTCGTACTGCAAGTCACCGTTGATCGTCACAGTAACCGTCTGCGTCGTCATGCCGGCGGAGAACGGCAAGGACTGAGTCACCGCGACGAAATCTTGGCCGGCGGTCGCCGTTTCCGATACGGTCGAGACGTTCGCGGTGGTGCTCGCCAATGTCGGGATACCTCCGACGCTGGTGTAGACCTGGTGTCGCGGACTGACGTTGAACTGCATCGTCGAGGTGAGAGGCGGATCAAGTTCGTTCGCGCTGGCGTTAGAGACGTTGAAGCCCAGGTCGTCGTTGAAGATCGTGCCGATGCCGATGCTCTTACCGAACTCGAACGGCAGCGTGCTGCCGGTCAGATGCACGAAGAAGTTCTCGTTGGCTTCGGTGTCCAGATCGCTGTTGACCGTGACGGTGAAGCTTTGCGGAGCCGGGTTGGTCGCTCCCGCCGTAAAGTTCAACGTAATCGGCGCGAGTTGATCGATGAAGTCCACGTTGCCGCCGGAGGCCGCGTTGGTGCGGACGAGCGTCACGGCGGCTCCCAGTGCGTGCGTCGCGGCCACGCTGCCGTTGATGCCGCGCGTGACCGTCAGCGCGCCGGTGGCGACATCCACATTGGTCACCTGCATGAACTCGTTGTCGATTTGGATGGCGAAACCACCCGCGCTGGGGAATCCGGTGGCATCCACCACCGTGACGGTGGAATCATCTACCTGCACACCGGCTGCGTTGGAGACAGTGCTAAATCCGACCAGCGCCACCACGACACCTGCGTTGTGATTGACAGTCGCCGGCGCGGCCAACGTGAAGACGTTCCCCGCGACGCCGGTCACCAGCAGTGTTTCCGAATCAATCTGAATCGTGAACGAGCCGGAGGTCGGGAACGCATTGGGGTTGTTGACGTTGACCGTCGTCGCACCCGTGCTCACCGCTGACGTCAGCGCGCCGCTGGCGGAGCTGACGATGTAGTTCACGCTGGCGTTCGTTGTCAGCAGTGCACCGACCACTTCCACAGTGAAGGTGTAGGTCTGCGTGCCGGAGTCTGACTCGACACTGTTGACGTCGTTGATGCGGAAGCCAGCGTCGTCCGTCAGGATCGTGCCGATGGCTCGCGTGACATCCAGCGTCACGTTGACCGGATTGACCAGGTTGAC
>VGZH01000037.1 GCA_016872645.1 Planctomycetota bacterium | reverse complement strand
CCGCCGCGATCGGCAGCAGTCTCGAGGGCCGCGACTATAACGCCGACGTTTACATTCCACTGCCAACCTTTCGAGCACGCATCGGCGACCAAGTCTTCACGGCCAAAGCCGGCGGGCGCGAAGGTGAGATCATCCAGCTCAATCAAATCACCGTGACCGTCGCCGATATCGATCAAGTCGAGCAAACCGCGGATCTGATCAAGACACAGCTCGAACGCTTTCACAAAACACCAGAATACGCGGTCGTTGTGCCCAAGGAATTGCTTCGCCAGGCCGAGATGCTGCAAATGATGTTCAACGCTCTGCTGGTGGTGATCGCCGGCATCTCGCTGGTGGTCGGCGGCATCGGGATCATGAATATCATGCTGGCGACCGTCACCGAACGAACTCGCGAAATTGGCATTCGCCGCGCACTGGGAGCGAAACGCCGCGACATCATCAGCCAGTTTCTCGCCGAGACCGTCGTGCTGACTGGAACCGGCGGAGCGCTCGGCATGGCTTGTGGCTGGCTTTGCAGCCCTGCGACCCAAGGAGTCCGCTGGATGCTCCAAAACTGGTTCAGTGACGTTTGGAAAAGTCTGCCACTCCACCTGCAAGCTGTGGAACCGATGTTCGCCGCGTGGTCGTTCTTCGTGGCCTTTGGCATCTCGGTGGTTGTCGGCGTAGCCTTCGGCCTCTATCCCGCTCGCCGCGCCGCGATGATGGACCCCATCGAAGCACTGCGGCACGAGTGACCGGCACACATCGATTCTGGTTTGGTGATTTTTCGATGTCTGGATTGCCGAAACCCGGCAATCGCTCACCAAAAATCTCGAATCGAAAATCTTAAAACAAGCCGAAGACTCTCGCCGGATTGTGCCGACTCTATTGCCGCGAGAGGTTGCTTGACAAAGATTGGCACCACCACTAAAGAACCCGCCGACCGCTGAGCCAGAGTGGCTTGGTGACTCTTCCTCGATTGAAGATTAGAGGTTAATTCCGATGGCACTGGCACTCACCGACGCAGAAATTCTGCCACGCACCAGCACCACCGAGGGTTGGTTGGTTCCGACTGACGACCGTTTATTGTCCATCGACCTTCGGGGCGATGACGACGAGGGGGGCAGCGGCGGTGAAGATGGTGGCTTCGGCGACGAACAGGAGGAGGGAGGCTTCGGCGACGAAGACGATGAAGACTTCGACGACGATGAAGACTTCGAAGATGATGAAGAGGACTTCGAGGATGAGGAGTTCGATGACGATGACTTCGAAGATGATCTCGATGACGACCTCGACGACGACGATGATGATGACGACGACGATCTGGACGACGATGATCTCGAAGACGATGACGAAGATTAGCTGACTACCAAAAGCCGCATCCGCTTCGCGGCCTTGACTCGAATTCACTACGATCCGCCAACTCCCCTTTCGGATGGCGGATTTTTGTTTTGGTGCTCTATGTTTGAGTGTGCGCCGAACCAACCCACGACCAACTGAAGCATTCCAAATTTGAGTGGCGATGCGGAGTGTTTCGCGATTCCCCCGATAGGGTGATCGAATCCAAACAGGTGACATGATGCTGGGACTCGCCAAGCAGATTGATGAAGCGGCAGCGTTTATTCGTTCACGATGGACGGGGTCTCCGAAGTCGGGATTGATTCTCGGCACCGGTCTCGGCGGGCTCGCCGAGGAGATCACCAGCAAGACCATCATTCCGTATGCCGAGATACCGCATTTTCCAACCTCGACCGTGCAATCGCACGCCGGGCAATTGGTCTGCGGCGAGCTGCGTGGCGTGCCGGTCGTGGCGATGGAGGGCCGCTTCCATTTCTACGAAGGTTACTCGATGCAGCAGGTCACGTTTCCCGTACGCGTCATGAAAGCTCTCGGAGCCGACACGCTCGTCGTGACCAACGCGGCCGGCGGCATGAACCCCCACTACGAACTCGGCGACGTGATGGTCATCGACGACCACATCAACCTGATGGGGGACAACCCGCTGCGAGGCATCAACGATGACACTCTCGGCCCGCGTTTTCCGGACATGTGCGAACCGTACTCGCGCGAACTCAGCACAATCGCCCTGCAAGCCGCACTGGAACTGGGTATCCAGGCTCACAAAGGAGTCTTCCTCGCGGTTGCCGGCCCAAATCTGGAGACCCGCGCCGAGTACCGCATGTTACGCGGCATGGGAGCGGACGTGGTCGGTATGAGCACCGTCCCCGAAGTGATCGTCGCCGTCCATGCCGGCCTGAAAGTCCTTGGCTTCTCGATCGTCACCGATATCTGCCTGCCCGACGCGCTGGAACCGGTGGACATCCAAAAGATTCTCGCGGTCGCAGCCAGAGGGGGCGAGAAGTTGTCTCGGTTGATTCCGAAGGTATTCGAAAAGTTGACGTAAGCGGGTTGATATTGAGTGGGCGGAAGAACGAGTCCCACCATTTGCGATTTTGAATCTGAGATTTGAGATTTCTGAAACCCGGTGGGTCTCGTTCCTCGACCCACCCTACGGCGACAGCCGCTTGGGATTTGCGATGTTTGAAAAAGTCGGTGACGCAAGTTTCGTCAAAGGTGAACACGAGATTTTGAAGTTTTGGGAAGAGCATCACATCTTCCAGAAATTGCGGCGGCAGAACACCGGGAAGCCGAAGTGGAATTTTCTCGACGGGCCCATCACCGCCAACAATCCGATGGGTGTGCATCACGCTTGGGGTCGGACTTACAAGGACGCCTATCAACGCTTCTTCGCGATGACCGGGCATGAGCTGCGTTATCAGAACGGCTTCGATTGCCAAGGGCTGTGGGTTGAGGTCGAAGTCGAAAAGCAATTAAACCTCGGCTCGAAGACGGCGATCGAGCAGTACGGCATCGACAAGTTCGTCGATGAATGCAAACGTCGTGTGCTGAAGTTCGCGGCTCGGCAAACAGAGCAGTCGATCCGGCTCGGCTATTGGACCGATTGGGATGATCCCGACATGCTGCGGTTGCTGGCGTCGAAGATCGGCACCGACGAAGTCGTGACGATTACGACGCCCTCCGGCAAGACTGAGTCGGGAATCGCCAGCGAACTCGTCTCGCGGCTCGGCAATGCGGAATGGGGCGGGAGTTACTTTACGTTCTCGACCGAGAACAACGAGACGATTTGGGCGTTCCTTAAAAAATGCTTTCAACGCGGCAAGGTCTATCGCGGCTACGATGTAATGCCCTGGTCCGGTCGAGGCGGCAGCGCGTACTCGCAGATGGAAGTCGCCGACGGACGCAAGCTGACGGTGCACAAGTCGATCTTCGTGCGGTTTCCATTGAAGAATCGCGAGAACGAGTACCTCCTCATCTGGACCACAACTCCGTGGACGCTCACCAGCAACGTTGCTGCTGCGGTGAATCCCGATCTGGATTACGTCAAGCTGCGCAGCAAGCGAGACGGCTCCGTCTATTACTTCGCGAAGGACAACCTCGAATATCAGCGGCTGGCGAAGGAATTCAAGGAAGGCTTCGGTCGCCCCGAGTGGTCGTGGCCGAGCGGGGTGCCGAAGCTCAAGACGATTGGGCAGATCTTCAAGGAGCAAGGTGGCTACGAGATCGAAGCCACGATCAAAGGCGCAGAGATGATCGGCTGGGAATACACCGGGCCGTTCGATGATCTGCCGGCTCAGAGCACGCTCGGCGGCGTGCCATTTGATACGAGGGTGAAGGACAAGTGCGGCAAGACGTGTCATCGCGTCGTCGATGGCGGTCGCGACTTCAAAGGGAACCCGATGGTTGTGGCCGGTGAGGGAACCGGCATCGTTCACATCGCTCCGGGTTGCGGTGACGTGGACCATACCTTGGGGCAGCAGTTGGGGATCGTTGGCATCGCACCGCTCGCCGAGGACGGAAGTTTTCTCGATGGCTTCGGAGCGTTCACCGGCAAGAACTCGACCGATCCGGCCACGGCGGAGTTTGTCTTTGAGCAGCTCAAGCAAAAGCATCTGCTGGTGATGGTCGAGCAGTACCCGCATATCTATCCGCATTGTTGGCGGACCGGCGACGAGCTGGTGTTTCGGCTGGTCGATGAGTGGTTCATCAACATGGACTGGCGGAACGAGATCAAGGAAGTCACCGAGGCGATTCGCTGGTTGCCGGAGAGCGTCAACGGCAAGGAGCGCGAGCTGGAATGGCTCACGTCGATGCGTGACTGGATGATCTCGAAGAAGCGGTTCTGGGGCTTGGCGTTGCCGATCTGGGTTGAGGAATACGAGGTCAACGGCCAAAAGCAAATCGACTTCGAGGTGATCGGCTCGCTGGCCGAACTCAAGGAACGAGCGGTCGAGGGCTGGGACGTGCTAGCCGGTCACACACCGCACCGACCGTGGATCGACGCGGTGAAGATTCGGAATCCGAAGACCGGCCGGCTGATGTCGCGGATCGTCGATGTCGGCAACCCGTGGCTCGACGCCGGCATCGTTCCCTTCAGCACGATGCAGTTCAACACCAGCCGAGTCGAATGGGCTAAACAATTCCCCGCTGACTTCGTCACCGAATGCTTCCCCGGCCAGTTCCGCAACTGGTTCTATTCACTGCTGTCGCTGGCCACGATGATGCGTCACGGCGAGAGCACCGACCCTGCGATGAAGCGGCCATTCAAAACTCTCCTCGGCCACCGGCTCGTGATGAACGAGGAAGGGAAGCCGATGCACAAGTCGGACGGGACGGCGATCTGGTTCGAGGAAGCGGCCGAGCAGCTCGGTGTGGACACCATGCGCTGGATGTACCTGGCTCAGAACCCGGCGAGCGACCTGCGTTTCGGGACTCGGCACAAGGACAAGCCGGTCACGATCGAAACTCCCGACGGTCCGACGGACAAAACCGCCGAGGGAATTCCCGTCTGCGAAGTCGTCAGCAAACCCGCCGACGAAGTCCGCCGCCAAATCCTGATCCCGCTGTGGAATTCGTACGCCTTCTTCGTGAACTACGCCCGGCTGGATGAGTTCGACCCGCTCGCTCCGCCCGTCCCCGTTTCCGAACGACCCGAGATCGACCGCTGGATTCTGTCGAACCTCCAAGCGCTGATCGCGACCGCTCACAAAGAGTTCGCTGACTACAACGTCGCAGAGTTCTGCCGAGCCGCCACAGCGTTTATCGACGATCTTTCGAACTGGTATATCCGCCGCAATCGGCGGCGATTCTGGCGATCGCGCGACACATCGGATACCGACAAGCTCGCGGCGTATCAAACGCTCTACGAGGTCTTGGTCACCATGTCGCAACTGCTCGCTCCTTGTGCTCCATTTTTGAGCGAGCGGATGTTTCGCCATCTCGTCGTTGAACCGCTTGGCGGAGCGGGACCATTCAACCCGGAGAGTGTTCATCTGTGCGATTATCCAGTCGCAAACAAAGAGCTTCTCGACCCCGAGCTGAACGAGCGGATGGCGTTGGCTCAGCTGGTGGTGCGGCTGGGGCACAAGCTGCGGGAGGAGTCGGACCTGCGAGTGCGGCAGCCGCTGGCGGAACTCCGCTTCGCCTGCCAAGACCCGCGTCAGCGAGCGGCCATCGAGCGGCTCGCCGACGTCATCCAGGAAGAACTCAACGTCAAAACGCTGACAAGCTGCGACCACCTCGATGACTTGGTCACCTACGTCTTCAAACCCAACCAAAAAGCCCTCGGCCCCAAATACGGCAAACAACTCGGAGCGATCACCGCCGCGCTCGCGACGACCGATGCGAAGACGTTGGCCCCGCTGCGACGCGGTGAAACGGTCTCGCTGAAAGTCGGCGAGACAAACATCGAACTCTCGCAAGCGGACGTATTCATCAGCACGCAACAAGCCGCCGAATGGCTCTGCACCGACGATCACGGAGTTCAAATCGCGCTTAGCACGCACCTCACGCCCGAACTGATCCAAGAAGGAATCGCCCGCGATTTCGTCCGCCAAGTCCAACAACTCCGCAAGGACGCCAATCTGGAAATCCAAGCGAGGATCGAAATCTTCTATTCGACCGACGACACCGAGGTGATTGACGCGATCGAAACGTGGGCTGACTACATCAAGGCCGAGACACTAGCGGTTTCACGTGAACGATCGAATGCGATGCCTGCAGACTCCAAACCGGTCACTGTCGGCAACGCAAAGGTCACGATTTGGATTGCCGTCACCGATTGATGCCGCAGATTGGATTAGCGATCTCAATCTGCGGCCACCAATCCATCGCCCACAAAGTCACATTTTCGCGGCGCACTTCCGACTTTGTACTTGTGACGACGGAGCACGACCATGACGCCCTGATAAATGCAGGGGCTGTTCTTTTCCGATCGCTGGTCATCCTCGGCCGACGATTCGTAGCTGGGTTCCTGGCCCGGCGAATCGCAAATCCTGCCAAAGACAATGACGGCGGCGCTAATCCGTTGAACGAGAGAAACGGCGGCCTTCTGAAGACCTATGTTAGCCTCTGCACGATGAAGACTGGATCGGCCACCTCTGACGAACGAATCAGCAGCCACTGTTATCTCAACGCCAAGTTGAATACAACCACTGACGACGTTCGACTCCACAGCCTGTTCAAGACAAAAGGGAAAGCTGATGTCCGCTCAAACTCGTCGCTCGTTCTTGCAAAGTTCGTCGGTGGTGGCTTCGGGAGTATTGCTGTCGCACTTGGATCAAGTCGCGAAGGCTCAGGCCAGCGAACGGGTGCGGGTCGGGGTCATGGGATCCGCGGGGCGGGCGGCGTCGCTGATCGCTTCGTTCGCATCAAACAAGTCGGTCGAGATCGTGGCGATCGCGGACATCGACTCGAACAAGTTGCCGAAAGGACTGGAGTCTGCTGAGAAGTTGCAGGGGAAGAAGCCGCGCGGCGAGAGTGACTTTCGGAAGTTGATCGACGACAAGTCGATCGACGCGCTCGTGGTCGGGACACCGGATCATTGGCACGCGATCCCGACGATTCTGGCGTGTCAGGCGGGAAAGGACGTGTATGTCGAGAAGCCGGACAGTCACAACATCGTCGAGGGGATGCGAATGGTCGCGGCGATGCGAAAGCACAAGCGGGTCGTGCAAATGGGATCGCAACATCGCTCGACCACGCGGATGCAGTCGGCGATTGAGTTCGTGAAAACCGGGAAGCTCGGCCGCTGTGTGGTGGCCAAGGCGTGGGAAAGTTCCAAGCAGGGGCCGATCGGTTTTCCGCCGGATGGGACTCCGCCGGAGGGAGTCGATTACGAGATGTGGATGGGGCCGGCTCCGAAGCGGCCGTTCAACATCAACCGGTTTCACGGGCGGTGGCGCTGGCTGCACGACTACGGTACGGGCGATCTCGGCAACGACGGCGTGCATCGCTTGGACATGGCGGTCGCTGTGCTCGCGGCGGCGTGCGAGGTTCAGAAAGATGAACCGCTCGGCCTGCCGACGTCGATCTTCGCGAACGGCGGCAAGTGGTACTTCAACGACGCTCAAGAGTTTCCGGACACAATGCAGGTCAACTACGAGTTTAACTCCGGCAACGTCAAAGACGGCAAGCATCCGAAACTGCTGACTTACGAGATGCGAGTTTGGGCTCCGTACAACTATCTCGGCGAGTCAGAAGGCTCGGCGTTGTTCGGCGATCAAGGCTACATCGTCGTCGGCAACACGCGCTGGGCGGCTTACGATAAGGGAGGCCAAGTGCTCGCGAAAGGTGAAGGAGACAGCCACGAAGGCCCTCACGTCCAGAACTTCATCGAGTGCATCAAGTCGCGAGCGAAGCCGTACTGTGATCTCGAAACGGTCGGACATCCGGCGTCGGTGCTCTGCCACGCCGGCAACATCTCCGCGCGAGTCGGCCGCAAACTGACGCTCGACGTGGCAACCGAAACTTTCGTCGGCGATGCCGAAGCCAACGCCCTGCGCGGCCGACCCGAATGGCGAAAGCCGTGGGTCTTGCCAGAGGTGTGAGCGACATGTCGGAACCACTCTTGCATGTCGTGCTGTATCAGCCGGACATCCCGCAGAATACGGGAAACATCGGGCGCACTTGCGTGGCGGTCGGAGCGAAGCTCTGGTTGATCCGGCCGCTGGGATTTCGGCTGGATGAAAAACATCTGCGCCGAGCGGGGATGGATTACTGGCAACATCTCGATTGGGAAGCGGTCGATTCGTGGGATGAAGTCCGCGAGCGACTGCCCGGACGACGAGTTTGGTGTTTGACGAAGTTTGCGACTCGGTTGGTATGGGACGCGGACTTTCAACGCGGCGACATTTTGCTGTTCGGCAGCGAGTCGCGCGGATTGCCGGAGTCGATTCGCAATGCGAACCCGGCGAATAATCTCAAGCTGCCGATGCACGATGTCGTCCGCAGCCTGAACTTGGCGAGCACGGCCAACACGGTTGTCTATGAAGCGGTGCGGCAGTTCGGCGGGCTGATCTAGCCAGCATCTTCCCGACTTGTCGACCTGGCGGCGTTCTTCACACGCTCTTCGCCAGCGATTCATCACGAGCGGCCTGCCTGCCTTCATCGAACCATTCGATCGACGACAAAACGACCGAGCCGGTTGGCGAGTCTGGCTGCTTCACGAAGTCTTTACGCCTGATTCACCAGACTCTCAAGCATGACTCGTAATCGGTGAACCAACTCTCGACGCGGGCCTCGAACGCTGGACCGAAGAGGAATTGCAACAACTCTATCTTGGCCAAGGCATGCGTCTCGTGCATCGGATCAGATTGGCCAGCATTGTCGATTGCGGACCATCTTTCCGTCTGCGTGGGCATCCGATCGATGCAATGCCGCCTACTTCGCTGCCGCGTACATCAGCCTGCCGCAACTGATGCAGAAGATGAGTTTGCCAGATCGCAACTCAACCCCTTGTTGCGGCGAGAGAGAGACGTTGCACGACGTGCAGACGTTGTTCTCGACCACGGACAGCGCTTCCGCTCCGTGAGCCTGAACCAACCGTCGATAGGTGGCGATGTGGTCTGTCGGAATCACGCTCTCGGCCTCGGCGACGGCGGGATGCAACTTCTCGGCCCGATCTTTCAGGCCAGCTTGAGCCGTGGTGACTTGTTCGGTCATTTTGCGGACGTCGTCCTTCGCTTCGGCGACGAGCTTTTCCGCCTCAGTGATCTTGTTCTTCAGCGTGTCGACCTGCTCCATGCAGTCGAGGATTTCATCTTCGAGCACGCTGTTGGCCATTTTGTCGGCGGCGATCTGCCCCTTGAGGATGTCGAACTCGCGGTTCGTGCTGGCCATGTTGAGCTTGGTATTCAAGTCGGCCAGCTTCGCTTCGTTGGTCTTGAGCTGCAGACTTTTCTGATCCGCCAGTTTTCGCTGGTCCGTGTGTTTCGCCTTGGCCTGATCCAATTCCGCTTGCCGTTTGGCCAGGCCATTTTCTTTGGCCTTGATGAGTCGCGGGCCTTTCTCAAGTTCCTCCTGGACCGCTTTTAGCTTCAGATGAAGTTCGTGAAGGAACTGCAAACCATTCGAGACAGCCATGAGCAGACGGCTCCAGGTGACGGCGATCATCAATTCACACGCAAACGTGATGGCGGGGTGTTTTAACCGCTCAGCCGCAGAAGCAGTAGCCTCGGACCCCTGAACTATTTCTGCGGCTCATCCGGCAACAGCACCTCGGTGTCTGGCTTCTTGACGCGAGCGGGCTTCGCGGGTGGTGGCGAATTGATCGGACTTTCTTGCGACATCGGCGATTCGACCGGGATCGCGCCAAACCATTCCACGGCCAAGCGAGAAGCACCAATTTGCCACACTTGCCGAGCTTCGGCCAGCGATTTTGTCGCAGCCAATTCCTCGAGCAGAAGGTCGACTTCACGTAACTTCGCGTGCCACGGTTCCGGGTTCGAGCGAAGTTCGTCTACCCAAGCGAGGCATTGCTCTCGGATTTTGGGAAACGCCGTCGGCCAGGCTTCGGCCAGCGATTGGGGAATCCAATGATCCTCGACACGCGCAAACTTGTGTTGCGTTGGTTCCTGTCCCGGCCACTGCACTGTCAGCACTGCGGAGTCTCCAGGCGACTCCAACAGGTCAACCTTCACCTCACCGAACTGCGAGAAGGCATCCTGCCCCAATCCAACGTCACCGAGTGCTCCGCTCGAAATCGCCGTGATCAAGCGCTTGCCCGTTCCTGTCAGGAATCGGAGTCCGTCCAGATGACGCAACCGGTTGGGATCGCTGAGTTCACTCTCTGACAGCTCATTCAGCAGTTGGTGGACGGTTCGCAATCGCGTGGTCACATCACGGTCAGCTTCATCCGCTGTTTTTTCGGACTTTGCGATGAGGTCTGATGTGACCTGTCGTGCCTTGCGGCAGATGCGAACAAAAGGTTCCCAAGTCTTGTCATCTAACTGTTCTCCAAGTTCATGCACCAGTTTCTCGACATCGCCGCGATACGACGGCGGCAGGAATTCCCACAACGCCTGAAGTTCCTGTCGCTGCAAACGCGCCAGCACATGGCGAACAGCTTCGTCGGCGGTTGCTGTTGCCTTCGCCTGGGTGGCAACAGTGATCTTGGACTCGGGTTTTGAACAACCGCCGATCGTGACGGCGAACAGTCCGATGAGCACCGCGAGGAGCTCGGTCCGACTCATCGACAAACGTCGCAAGCCAATCATCTCAATCTCGCTTTTCGATCCGGTACAGATGCGTCTTCGTCCGTACAATGAGTGACTTGCCAGCCACGGCTGGAGACGCGGTGAAGCCGTCTGCGAATTTGTTCTCCGCGACGAGTTCAAATTCACGGTCGGCCTTGAACACTGGCACGTCCCCTTCCTGCGACCAACAGTAAATCAAACCATTGGCCAGGATCGGCGAGGACCAATACGTTCCCGCGATTCGCTTGGACCAGATTTCTTTGCCGGATTTCGCGTCGAGGCACGACGCCACGCCGGTATCGTTCATCATGAAGAGCAAGTCGCCGACCAGAATCTGCGAGGGACGCTTGGGAATCTGTTTGGAACTTGACCAGACGATATTCTTGGTGATGTCCCCCTGCCCTTCGGGATTCACGGCTACAAGCGGATTCGGGCCGTCGGCGGTGTTGATGTACAGCAAGCCGTTGCCGAACAGCGGCCTTCCAGCGGCGTTCATGCCTTTGTGGTAGACCGTCCAAATCGGCTCGCCCGTTTTCGGCGCATAGGCAATCGTCGCGTAGGCAAATGGACTGACGAGCAACTCGCGCCCGCCCACTTCGATGATCGCCGGTGTCGAATAGCCCTTCTTGGCATCGCCGTCCGTCGTGTGGTAGTCGATGCCGCGATCCTTCTTCCAAACCGTCTTGCCGGTCTGCTTGTCGAGCGCCGCGATGTACTGAAAGTCGTAGCCGTCGAATGTCAGATACAGCAAATCGCCATGCACGATCGGCGACGAACCCGGTCCGCGCCAGTGATCGCACTCCAGGTCGCGGCGTTCCCAAATCGTTTGACCAGTCTTGGTATCGAGACAGGCGGTCCCGTAACTGCCGAAATGAATGTAAACTCGGCCTTCTTCAATGAACGACGTCGGCGAGGCGAACGTGTTGGTCTGATGCGTAACCTGTAACTCCGAAACTTCGAACAGTTTCCGATTGTGGAGAATCTTGCCCGTCTCCAGATCCACACAAACGGCAGACAGCTCCATCGGCTTGTTGAGCTTGACCCGTTCCTTGAGGCTGCCCTGGATATCGGGCGCGTTCGACAGCCAAATCTGTTTGCCCCAAACGACCGGTGATGACCACGCACGCCCTGAAATCGCCGTCTTCCAGACGATTTCCTTCGTGCCTTCGCCAAATTGGACCGGCAAACCTTTCTCGGTCGTCGTGCCATCACCGCGCGGACCGCGAAATTGATTCCAGGGCGCATCGTCGGCAAACGCGGTCGTTGCCAGGCACAGAGTCAGAACACCACCAAACCATCGCATCGCGAACCTCATCTCTGAGAGCATGGGAAAGCAGATTTTCGACTGCACGAAACATTATCCGTCAAGTTAACAACTCGCCATCGAAACCTGCACGACCCGCCTGCGAGTGATTGAGATTCGCCACTCGCTGGCGCGTCGTGCTGACTTACGCATCCGCTCGCCAATCGATCAGTCGCAGCTCGACGCTTTCGTAGCCGTTGAAACTGTTGATCGTCGGCGCGAAGCAAACCGAGATCGGGCCACCCACCGCCGCAATTTCATCGGCCCAATCCCCGGCTCCAAAACATACGGCACGCATCACGGTGCCGTAGTGCTTCAAACGCAGCGAGAGATGCCGCTCGCCTTCACCGATTTTGCGGGGCGGCTCGGCCAACTCACAGCGAGCGGCAGCAAATACCGGCTTGGGGTTCTCGCGGCCGAACGGGCCCAGCTTGGACAGCATCAGAACCGCTTGCTTGGTCAGGTCCGCGAGCCGTACTTCCGCGTCGATCGAAATCTCGCGGTCACTCGCGATGACTTCGTGAGTCCTCGCAAAGTGCTCACAGAAGTCAGTACGGAATGCCTCGATCTGATCCGCTTCGATCTTCAACCCCGCTGCGGCGCGATGTCCTCCGAACGATTTCAAGTGATGAGCACACGCCAACAACCCGCCGTGCAAATCAAATCGCGCGAAGGTACGGCCTGATCCGTGACCGATCCGATCCTCTCGCGACAGCGCGATCAGGATTGCCGGCTTCTCGAATTGCTCGGCGACGCGGCTGGCCACAATGCCGACGACTCCCCGATGCCACTCCTCGTGAGCCAACACCAACGCAGGAGCTTCCTGCCACGCCGGATTTTCAGCGATCATCTCTTTCGCCTGCTTCAAAATTTTTCGCTCGACCGACTGTCGCTGCTGATTGAGTCCATCGAAGTGACTGACCAGCAAGACCGCTCGTTCGCGGCTGTCGGTTGTCAGCAACTCGACAGCGAGCCGTGCCTGCCCAAGTCGTCCCACCGCATTAATGCGCGGGCCGATCGTGAAGCCGATGTCGTCCGCGCTGAGTTCTTTCTTGTCTCCCAGGCCGCTGAGTTGCAACAACGCTTTCATGCCCAGACTGCAACGCTCGACAAGACTGCCGAGCCCGTACCGTACAATCGCACGATTCTCATCAACCAGCGGCACGCAATCGGCCACCGTGCCAATTGCGGCAAGTCCGACCGCGCTCATCAAAAACTCGCGCATCGAAGGAGACGCCTTCTTGCCGTCGCCGAGCCGCTGACAGATTCCCCAAGCAAGCTTGAACGCGACACCAGCCCCGCACAATTGGCCGAACGGATACTGCGAACCGGGCAAACGCGGATGCACCAAGCACGCAGCCATTGGTAGTTCGGCGGCCATCTCGTGATGATCAGTGACGATCAATTCGAGTCCGAGCTCCCTCGCGAGCGCTGCTTCGGCGACGCTGGCGATACCACAATCGACGGTCACGACCAGTCGGCGCGGGTCTTCCTCGTGAAGCTGCTGGATCGCGTCACTGTGCAGGCCGTAGCCTTCGTCGATTCGATGCGGGATGTAGTAATCCACGGTCGCATTCGCGAGCCGCAAGCAATGCCACAAGATGCTGGTCGCGGTCACGCCATCGACGTCGTAGTCGCCGTAGATCGTGATCCGCCGCCCCGACTTCACCGCCGCGACGATTCGATCCGCGGCCTCGGACAAGTGAGGCATCAAGTCGGGATCGTGCAGATCCATCAAGCTCGACTGCAAGAACGTCGTCGCCGCCGAATCACTGGTGTGTCCGCGAGCAACCAACACCTGCGCCACCAACGCCGGCAAGCGCAAAGTCCGAGACAGTTCGCGAACGGCGGCGGCATCATGCGGGGCAAACCGCCAAGTCTTCGGCATCAGGAGGCTCCTTCCAGGTCGGGACGATTCGATGGAATTACAGCAGTCGCGCTGGAGTTTGGCGAGCCGGGCGGCAGATTGACTATCCCCCGAACGCACCGTACCGCCGCACTCCGCGAGCCAGCGTCACTCGGCACATCACGAACAGCACAACAACCCACGCGGCTTCAATCGCCAACTCGTTCTTCAATACCGAGTGATTGTATTTGCCCAACATGATCGCCGCCGGAAAGTACGCCAGATATTGAAACGGCAAATACAGCGACCACTCACCGACTGGTAGCCCCCACCAGCGTGCTTTGACGATCCAGTCCAGCGGGACCATGTGACCTGACAAGAAATAGTTGACCATCATGTAGATGAACAGCAGCGAACTGACTTCCAAATACCAAAACGAGATCAACCCAATCCAGGCTTCCAACAAAAAGCCCACGAAAAAACTCAGCACCAGCGAAATCACAAATGCCGTGATCGTGAACCCATCTGGCAAGCCTGCGAAATAGTCTCGGCACAGCCAGAAGACCAACGCGAACGGGCCAAGCGCGATGACGTAGTACACCAACTTATGAGCCACACGATACCAGAACAGATAGCCGAGCATGTCGATCGGCTGCGTGAGATACTTCTTGACCGTCCCGTCACGGACCTCGCGAGCGATCCCGCTGGCCAGTCCCGGCATCGACGAAAAGGCTCGACCAACCATCGCCAGCAAGTAGTACGCCACCATGTTGGCGTAGGTGTAGGTGTTGAGTTCCTTCCTCTCGCTCGACGTGCCGACCGCGAAGATCGCACTCCACAAGAACACTTGCGTGACAATGGGCAGGAACCGTACCAACGTCGCAAAGGCGAAGTCACCCCGATAGACAAACCGCTCGGAGACGCAGGTCTTCAAGATGATCCAATGAATTTGCCAGGACATCATGTCGGTCTCTCGATGACGCGTGCCACGGCTGACACCGCCGTGGCACCCTCACTTCACATCGACGCGAAGTTTGCCAGCAACTGCAAGCCGTGCTTCTGGCTCTTCTCTGGGTGGAACTGTGTCGCCCAGAGACTGCCGCTTCCGATCGCAGCGACAAAACATTCGCCATGTTCGGATTCGGCAACCACAACGCTACGGTCGGTCGGAACGACGTGGTAGCCATGGACGAAATAAAAGTGCGCGTCGCGTGGGATGTTCGCCAGCAGCGGCGGAGCGGCGGTAATCTGCAACTGATTCCAGCCCATGTGCGGAATCTTCAAGCCCGGCTGATCCTGAAACCGCACAACCTTCCCGGCAACGATTCCGAGTCCCGGCCACTCGCCGTCTTCGTAGCTGACGTCGAACAGCATTTGCAGGCCGAGGCAGATTCCCAGAAACGGTTTTCCACTCGCGAGGTGATCGAGAATCGGCGCGACGAATCCTCGCCGACGCACTTCGTGGATCGCATCGCGAAACGCTCCGACACCCGGCAGGACCAGCTTTTCAACCCCACTGAGTTGCGACGGCTGATCGCAAATCTCCGCCGCGTGGCCAAGCTTCTCGAACGCCTTCTGCACGCTGCGAAGATTGCCCATGCCGTAGTCGACGATCTTGATCACTTCAACCCCTTCACTTTCTCCGCCGCTTCCGCACGAGCCTTCTTCATCACGCTTTCGAGCGTGACGCTGGTGCCGTTTTGGCGTTTGCTTTCGTCGGCGGCTTCCATGAAGGCGTAGATTTCCAGTGTTTCGGCTTCGCTGACTGGCGGCTGGCCGGTGCGAGCGAAGTTGAGTACCGCAAACAACAGCGGTTCGTAGCCGTCGTAGCTGCCGACTGGGCCATCCCCTTTGTCGCCCACGGCTTTGCCTTCGTAGCCTTTTCCTTCGCGATAAATACCGACTCGGCCGTTCCCCCAATCGCCGGTGACTTCGATTTTTCCGTCGGCCGTCGTGCCACGTTTCACCGAGACGCAACCGGTCCCCATGACCGTGAACAGCGATTCGACGCCGTGGATGCCGTACCAGAAGAGATCGGGATGCGTCTTCTCCAGGCTGGCCGGGCTGGTCGTTTCGCAGCGAGTAATCTTTCCGAGCGAACCACCGCGCACTGCCTGCGTGTTCTTGCCGAATCGTAATGACGACGACGAGAAAACTGGCACCTTGAACTTCTTCGATGCCTCGAAGATCGCGACCGCGTCGGTCAGCGATCCAGAAATCGGTTTGTCAATGAAACAGGGTTTGCCCGCTTTCAGCACCGGAATCAGTTGCTCGAAGTGCGGCCGACCGTCGTTGGTTTCGAGGCACACGACATCAACTCGCTTCGCCAGTTCTTCAATCGTGTCGACGATCTCGACCCCCTGTTTCTTTACCGCTTCGGTGTAGCTCGGCACGCGAGTGACACTTGATTCGATATCCGGGCTGCCCTTCGGATAAGCGGCGATCATGCGACTGCCAAAGGCTTCAGGGCGCTGCTTCTCACCATTGAGGATGTTCGTGAACGCTGTCGCGTGTGACGTATCCAAGCCGATGATGCCGACCTTCAGTGGTTTCGGCTCGGCATCTTTCGCGGTCACGTTCTGCTCGGCTTTTGCCAGGTTCGTCAGTCCCTCGGCGAGCTTCGCCGCGACCGACTTCTCCGCCGGTTGCGAATCGGTGGCGTTCGACAGCAAGACGTCCCACAACCGCACGCTGTTGTCATAACTGGCGGTCGCCACTGTCTTGCCGTCGAAAGAGAGCGCCAGTGCCGCGATCTTCGCTTCGTGTTCCTCGGCGGTGGCGAGCACGTCGCCATCGGCGATCTTCCACACTTTGATTTCGTTCTTCCCCTTCGCGCGTCCGCCGCTGCCGGTGATTGCCGTCTGGCCGTCGAGACTCATCGCCATGCTCGTCACCGGCCGCGAGTGTCCGCCGAAGAAGCCGAGCGGTTTGCCGCTCTCGACCTCGAAGACGTACGCCTTCTCGTCCATGCTGCCGACGATCAGCTTCGCTCCCTTGTCCGCGAACGCGACCGACGTGGCGACCTTCGTCATCCCCTCGAAGTCGCGGATCAATTTGCCCGACTCAACATCCCACAATTTCGCGATGCCGGGACGAGTGACTCGCGTCTCGTCGCCGGCGGCTGTCGCCAAGGTTTTGCCGTCTGCCGAAAACGCGACGCTCTGTACTGGATCGCGATCGTGTTCGAGCGTCTTCAGCAACGCTCCGTCTTCCAGCCGAATCAGCCGAGCCGCCTCATCATCGCATCCAGTCGCCAGCAGCTTTCCATCCGGCGAGACCGCCAGCGAGGTGACGAATCCGCGGTGCTTCGGAAGATCACGCTCCTTCGAACCACTCGCAATATCCCATACGCTGACCGACTGATAAGCTCCGATCACGAGCTTCCGACCACCGGGGAGAAATGCCAGCGACTTCGCGTAGCCGCTGCCGGTCTTCCAGGTCGCCGTCGACTTTTTCTCGGCGACGCTCCACAACTGCACGGCGTTGTGAGTCCCCACCGCCAATGTCTTGCCGTCCGGCGAGAACGCTACGCTGGTCGCCCAGTTGCCGAAGCCGTCGAAGTGTGCCGTGCTCTTCAATTCCTTGGGCTTGCTGGCCGCGGGTTTCGCGTCGTCCGCCGTCACGAACGGCAACAGAACGAACAAACAAAGACATCCAAGGCTGAGCATCCAACGTTTTGCAAGGGGCATGGAAAGTCTCCTGGTCAGGCGGGAAGTATCCACGAAACGGGATTATCGGGCCGGGGATGTGAAACGCAACCGGCTGCCAGCTTCGGAGCGACTCGTTACTCTGCCGACATGTTGCCACGACTTCGACTCATCGACTTGAGCGTCCCGCTCGAACACGCCGCCGTCAGCGAACCGATGCCGGCCGAGATTCACTACGTCACTCACGAAGCCGAGGGGTTGGTCCAGATGCGGCAGTTCTTCGGCGTGCAGCCGGAGGATTTGGTCTACTCCGGCGGGCAAGGTTGGGCGATCGAAGAAATCAAAACGATCACGCACGCCGGCACTCACGTCGACGCGCCGTACCACTACGGAGCGACCTCCGGAGGCGAACCGGCCAAACGAATCGATGAGGTACCGCTCGAATGGTGCTTCGCTCCGGGAGTGGTGCTGGACGTGCGATGCAAGCAGCCGGGAGACGAGATTACGATTGATGACCTGCGAGCCGTGTTGAATCGCATTGAGTACACGCTTAAGCCGCTTGACATCGTGCTGCTGCAAACGGGAGCGGACAAGCGGCTCGATTCGCGGGAGTATTTTCGTCAACCGGGACTCGGCCGCGATGGAACGCTGTGGCTCGTCGAGCAAGGAGTGAAAGTCATCGGCATTGACGCCTACACGCTGGATCGTCCGTTCGCCGACATGGTCGCCGACTATCGTCGCACGGGAGACGGTCGGCACATCTGGCCCGCTCACTTTGCGGGACTGACGCGCGAGTACTGCCAGATTGAAAAGCTGATGAACCTCGATCAACTTCCGCCACACGGGTTTTACGTTTCGTGCCTACCGGTCAAAATCAAAGCCGCCAGCGCCGGCTGGTGCCGAGCGGTAGCGCTCGTGCCAGACGCATAACTCCGCCCACCGGGGTTCCCCCGGTGACTCGCGGGCCTTTGCACTACGCTGATCTTCAAGACGTTCGAGTCGTGCAGAAGCCCGCGAGCCACCCCGACAAGCGGGGTGGAGTTTGTTTCATCTTCAGAGGAATCATCATGAAAGCCGCGTTCATTCGTCAGACGGGAACTCCCGACGTCATCGCTTACGGCGAATTGCCGACTCCCGAACCGGGGCCGACCGAAGTTTTGGTCAAGGTCGGAGCGGTCTCGGTCAATCCGATCGATACCTACATTCGCAGCGGGATGATCAAGGTCGCAACCTCGTTCCCGTACATCGTCGGCTGCGATCTGGCGGGGACGATTGAGCAAGTCGGCTCGCAGGTGACTCGATTCAAAGCGGGAGACCGAGTTTGGGGGAGCAATCAAAGTCTGTTCGGCCGACGCGGCTCATTCGCCGAGTACGCCGCCGTCGATGAAACGTGGCTGTACCCGACATCCGCTGCGATGAACGACTCGCAAGCGGCGGCGGGAGCACTGACCGGAATCACCGCACATCTGGGACTGTTTTTGAACGCGGGGCTCAAACCGGGAGAGGTCGTGCTCGTAAATGGCGGCACGGGCGGAGTCGGCTCGGCGGTGATTCAATTGGCGAAGGCGGCCGGAGCAAAAGTCATCGCGACCGTCGGCAATGCGGAGAAGAAAACGCTTTGTGAAAGCTGGGGAACCGACTGCGTGCTCGACTACCACTCGGCGACTTTGGATGACCAGATCAAAGCCTTCGCCTCGGCCAACGGCGGGTTGCAGGTGTGGTACGAAACGCAGGCACCGACCAACTTCGATCGTACGATCGGACTGATGTCTCCACGCGGACGGATCATCGTCATGGCAGGGAGGAATGCTCGGCCGGAATTCCCGAACGGAGCATTCTACGTCAAAGACCTGCGGCTGTTCGGCTTCGCGATGTTCAATGCGACTCCCGACGAACAGCGAGCCTGCGCCGAGGCGATCAACTCGCTGGCGACACGCGGCGGTTGGCATCCGCAGATCGGCCGCACACTGCCGCTCGCCGAGACGGCTACCGCACACCGCTTGCAGGAAGAGAACACACTTCAGAAACAAGGCACACTCACGGGCAAGATCGTGCTGGTTCCGTGAACGTCGTCTGTTGGCCGCACGAGGCGAAGCTTCGGTCTTACATCTTCCATGAGTCGATCGGTCTCTTCACTGACAAAATAAATCGCCAGTTAATTCGTGAGACGGTGGAGTTGGTTCTGCTTCGCGGGAGCGAGGCGGCTGCTTTCGCGCATCCAATGGCTGTCAACAAAGAGGCCCGACATTTGTCGGGCCTCTTCGCGTTCGTATCGCTGACTTCGCAAACTACTTTGCGGCAGCAGCCGGCTCTGCCAATTCTGCCGGGGCCGGATCTTCTGGCCATTCCATCAGAACATCGTCCGGAGCAGCCAGTGCCATCGTATCATCTTTGCCAGCCTTCAAGCCGATGCCCGCCTCCGCCAGCTTCTTTGCTTGTTCGGAATCTTTGACGACCAGAGCCGTGTCAGCGACGGCTCGCCACCACTGCAGGTGCGGCCAGTCTCGGCGAACGGTCTTGAGACAAGTGTCCATCGCCTTGCCATTTGCTCCTGCGCTAAAGCCGGCTTTCTTCGCGATCACACTGTACTTGGCGACCTTTGCGGCTCGCTTTAATTCCCATAACAGTTCTGCCACTTCTTCCGCACGAGTCGATGCCATGTCTTGCTCCCTTTCGCAATGAGCCAACAAAGAAGCCCTGCCGAGTCACCGCGCCGATCAGGTTCAGTTTCCTGACGTGCCTCCGCGACCGAGGGCCTTGAGTTTGATGTGCGTTCGCCATCCAATTCCGAACCCAACGCAGTCGACCTTAATCGAACCCCCACGAGGGATCAAGACCCACGGAATGCTCATGGACAGCGTCTTTGAAGGCCACGGAATTCGCTTCGAATACCCCGACGATTGGATTCTGCACGAACAGTCCACGCCGGAAGAAATCACCCTGACCGTGCATAGCCCGGACACGTGTTTCTGGTCTGTGACTTTGCTGTTGGACCGTCCCGAACCGCAGCGTGTCATCGAATCGGCCCTCGACGCCTTCCGCGAAGAATACACCGAAATCGACGTCTATTCTGGCGACGAACGGCTGAACGAACTGCCGACGATCGCCTGCGAACTCGACTTCGTCTGCCATGATCTGATCAGCAGCGCCTTCCTGCGAGCGATCATCGCAGCCAACTTCACGGTGCTCGTGCTGTACCAGGGAGCGGACTTGGAACTCGACACGCTGCAGACCCTGCTGGAGAAAATCACTGCCAGTCTCAAATGGGAGATTGATTCGGACGACCCGCCAGGCGAGCTGGAATGGATGAACATTGTCTGATTCCTTCATCTCATTTTTTCGCGATTGAATTCTTTGAAAAGATTTTCGCAACGATGTTGCAAGCCCCGTTGACAGCGGTTCGAGTGGCTTGCAGCATGTTGCCGCTCGATCCACACGAGCGATGGTCCAGATGGGAGACACGAACTACAGGTCATCCAAGGAAGGCTGACACGGGGCCGGCGGGCCAAGCCACCCGGACAATCGCGATTGCTTTGAGATTGAGTCGTCGAAGACCTTGGATAACGCGGGCCACAGCGTTTGACCTCCTTCTTCCGGCCTTTCGGCCAACTCTTGCGAGGACTGTGTGCCATGCGTGTTGCATCTTGGTTGAGTCATCTGAGTATCGGAGCATGGTCTTTGAATTCGGCAGGAAGCCGTCCGAGTCGCCGACAAGTTCGTCGCAGACACAACAGTGCAGCGTTTTCGAGTTCGCCATTGCGACGACAGTCGAGCACTTCGCTCGACAGCATGCTTCAATCGTTGGAGCAGCGGACCGTCCCATCGGCCTTCGCGTTGTTCATCGAAGCGACCGGTGAATTGAATATCTCGATGACTTCTGCGGACAACGTCACGATTGGAGTGGATCCAGCGACCAGCAATGTTCAAGTATTGGCGAATGGTTCACCGCTACTTTCATTGCCAACAATCACTCCGGCTCAAGTGCTGACGCTGATCGTCACCGGCAGCGATGGAAATAACACGCTCGACCTGAGCGGCGTGGACAGCACCTTCTCGAATCTCACTTCGATTGAAGTCAGCGGCGGCGATGGCAACGACACAATCCTCGGCAGCGGAACGCTCGCGAGCACTCTGAATGGTGGCAACGGAGCGGACACGATCACGGGTGGCGCGGCGGGAGATTCGCTGTTTGGCAATGACGGCAACGACCGTATCAACGGCGGCGACGGCAACGACACGATCAATGGCGGCAATGGAGCGGACACGGTCAATGCCGGACTCGGCAATGATTCGGTGCTCGGCGGCGATGGAACCGATAGCCTCAACGGTGAGGACGGGGATGATTCGATTTACGGCAACAATGGCAACGACGTGTTGAATGGCGATGCGAATGGCGGCACCGGCAACGATGTGCTCGACGGCGGTTCTGGCAACGACACGCTCAACGGTGGCGATGGCAACGACAATTTGAATGGCGGTCTCGACAACGATTCGCTGCGTGGCGGTGACGGCAACGACACGCTTTTTGGTGGAGCGGGCAACGACATCGGTCTTGGCGAAGCGGGCAATGACACCGTCAACGGCCAAACGGGCAACGACACACTCGAAGGAGGAGCCGACAACGATTCCGTCGATGGAGGAACGCAGGACGACAAAATGTTCGGCGATGACTCCGCGGGAACCGGGAGCGGCAACGATACGCTCGCGGCCGGCGACGGGAACGACACAGCCGACGGCGGAGCGGGAGACGACACGATCGGCGGCGGCATCGGCAATGATGAGTTACTCGGAGGTGATGGCGACGATTTGATCTCCGGCGAAGCGGGCAACGATACGATTCAAGGAGGCAACGGAAACGACACGACGCGCGGAGGCGACGGCAATGACAAGATTTTTGGCGATGATTCACTGGGGCTGACAACCGGCGATGACCTCATCAACGGAGAGGCGGGCAACGATTCGCTCGTCGGCGGGGACGGCAACGACAACTTCTTCGGCGGCAATGGCAATGACACGCTCGAAGGGGGCAACGGAAATGACACACTCAATGGGCAAAGGGGCAACGACAGCAACAACGGCGGGACCGGTTCAAACTCAATCGTCTTCGATCCAAATGACGGGACCGACACGGCCGGTAATGGCAGCGGCGGCGGATCGGACAAACTCGTGCTCGCAGGCACAAACGGGGCCGACTCGATTTCGATCACGCAGTCCGGCGGCTTTGTCAAAGTCGCGGTCGGAGCGAACTCGATCACGGTGGCTCCGAATGTGTCGCATGTCATCATCAACGGCGGGAATGGCAACGACACGGTCACAATCGGAGCGCTGGATTCCGTGAGCCCGGTGTTCATCGAGATCAATGGCGAAGCGGGCAATGATGTGCTCAACGGCAGCGGCTCGGCGATAGGTGGTGTGCGACTGCTTCTTAACGGCGGCGAGGGCAATGACGTTCTCACCGGCACGGGAGCAATCGATTCGCTGTTGGGTGGCAACGGAAATGACTCGATCCTCGGCGGCGGCGGCAACGACATCCTGTTGGGCGACGGCGGCAATGACACTCTCAAAGGGGAAACTGGCAACGACAATATCACCGGTGGTGACGGCGACGATGTTGTCCAGGGCGGAGCCGGCAATGACACGATCGACGGCGGCAACGCCAACGACAACCTCGATGGTGGTGACGGCAATGACACGATCTCCGGCAGCGACGGAGCCGATACGATCAGCGGCGCGAACGGAAATGACTCGTTGCGTGGCGGAGTCGGCAGCGATTCGATCAACGGCGGCAACGGCAACGACTCCATCGACGGGGGCGAGAGCGACGATACGCTGATCGGACTGGCGGGTAACGACAAGCTCTTTGGCCGTGACGGCAATGACTACCTTGACGGCGGCGACAACGACGATACCGCAAACGGAGGCAACGGCGACGACACCGTGCTCGGCGGACTCGGCAATGACCTGCTCGGCGGCGAGGACGGCAACGACACACTCAACGGTGGAGCTGGCAACGACGCGATGCTTGGCGGCGACGGCAACGATTTAATGCTGGGTGGCGCTGGCATCGACTCAATGCTTGGGGGGGACGGCGACGACACACTCAACGGTCAAGGGAGTGTCGATGTGCTCGCTGGCAATGAAGGAGACGACTCGATCCCGGAAGAAGCCGAAATTGACGAGTCGTTTACATTCCCGGATTCGGTGCTGACGGCGCTCGACACGCTGTGATGGCTGTGAAGTCGGATGCGGCCTCTGACCCGTTCGGAGCGGGAAGGAGCCCCCTACCTACGACGGTCTGGCTCGACATCAACGGAATTCGACAGGATCATAGCCGCGCGATCCCGTCGCCCTTCGAAAGGTGAGCCATGAGCCTGTTGCCTGTTGTGCTGCTTTCCGCCATCGTGCTGGCGATTGCCTACGTCACTTACGGCCGATTCCTCGCCCGGCTGCTGCGACTCGATCCGCACAAACCGACACCGGCGGTCGAACTCAACGACGGCGTGGACTTCGAGCCGATCGAACCAAAATTCCTGCTGAGCCAACATTTCTCGGCAATTGCAGCGGCCGGGCCAATCGTCGGGCCGATCCTGGCGGGAGTTTGGTTTGGCTGGATGCCCGCGCTGATCTGGATTCTGATCGGCTGCATCTTTATTGGCGGCGTGCATGACCTGACCTCGCTGACGGCGTCGATCCGTCACAAGGCCCGGTCGATCGCCGAGGTCGTTCGCGACCACATGACTCGCCGGTCGTACATTCTGTTCCTGAGCTTCGTCTGGATCGCGCTGGTCTACATCATCGTCGCGTTCACGGATCTGACCGCCTCGGCATTCATCGGCCGACAAGAATTGGAGAACGGCGAGGTCGTGACCGGCGGCGGCATCGCGACGTCGTCGCTGATGTACCTCGTACTGCCGATCGTCATGGGTCTGCTGCTGCGGTACACGAAGCTGTCGCTCAACATGGCGACGGTGATTTTTTTGCCGCTCGTGGGAGTCTCGATTTGGGCCGGACAACTGCTGCCATTCGATTTGCAGTCCGTCATGGGTTCAACGCCAGACAATGCCCGCCGAGTTTGGGACGTGCTGCTGTTGGTCTACTGTCTGATCGCCGGTGTCGTTCCCGTCTGGATGCTGTTGCAACCTCGAGGCCATCTCGGCGGTTACTTCCTGTACGTCGCGTTGGCGGGCGGAGCGTTGGGGCTGATGCTCGGTGGTGAGCAGATTCAATATCCCGCCTTCAATGGCCTCACCGGTTTAAACGGCCAAAGCATGGTCCCGATGCTGTTCATCACAATCGCCTGTGGAGCGTGCAGCGGGTTCCATTCGCTGATTTGCTCGGGGACGACGTCGAAACAGCTCGCCAAGGAAACGGATGCGAAGACCATCGGTTACGGAGCGATGTTACTGGAAGGAATGGTCGCGATCGTGTCGCTCTGCTGCGTGATGATGCTGGCGAAGGACGCGCCTGTGCTGCTCAACGCCGAGGGCAAACTGGCTCCGAAGCCGAATCTGATTTACGCCCTCGGCATCGGCAACTTCTTGGAAGTGCTCGGCATTTCTCCGAAGCTGGGGGTGTCGTTCGCGTTGATGGCGTTCACAACGTTCATCTACGACACGCTTGATGTTTGCACGAGGCTGGGACGATACATCATCCAGGAACTGACCGGCTGGCATAACCGCTTCGGCCGCTGGCTGGGAACCGCACTCACAGCCGGCGCACCGTTGTTCTTCTTGCTGCAACCAGGCGTCGATGAGAACGGCAAAGCACTGCCTCCGATCTGGCAAGCCTTCTGGAATCTCTTCGGCGCGAGCAACCAATTGCTCGCCGCGCTGACGCTGCTGGGCGTGACGGTCTGGCTGTGGCGGACTCGCAGTGAACGCTGGGTCTGGTTCGTCACTGGCATCCCGACCGTGTTGATGTATGTGATGAGCACCTGGGCGTTGATCTCGATGACGTGGCCGAAGTTCTTCGACAAGGCCGGCTCGTTCACAGCACCCAATGAGGTCGTGCCGTGGATCGGCGTCGTGCTGCTAGGGCTGGCCGCGTTGATGCTGGTCGAAGCGATTGCCGTGCTGACCGGCGGACGACATTCCACGCCGCCACAAACGGGCGAAGCCTCGGCCATGCCGGCGTGATGTCTGTTGTGATACAGGTTTTCAACCTGCCCGGATGGCAAAAGAGTTTGACCGGCAGATTCGACAACTGCCCCACGTCAGGCGACCGATTCAGGTCGTCCACTCCGTCCCGATCGCAGGGCCGCTTGCGTGAAGTCGAACACCGGCAGAGCACAATCCGGCGGAGCAACCGGCGGCGCGCCGAGCAGAAGTTGATCGAGGAACGCGCTAATTGGATTGCCGAGCCGGTCCAGCTCAGGATGCGATAGTGGACTGACTCCCATCGCGGCTTGCATCTCCGGATCGGCGACCTTCAGCGGTTCGAGCGTGTTGTTGCGGCCGAGCCAGATTTGCCAGTCGCGCACCAGCAGGTCGGCGTGCTCGCAGTGAACATGAAAGTCCTCGCGAAATGTTTGCGTGTGGCCGGTGAAGTGCATCGTCAGCAGCACGTCTCGTTCGAGACGCGCGGAGAGGGACGAAACGATTTCGACTCGGCTGCCACAGGTCTGATTCCTCGCGAACACATCGAGCGGCTTCAGGCCCGTCAGAAAGAACACGAGGTCAATTTTGTGGCTGCCGGCATCGCCAATGAACCCCCCCAGATTGATGGCCGGGTCGTCACGCCACGTTCCGCCAATCGTTTGTTGCCAGCGTTCCGAGTTGATCGACGTGACGGCTCGTACTGCGCCCCAGCGTCCGGATTGGATTTCGTCTCGCAGCACGCGATAGACCGGCCAGGTCCGCCGCTGGTAGGCCACCGACAAGATCGTTCCGCGGCGCGACTCGTCGATCAGCGTCAGCAAATGCTCGCGCCGATCGGCCAGCGGCTTTTCGCTGAGCACGTGCCAGCCGCGTGCTCGGCAAGCGCGAATGTGATCGAAGTGCAGCGCCGTCGGCGTGCCGATGATCGCGGCGTCGGCGTCGGCACGATTCAGCAAATCCTCGATGTTCGTGAAGACGCGAGCATCGGGAGCAAGTTCGCTCCGTAGCGATTCGACCGCATCAGGCTGTGTGTCGAACAGCGCGACGGCTCGGCCTCGACCGTCCGTCTCCAGCCGTTCGATGTGCATCCGCCCCATCCGGCCGCAGCCCAGGATCGCAAAACGCAGAGGTGCCGGTGAGTCCGTCATGGCAGCGGGTCATTGCTTCTTTTCAATCGCCTTCTGAACTTCTTCGACGGTCAGTTTTTCATCGCCGTCAACGTCGAGCCGCTTGAAGATCGGCATCAACCTGGCCGGAACTTCGCTCGCCGTGAGGATCCCGTCCTTATTCACATCGAGTTGCTCAAGTTGTTCCACGATTTGCTTGAGAAGCGCCGGCGGCAAGTTAGTGCCGGGGGCTTTCGGTTTCGTTCCGGCCGCCGTTTTGCGACTCGCGTCGAATGCCTCTCGCGGGATGGCAACGTCGAAGTAGCCGATCAGCATCTCGTTCCAAGTCTGCTCGCCCCAGCGGACGGTCGCTTTAGGATTCGGGTTGTTCAGGTTGTTTTCCGAGTTGTCGTAATGCGCGACAACATGCATCGAACTGGCCGCCGGGACCAGCATCGGCTCGGCGAGCTGATACGACGTCTGCCAGTTGAAATCGTAGCGCGGCACGTCGAGCACCGTCTCTTTGCGTCCGTCGGCTGTTTGCAATTCGTAACGGAACGACTTGCCTCGAACGTGCATGTGCGGCATCAAATTCAGCAGTTGCACATCGACCGGAGACTTCGGAGAATTCGCTTCATGACGCGAATTGTTGGCGTTCGGCGGAATAATCAAGCCACCCGACTTGCGAGCTTCACTGGTGATCACTGCATGCGTGATCGATTCCTCGTCAGCAAAGAGCAGACCGATGCGGCTGACGTCCTTCATCGCTCTTCCGTTGGGCGTGTAGTGAACTTGAAAGATTAACTTCGCCCCGGCCGGGACGAGCTTTGCCATGCCAGTCGGGTATTGCTGCGGGAGGAACCCGGGAACGTAGGCCGCGAGAAACGCACCTTCACCGTCGAACTTTCGCAATTCAGCGTCAGTCTTCGCAAAGACCAAAACGTGATGCACCACCGAACGTTCGCCCGGTTGAATCTCGGCGGCCGTGACCCACTTATCTTCGGTTAACTTGGGGTCCACGGAAAAATACTGATAGCGCACCGTGCCCGACGCAGGGACATTGAACGGCTTATCTCGCATGTTGACGATCAAGTCCGGTTCGCGCGGCAACTGCCAACCGTCGGTAAAAGATCTCACCGGCGGCAGGTCAATGCGATCACCTTCCGGAGCACCGGCTTGAACCCATTCGAGCAGCACTCGCTTCTCGTGATCCGGCAAATTGCGAGCATTCGCGAACTTGCCGTGATCAGGATTCGCGTGCCACGGCGGCATCCGGTTGTCTTGCACGACCTCGGCGATCGTTTCGGCCCAACCGACAACTTCGTCGTAGCTGGTCATCGCGAACGGGGCGACCTGTCCCTGTCGATGACAATTCATGCAGCGGTTCTGCAAGATCGGAGCCACTTGCTTCGAGTACGTCACCTCGGCTCCGCGTTTCGCTTCGCGGACCTTACCGATGAAGCAACCTTCGACTTCGGTGGTCGCCACGCTGACCGGCTTCCCGGCGAGAAGCTCTTCAATCGCCGCTTTTAGATCTTGCCGGTTCGCTGTCTCGCGGCGATAACCGATGCCGTCTTGATCGTCGATGCGGCCGACGTAGCGGATCGCTCGCTGCTGATCGAGAACCACAACTTCCGGAGTGCGAACCGCTCCAACAGCATCCGCCAATTTGTTGCCAGCATCTTTCCACAGCCGAAACGCAACGTCCTGCTTTTTGGCCTGCGCGGCGAGATCGGCGAGCGAGTCCTGCCGATTCGAGTTGATGCCCAGAACCACGACGCCGCGCGGCTCAAAGTCTTTTGCCAGCAGATTGAGCTTCGTCACTGCCAGCTTCGCCAGCGGGCATTCGGTTCCGAGAAATGCCAATACGACGATCGGCTTCTCCTTCACGTCTGCCATCGACACGCTCGCACCTCGATAATCGGTGAGTGCGGCGTCAGAGACGACTCGCCCCAGGCGATCTTTGCCAGAGGCGTCCGCAGCCCATGCCGGTGGACTCGACAGCACCAGAGCCAAACACGCGCAAACCTGAAAACCGCGACGCATCAGAACCTCCTGAAACTGGATCGGCCGACTCGGTGATCATAAATCACCGCTCGTACCCGGAATATGTCGCCACGGATTCACCGGTTCAACTAACACCGACTCCCAGGATTGTGATTGGCCTGCAAAAATCCGATTTGACCTGGTTGGTCTGTTGCCTTGATAATCTGCTGAGTGATTTTCGCCGTTCAGCCTTCCCGGCTGACTCGACTGGGCATCGACTCGGTTAGAAGCGTTTGGGTCAGCCTAAAAATACTGACCGACTTGGGGAGCTCCCATTATGCGAAATAGTTGGACGAGCGCGCTGGTTCTGGCGGCCTGCCTGAGCATTCCGGCTCAGCCGACGCAAGCGGGGCATTTTCACTTCGGGCTGAACTACTACGCTCGGCCACATTGCGTCACCGACTATTACGGCTGGCACACACCGCTGGTGGGCTTCGACAGCAGCTACTTTTTGTCATCGGGTGGTTTTTATCGGTCCAGCTTTTCCGGAGTGAGATATTCGCCGTGGGGTTGGGCACCGACGGTCTATCCGGTTTATCCCGGATTCATCGTGCAGCAGACGACAGTGCCGATGGAACTGACCATCGTGAATCCGCCGCGTGATCGAGCGTTCGCTCGTCCACGAGTGGTCGTCGCTGATCCACTCCAACCGAAGCAGCCCAACGTATTCGATGTCGTCCAGCAACACGCCGAGCGACGCGAGAACCTTACTCCTCCACCCAATGACGAGACCGTCGTTAGAACCGTCAGCGGATCATCACGAGTGGGAAAAGAGCGCAGCAAAAAGTTTCAAGCCGAAGGGGATCGATGGTTGCACGAAGGGCAGAACGTCAAAGCGTATTTGCGATACCTTGAGGCTCAGCGCGAGGCCGAGGACCGGGGCGAGGTTTATTTCCGCCAGGCGTTCGCATTGGTTGCGATGGGTCGGTACTCACACGCGGTCTCGAAACTGAAGCGCGGATTGCAGGTCGATCCGCAGTCCGCGCGGACTGGCAAGTCGCTCGACGAGGTTTACGGTGTCGAGAACGTCGATCACAAAGTCGATTACCTGCAACGGGTCGCTGATTGGACGAGCGCCGAGTTACGCGATCCTGATCGACTGTTCTTGATGGGCGTGCTGCTGCACTTCGATGAAGACTCACGAGCCGGTGAGTTCCTCAACGCCGCTTGGAAATTGGCGGGCCGTGGTCCACACATTCAGGCTTTCTTGCAAGCTCCTGGTTCGCCACCAAAGGAAGTCCCCGCTGCTGGGATCGCAAACCGTCTTGAGTTGCCGCCCCCTCCGTCGCCACGCGAAGAACTGCCGGTCGAGGTTGACGTTCGCCAGCCACAGCCAGTCCCTCAGCGAAACGCGCGTGTCCCCAAGATTCCCGCGCTGGAGGCTCCTCCAGAACCGGCTCGAAACCAATTGATCCTGCCCGACGTCTACTTGCCCGAAGAGAACCGCTAACGTGCCGAGATTGCTGATCACGCTCTGCACGTACAACGAGTACGAGAACCTGCCCAGGTTGATCCCCGAAATCCACGCGATCGCTCCGGACGCGGACGTGTTGGTAATCGACGACAACTCGCCCGATGGGACTGGACAGCTGGCGGAAGATCTGGCGGCTGCCGACTCGCGCATCAAAGTGCTGCATCGAGCCGGTAAGCTGGGACTCGGTACAGCAACGGTTGCCGGATTTCGATTGGCCATTGAATACGGCTACGATCAAGTGCTCAACATGGATGCCGACTTCAGCCATCATCCCCGTTATTTGCCGACGATTCGCGAGTGCCTCAATCGCGTCGATGTGGCGATTGGCTCGCGATACGTCCCCGGTGGCGGAGTGCTTGGCTGGAATTGGCGGCGGTCCTTCATGAGCCGCGGCATCAACTTTTACGCGCGGCTGTTGCTCGGCCTGCGAACGAGTGACAACAGCGGCAGCTTCCGCTGTTATCGGGTCGCGAAGCTAGCCGAGATCGACTGGAAACGCATTCGAGCACGCGGCTACGCCTTTCAGGAAGAGTTGCTGTATCGCTGCCGCGCTGTCGGCTGCTCATTCGAGGAGACGCCGATCACTTTCGAGGATCGCCGCTTCGGCACGTCGAAGATCAATTGGAAAGAGTCGGTCGCCGCGTTGTGGGTGATTTTTCGGCTGGGTCTCGACAGACTGTGCGGCACGCCTGTACGGCCACCTCAGCCACCGCCACTCAGCCCGCGTCCCTAGCTATGTCTTACGCCCGCAAACGTCGCACGTTGCATTTGCCAATCACGCTGAGCGTCGTCTTGATGCTGCTCAACGTCGTGCTGATGGTGTGTTGGATCGTCCTGCTGGCGAATTGGAGCGCCTGGAGCGCGCTGACGATCGGAACGGTCGTGTTCGCTTTGATCCTGGTGGTCTCTGGGTTTTACTTGTTCCTCACCGTGAAAGAGGTGCGGCTCAATCAACGGCAGTCGAACTTCATCGACAGTGTGACACACGAGTTGAAGACGCCGATCGCCTCTCTGCGGCTGTATCTCGACACGCTGCGGATGCGGCATGTCGAGCCAAGGCAGCAAGAGGAGTTTTTGAAAGTCATGGACGGCGAGCTGATCCGTCTGGACCACTTGATCAACCAGTTGTTGGAGGTCGCCCGGTTGGACGCCATCGGGCAGGAGGCGGACCCGGAAGACATCGAACTCGAACCGCTGCTGCATCGCTGCGCTGAACTGGCGGCTCGACATCACCAGAAAATCGTGGATGAAGTCTTCACGTTCGACATCGAGCCGGCCGTCATCCGCGCACGACGAATGCCGCTGGAAATGATCTTCGGCAACCTGATCGACAACGCGATCAAGTACGGCGGAACACCACCGCGCGCCGACGTGCATGTCCGACTGACGGAAGACAGCCGGGTCGTCACACAGATCATCGACAACGGTGAGGGAGTCGCTCCGCACCTGCGCAACCGCATCTTCAAAATTTTTTATCGAGGCGGCAGCGAACTTGAACGCCGACAGAAAGGAACCGGCGTCGGCCTGTACATCGTGCGAACGCTGGTCAGTCTGCTCAAAGGCAAGGTGCGAGTACTGCATCGACCGGTGGGTTCGGGCAGCCTGTTTGAGGTCGATCTTCCCGGCCGCGCCATCATCAGCGAGTCTCTCGACTCGCCCGCGGAATCCTCTCCCAAGCCAATTGAACCGTTATGCGAATCCTAATTGTCGAGGATGAATCCGCGTTGGCGGATGGCTTGAAGTTCAACTTCGAGCAGGAAGGCTTCGAAGCCGTTGTCGCCGGCAACGGAGATGTCGCGCTCAGATCGTTCCGCCAGGCGGAGCCGCGGTTCAATCTCGTCTTGTTGGATTTGATGCTGCCGGGAATGAGCGGCTACGAAATCTGTCGTGAAATCCGGCTGATCGACAAGCAAGTGCCGATCCTAGTGCTCAGCGCCCGTACGCTCAGCGAAGACCGCACCGCCGGGTTCGACGCCGGTTGCGATCAATACATGAGCAAGCCGTTCGCATTGCCCGAACTGCTCAGCCGCGTTCGCAACTTGATCGATCGGCACCCGATCGACAACTCGTCGCTGCCGGCGGTTCCACGCGAATTGGAACCGGAGTCAGACGTCCGTCAATTCGGTGACGCCAAGATCGATTTCAGCCGCTTCGAACTGACAGTTCATGGCCAAACGCACGACTTGACCACGATGGAAGTGCAACTGCTGCGCTACTTCCTGAACAACGACGGCAAAGTTCTTTCACGCGGACAAATCTTGGAAGACGTATGGGGTAGCGATTCCAACGTGATGCCGCGGACCATCGACAACTTCGTGCTGCGGCTCCGCAAATTGATCGAACTCAATCCGTCCGCTCCGCGCCATATTTTGTCTGTGCGAGGCACCGGCTACCGCTTCCTCACCAAGCCGGAAGCGTGACCGCCAAACGGTTACTTCTTCTTTTTCTTGGCCTTCTTTTTCGGAGCCTCTTCTTCCTCCACCTCTTCGTCCTCCAGGTCGAGGCCGGCGAATTCATCGTCTCCCGGATCGAAGTCGACGGTCTCGGCGGTATCGATGGATGCCTCGTCGAGATCGAACTCCGAG
This sequence comes from Planctomycetota bacterium, assembly GCA_016872645.1. Classification (GTDB taxonomy): domain Bacteria; phylum Planctomycetota; class Planctomycetia; order Planctomycetales; family Planctomycetaceae; genus SXKJ01. Next base: position 19,510 of record VGZH01000037.1, on the reverse strand, counting down.
TCTTCCGAGACTTCCTCGAATTCGTCCGCGTCATCACCGCCGGGCTCGATGCCTTCGTTTTCTAAGACATCGATATCTTCATCCTCAAAGCTATCGCCTCGTGGTGTCTTGGGTGTTTCAGCACCTCCCGCTGCAGCGCTGCCTTCCCCGTCATCAGCCGCATCGGGTTCCTCGGCCTTCTTGCTCTTGTTGGGATCGTCGTAAAACGCAACCGCGTAAAGCAACGGCCAAACCACCGCCGCTGCTAAGACCAGCAAGCCCGTCGAAACAACCGCGGTGCCCAACAGCGGCTTGTTCCAAAGATCGTGCCGCGGAACAGTCAGAGCCGTCCCCAGCAAATAACACAAGTAGCCCCCCGGCACCGCGGCGATGAGCGACAGCAGAATCAGATGCAGCTTTCTCACGGTCGGTTTCCGGCGAGGTCGAACGGCCAATTCCACGACATCAAGCTAGACGGCGGCTTCCCGATCCGGCAAGAGCCTGGTTCGGGAGACACCATTCCGCGTCTTCGACTTCGGAGCCACGACCGCTCCAGCTTGCGAAAACTTCTCGCCGCTTGTGCCACACGGATGACCGCTACGACCGGCCTTGGCAGAGGTTCGGGGTTTGAGAATAGGGGTTAGTGAAACACGCACGACCACTCAGCAACACTTCTACCAACAACCGAGCATTTGTACTTTCCGTAACCCCAAGCCCCTAACCCTAACCCCTCCCGCCAATCATGCACGCTGAAATCATTGCCATCGGGACCGAATTGACCACCGGAGCCAAACTGGACACGAACAGCCAATGGCTGAGCATCGAACTCGCCTCGGTCGGAATTCCAGTATTGCTGCACACAACCATTGCTGACGACCGGACAGCAAACGTGGAGATTCTGCGAGCGGCCCTGCGGCGTTCGGACATCGTGCTCATCAGTGGCGGACTTGGTCCAACGCTGGACGACCTTACGCGACAAGTCTTGGCGGATCTGACCGGAGTGGAACTCGTGCTCCATGAGCCCAGCTTGCAGCACATCCGTGACATGTTCGTCAAACGCAAGCGAGTCATGCCGGAGCGAAACGTCATCCAAGCCATGTTTCCCGCTGGCAGCGAACCAATCGAAAATCCGCATGGCAGTGCGCCGGGAATATGGTGGGAACTTCCTCGGCCGGACGGTTCCACCTGCCGGATCGCCGCGATGCCGGGCGTTCCCAGCGAGATGAAGCCGATGTTCCGCGACCGTGTGTTGCCGCGACTGCCTCAGTCCAACAAAGTCATCCGCCGCGCGCGAGTCAATTGTTACGGCGTCGGTGAATCGGCCTGCGAGGAGATGCTCGGCGACGTGACCGCTCGCGGCCGGGACCCCGAAGTCGGCATCACCGTCCACGAAGGGACAATCACTCTGCGAATCGAAGCTCACGGCACGACCGAGTCCGAATGCGAATCGAAGATCGCTGCTACGAAACAACTCATCCACGAACGACTGGCAGAACTTGTCTTCGGCGAAGAGGACGAGCAACTCGAAGACATCATCGTCCGCGAATTGCATCGTCGCGGCCAGACGGTTGCCGTCGCCGACGAAGTCACTGGCGGCGTGCTGTCCTTGTGGCTCACGGCGGTGCCAAACAGTGAGAACTGCTTCTTTGGCGGACTGATCGGCGTTGTCGTGGGGCGGGCTTTCAACCTGCCCGCTTTGGCAGTGCACGATGAACACCTGCCCCATGAACGCGCTCGCCAACTGGCACAACAGACTCGCGAGCGATTCGGTTCCGACTACGCGCTCTCGATTGCCGGCTCATTGAAGACGGATGGAATTCCTCGACTCGGCCTCGCATTGGCGGATGCAAACGGCGTGGAAGTCCAGGAGCACATCCCCGTCGCCGATGTCTCGTTCGCACGCAACCGCGCAGCGAAATCAGCCCTAGATCTGCTGCGTTTGCGTCTCGCTCATTCGTAGGATGGGTACTCCGGCCCGTCCTCTTCGGTCGGCACTTGGGGACAGGCCGGAGTACCCATCCTGCAACTCATTCCCCTTCGCGGCCCCACGCAATCGCCAACTGCACCAACACGTTGACGGCAGATTGCATTTCTTCAAGGCTGGTCCATTCCAATGGTGAATGCGGGTTGTGCTCGCCTGTTGAGAGATTCGGGGTCGGCAGTCCCAGCGCGGTCAGCAGCGATCCATCCGTGCCACCACGAATGATCGAAAGCTGCGGTTCGAGTCCGGCCGCTGCGGTGGCTTCCACCGCTTTGGCGATTGCCCGTGGCTCCTTCGCAAGCCCCTCACGCATGTTGCGGTACTGCTGCTTGATCGTGACTTCGATCCGAGCCTTGGGATTCGCATTTCGTTCATCGGTCGCAATCCGTTCCAGCAGGCTCGCGTATTCCGACAGTCGTTCCAACTCGAAGTCCCGCAGAATCATGCGAGCTTCCGCGCGAGCCACACCCCCTTCGATGGAGTACGGATGAATGAACCCCTCACGGCCATCCGTCGCTTCCGGGCTCAGACGATCGCGCGGCAGCGCGGCGATGAAACTGGACAGAATGCGGATCGCATTGACCATCGCACCTTTGCCAACCGACGGGTGCGTGTTGATGCCGGTCACAGTCACGATCGCAAGGTCCGCCGAAAACGTTTCGCCGTCGATTTTCCCTTGCCCATCACCGTCGAGCGTGTAGGCACACGCCGCGTCGATATCTTTGATGTTCAAGTGCTGAGTCCCTCGACCGATCTCTTCGTCGCAGGTGAAGACCAGCCGAATCGGGCCGTGAGCGAGATCGCGACGTTTCATCAACTGCTCGGCGGCGGACATGATGACCGCAACGCCCGCTTTGTCGTCGGCCCCCAGCAGCGTCGTGCCGTCGGTTGTGATGATCGTGCCGCCCAGCAAGTTGCAGAGATCGGGGTTCTCGTCGCCTCGAATGACTTTCGTCGGATCACCTGGCAGCACAAGATTGCTGCCATCGTACTCGCGATGCACGATCGGCTTGACGTTCGTGCCGGACGTCTCCGGAGACGTGTCAACGTGCGCCACCCACGCGATTGTCGGCGCGTGGTGCGCGACCGTCTGCGGAATCGTCGCCAGCACGACCCCCTGTTTGCTGAGCGAAACCTCCTTGAGTCCGAGTTGCTTGCACTCGTCCGCCAGCAAACGACTGAGATTTAGCTGCTTGGCGGTGCTCGGCGAGGACTCGCTGTGTTCATCGGCTTGCGTGTCGATCTGGACGTACTTCAAAAAGCGATCGAGAAGTTCGGGCATGGGATCCCTGACGATGAGAAATGCGATTAACGTTGCACGCGTCCGGAACCAGACCCGGCCATCAGCGATTCGATCTCGGTGCGGGTCACGGTGTTGAAGTCTCCCTTGATGCTGTGCTTCAGGCAGCTTGCCGCGACGGCGTACCGAATCGAGGTGGCGGGAGACGACAACTCTGGCGTGTTGAGTGCGAAGATCAAGGCACCACCGAAGCTGTCGCCCGCTCCGACGCGATCCACAATGTTACGAATCTCGTAAGGCGAGTAGTGGCCGTTCGCATCGGTCGGTGCGAGAAACGCTTGATTTGCGGCGACATCAAACAGCAACGCGCCCCAATTGTTGTGCGAGGCCGAAAAGCTTTCCCGTAGCGTGATCGCCACCTGTCGGACGTTTGGAAACTCCACGACGATCTTCCGAGCGACCGCTTCGTAGCCGGCGACATTCAACTCACCCGCCTCGACGTTGGAGGCTGCGGCGTGAATGCCTAAAGCGTGTTCCGCGTCTTCTTCGTTGGCGATGACAACGTCGATGAAGGGCATCAACCCGCGCATGGTTTCGCGGCACAAGTCGGTCGACTTTGTGCCGGGTCGCCAGTTCCACAGTTTCTTCCGAAAGTTCAAATCGCACGACACTGTCAGCCCGAGCCGTTTCGCTGTCTGCACGCTGAGCTTCGCCGCCTCGGCCGCGTTCGCGCTGATCGCAGGGGTGATGCCGGTGATGTGAAACCAGTTCGCACCACGAAATGAAGCCTCGAAGTCATAGAACTCGGCAGGTTGCAGCGCGATCGAGCTTCCCTCGCGGTCGTAGGTCACCGTGCCGCCGCGCTGGTTGGCTCCGGTCTCGACAAAGTAGATCCCGAAGCGGCCGGACTTCACTCGGCGAATCAGTTCGGTTCCAACACCTAACTTTTGAGCTTCCTGCACCAAGCAGTCGGTGACCGCGTTGTCAGGCAGAGCGGTCAGATATGACGCACTCCCCCCTTGCAAGGCGACTGAGACCGCGACGTTCAATTCACCGCCGCCGAAGGTTGCGTCCAATCGGCCAGGGATGACTTGCGACAGCCGCAAAAATTCTTCAGGGCACAGGCGAAGCATCACTTCACCGAAGGTCACGAGCTTCAGAGGCATGAGAGGCCGTTGGCTATTGGTCATTGAAAATCACCGCTGGAAAATCGGCAGGTAGTTGTTGGGCATCTGCAAGATGATCAGGGCCATGGCGGTACCGTACTCGATGCAGACGGTCGAATCGGTCCAGGCTCCGTCGGGAAGTTGGTCGCGAAGCAGCGTGTCGCGGATCGCGGGATACCAATCGTCCCACGCTTCGCCGCCAGCGCGCCACATCGCTTGAGCGGCATAATAATGGCCGTAGAAAAAATGTCCCTCGTACCGAGCCATCTGCCCCTGCGGAGCAAACCGGCGCAAATAGCCAAGTCCACGATCTATTTCCTTTCCCTCGTACTGCCCGGCCGAATGCAACGCGACGACGCCGGCGGCCGACCGCGGAAATGCGCTCTCGCCACGACGCACCAGTTGATACCGGAATCCGCCGTCGGCATTCTGGCACTTCTTGACGTACTCCGTGCAGCGATCGACCGTCTCTTTGGGGACATGCAGTCCCGCGTTGCGAGCCGCTCGCAGCGCCATGATCTGGCAGACAGTGGCTGAAATGTCTGCCTCTTTCGGTTCCGGCTGATAGCGCCAGCCCCCTTCGCTGTTTTGAGTTTGCACGATCAGCCGCACCGCCCGATCGAGTTTTTCGCGCACGTCCACTCGCCGCGACATGCCGTAGACTTCCGCGAGAAACAGCGTCGCGAATCCGTGACCGTACATCGGGCCGTAGGACTCTTGCTCTTTGACGTGCAGAAATCCATTTGGCTTCGCGACGGACAACACGAAATCAACCGCGCGATTCACGTTCGATCCGTATGGCCCTCGGCCGGGTGTGCTCCCGGACGACAGCAACGCGATGCCGCCAAGCGCCGACACCGCCACGTTGCGTCCGAACCCGCCACCTGACCCGAACGAACCGTCTTCACGTTGCTTCGCCGCCAGCCACGCGAGTCCTCGATCAATTGCCAACTGCGTCTGCGGCGTGACCAGGTTCTTCGGTTTCCCTTGTCCGAAAGCCATCCGGCCCAACGATGCGGCGAGGAACGCCAGCAGCATGTCTCGACGAGTCGGCATCGAACTTCGTTACTCCGGTAGCGGTTCGATGGTCACGCCAAGCGGGAAGTCGACCTTCTGAATCGCGTAGAAGTCGGGGCCGAAGCCGCGAATTTGATCCCGTTTCAATTCCGCCAGTTCCAGCGTGCCGCTCCAGACGATGCTTTTGCCTTGCGTGTGTACTTGGCTCGTCAGCACGAACGCCTTTTCCGGCGAGTACGCGAACAGTTTCATCAGCAGATCGATGACGTACTGAAACGTATGCTGTTCGTCGTTGTGTAGAATGACGGCATATGGTGGTTGTCGCTTCGGCTTTGACTTCGGTTCGGGCTGGGCCAGCTTGGGACGGACGATGACCTGCGGTTCCATCACGGCGACAGCGGGTTCATGATTGTCGAAATCGTTCATCGCATGGACTCCTTGGATTTCTCATTGTAGCGACCCGCGCGAGGAAATCCCAAGAATGATCTGCCCCAGATGTGTGTGGGCCAAGTGCTGGGCGGCGACGACGTTGTCGGCTCGATTGCGGAACACGCTGGCGACACTCAGCGGTTCGGTCATGACCAACCCGGCGTGGATCGCTGGATGGAAGTAGCGGCGGAGGTTGAAACCGTTCTCGTGAGTCAGTTTGTTGATCAACGGAGTAACGCTGACGTCACTGAACGTGAACGCGACATCCTCGCCATCGAGCGTGCCGCCGAAGACGCTCGGAGCCGAAAGGCTGCCGTTGAAGCCGGCGATCAGCAGACCGTTCGAGGCGGCGGCACTCGTGATCTGAGTCGACGAATCGTACTGCAATCCGTCTGGCAAGAGGCCGGCCCGGACCAACTCGGTCGAATTCCCCTCGGCCAGAGCCTGTCCATTGCGTCCGAGTTGCTCGGCATACCGGTCGTGCATCGTGTCCAAGTTCAATGTTGCCTGTGGCCGGTTCCGCGATGCTGTGCTCGAGGGGCATCGCCTCTTGCACGGCGTCTGCCTGCTGCGCGAGTTCCGCATCGGCATCAACCGGAGCCACAGCCCCGACAACGAACAACAACCGGTCTTCCAACCGCTCCAACAACATTCGTCGCCGAGGTGTCGGCTCAGGCGGAACTTGCACCGGCAATCGGACCAAGCCATTTGCATTCAGTGCTCGAAACAAGGTTCGCCCCATGAATCACCATCCCCGCGCGCGATACACACTTGCAAAACCTTCGGAATGTTCCGATCAACCCGACTCTTCGACACAACGGAGGCACAGAATCTACGCCGGCCAAGTCGTCTTGGCAGCTTTTCGAAGCCGTAGGTTTCACCATGTGAACCTCGTTGCGCGAACACTTTGTCGACCAATGAAACGCGGCCAGTCACGCGAACCGTGTCAGTCTTCGCCGTTTTTGGGGAGGGGTTACGAGCTGGGGGTTAGGGATTAACAGAGGCATAAGCAGTTCATGTTTCATGAGGCGATGATTTCGGCTCGCACCAGCGCGTGTTACCATCGCGGCGCAATTTTCTAACCCCTTGTCCCTAACCCCCAAACCCTTCCTCATATGGCACACTTCGACCACGGTTCTGCTCACCCCACGGAAGTGGAAGATGAAGTCCAGGTCGCTCGGCGAGCACGCATCGCCTTGTGGCTGTTTGTTGTGTACTGCGTGGCCTACGGCGCGTTCATGCTGCTGAACGCGTTCGCTCCAAAAGTCATGGAGACGACGTTTGGCGGGGTGAACCTCGCCATCTGGTACGGTTTCGGCTTGATCGGCGGAGCATTGCTGCTGGCACTCGTCTATGCGTGGCTGTGCCGGAAATAATTTTGGAGTGCGGTGTGTCAGCGCCGCTTTGGACTTCGGCCGTTCAAAGAATCCAAAGAAAGCGGTGCTGACACATCGCAGTCCAAAGGATCACGATGATCTACGAACGTTCGACTCTGGCCGTGGCCATTTTCGCTGTCTTTGTCGGCATCACGCTGGGACTCAGTTTTTATCTGGGACGACGCGCGAAATCCGCGTCCGGGTACTTCGCGGCCGGCGGGCATATTCACTGGTTTGTGAACGGGATCGCGTTTGCCGGGGACTATCTCTCAGCAGCGAGCTTTCTGGGTATTTGCGGGATGATTGCGTTTTATGGGTATGACGGGTTTTTGTATTCGATTGGGTATCTGGCGGGTTGGATTGTGGCGTTGTTTGTGGTGGCCGAGCCGCTCAAGCGGATGGGGAAGTTCACGTTTGCGGATGCGCTCGACAGTCGATTTCACTCGCGGGGGATCAAGCTGTCGGCGGCGATCAGCACGCTGGCGGTGAGCATTTTTTACTTGATCCCGCAGATGGTCGGAGCCGGCGCGTTGATCAAACCGCTGTTGGGCTTTTCGCACGCCACGGGAGTCATCACGGTCGGAGCCGTCGTGATCCTGATCGTCACCACCGCCGGCATGGTCAGCACCACCTACGTCCAATTCATCAAAGGCTCCCTGCTGGTGGTCTTCAGCACCGTCCTCGTCGTAATGATTTTGAATCGCGGGCTGATCGCGCGGCCTTGGAAGTCGGACCCAATGATTCACCACTTCCGAACTTTGAATGTTCCTACGGCCGCCAAAACGAAGGACGATCTCATTAAGAGTGGTCCGCTCAAGTGCTACAACGGTTGGAAAACTCCAATGCAGGAAGTTGAAGTCGAAGAATTACTGCCACAAAACCCTGCGTGGCAGAAGACACCGTATGTGCGATTGCACGTGAAAGGCGACGACGTCCCGACTGTTTGGAGGTTCGATACGTGGGAACCGCATGTCACCACGTTAGGTGATTGGGGATATCTCCGCGAGACGCAGACCGTCACAGTCACACGCGACGGAAAAAAGCTCGTCAACGGAAAACCTCAGGGGCGCTTGGAAGCGCAAGGCGATTTATTTCCGGTCGGACAGATCGACTTCTTCTTTGGTGAAGACTTTGGTGAAAACGCGACGCACACAGGCTCCCTCGGACCTATCGATTACTTGGAGAAGCTTTCGTCGAGCCGAGTCACTCTCTGGGGATCGGATGTCATCAAGGACGAAGATGGCTCAGTCACGACAGTTTATTATCCGAAGCACACGCACGGTCGTGACATCTTGCTCCCCGGCAATCATCCGACGTTCAAAGGGATTCGCAGCGACAAGCTGACGGACAAGCTGAACTTTCTGTCGTTGATGCTGGCGTTGTTCGGGGGAACGGCGTCGTTGCCGCACATTTTGATTCGCTACTACACGGTCAAGGACCAGGCGAGCGCTCGCAAGAGCACGATCGTGGGGATCGCCAGCATCGGGTTCTTTTACGTCCTGACGCTGTACATCGGCCTGGGAGCCATGACCAGCGGGGCGCTCGACGTGACCAACAGCAACATGGCCGCTCCGCTCTTGGCCAAGAGCTTCGGCGAGTGGCTGTTCGCGATCATCTCGGCCATCGCCTTTACGACTGTGTTGGGAACTGTCAGCGGCCTGATCATCGCCGCCAGCGGAGCCGTCGCCCACGACATCTGCGGCACGCTGCTGAAAATGAACATGACCGACTCGCAAAAAATCCGCATCGCGAAAATCGCCTCGGTCGGCGTCGGCCTCATCGCCATCGTGCTGGGCATTTTGTTTGAGAAAATGAACGTCAGCTATTTGGTGGGTTGGGCATTTTCCGTCGCAGCCTCCGCCAACCTGCCGTCGCTGATCATGCTCATCTTCTGGCCCGGCACCACCAAGCAAGGCATCACCGCGTCGATCACCGTCGGCGTGATCTCATCGCTGTCGTGGATTCTGCTTTCGGCCGACACGTTCAAAGACGTCTACGGCAGCGACCCGTCGAAAGCGTTGGTCCCGTTCAGCCAACCGGGCATCGTGACGATCCCGCTGGGCTTCGCGGTGCTGATCGGTGTGTCGCTGCTGACTCGGAGGCGGGAAGTAGTTGCCTAACTTTGGACTTTCGCCGCCTCGCTCGACTGGTCTCGCGTTGTTTTCTGCCTGTGACCTAAAACCTGGGCATGGAAACGTCACTGCATCGCGAATTGAAGCGGCTCGTTTCGGGGAACGAGGAGGCCGAAGAGCAAACGCTCGCCGGATATCGGATCGACGCGGTCGTAGACGAGCGGTTGATCGAAGTGCAGGTGGCGTCGCTGTTCGCTATTCGGCGGAAGATCGCTGACTTGCTCGCACAAGGTTTCGAGGTCACGGTTGTCAAACCACTGACGGCTCGCAAGCGAATCGTTCGCCGCGAGCGACGGGATGGTGTGGAGATTTCCCAGCGCTGGAGTCCTCGCCGGCAGAAGTTTACCGACGTTTTTGCCGAACTGGTTCACTTCCTCGGAGCGTTCCCTCATCCGAACCTGACGCTGGAACTACTGCTGATCACCGAAGCGGAATTTCGAATTCCACGCCTCAAACAACGGTACCGTCAGCGAGCCTTCAAGATTGAAGACCGCTGCCTCATAAGCGTCGAGGACCGAAGAGTGATTCGCTCAGCGGAGGACTTGCTCAGCCTGTTTCCACCAGCCGTCCAGCAACTGTGTTGGGGGGCACCATTCACGACGGCTGAACTCGCCATCGCTGCCGAAGTGCCGCGGTGGTTGGCTCAAAAGATTGCGTTCTGCTTCCGCCGGCTGAATCTCTGGGAAACGATCGGAAAGCACCAGCGAGCCTGGCTTTATCAGCCAGTCCACACACCAGCCAAGCTACGACGGGCACGGGCCATTCGCAAACGCTCCGCCTGATTCCGCTGGTCGCTGAATTCTTCGGTACAAAGCGGCAACCAACCGCCGCGACACGGTAAGCTCGCTCCGTCCGGCTTGATCGATTCTTCCGTTCGCCTCGCGTTCCGCATAGGTTGCCAAACCCGAACAACGACCTCGATTGGCCTGACCGTCAACTCTGTTGCCGCGAGACACCGTAACGCCGATATCTTGCGACTCCGCCCCCAAAACGAAGCACGAACGATTCCGTGAGGCACAATTGTGAAGAAGGCTTAGGGCATCGCCCCCCGATATCTGTGTGACCCCAAGCCGTGGATGACGCAACCCGGAGACCGATCGTGAGCCAACACCATCTGCCCATTGAGCACTTCCTGACCAAGCTGAATACTGAGGAGCAAGATCGCTCGGCCGGAAAAAAAGAAATCCGCCCAGAGTGGCTGACGCACTTCATTGACAGTATTGCCGATTTGTTCGATCCGCTGATTGGTGTCGCTCGTGTCGGTTTTGACTGCAATTTCGTTGAAGGCTCCTGGGTCGTCGGCCTGTATCTCGGCTCCTACGAAATCGTGGGTGGTCGTCACGACGGTGAGGCCCGGCACATCAATTTTGAATTCGACCTGCAACAGCTCATGGCCCATTTCAGCAAGGTCAGCGAGTTGGTCTGGAGCGCGTTCCCCTCGCCGCGCGATACGCGGTCGTCGTGGGCACGCAGCTACGTCACGATCGCCGGCGTCGTTGCCGAGCAATCCGTCCGCCTGCAAGTCTTCAGCGTCCCGCCGGTGCATGCCGACGTTGGGATGCGCCGCTATCCGGATGGACGGTTTGAACCGGCGTAGTCGGCGTACTCACACAATGCAAAGTGAAGCGTGCAAAGCGCCAGACGGCTACGCAATCATTTTGCACTTTGCCGTCGGCACTCTTCACTTTGCACTTCCCGCATGGTGCGGTCGTTGCGGTCAAAAAACGCTCACATCACCCGATCCGCCGCCCAAGTGTAGCGGCGACTGGTTCGGAACTCTTTAAACTCGTCGTTGACCGGTTCGTGGATCGTCTCGCGATTGAAGGGTGTGTTGACCGCATCCAGTACGGCGATCACGTCTAGATCGGCATAACCGATCCCCGCGACTTCAAACCAATCCCCGTTGACGTCGATGACGCGAACCCAATCGCGTGAGACTCGCACCCAACGGAGCATCCGCAGTTCGCTGCGAGTCCGCTTCAGGAACGCAAGCACTTCGTCGATTCGCCCCGGCTCGAAGCGATGTTCCGCAATCACGCGACCGAAGTTTGCCATATCACCCCGTCACCCCCGCACGTCGTCACCGGGTCATTCCCCGCTCACCAACCGGTGTTCCAATAGCAACTGCACGAACTTCTTCGCCACTGGTCCCGCCACTTTACCGCCGGAACCAGCTTGTTCGAGCACGACGACGAATGCAATCCGCGGACGATCCGCCGGGACATATCCCGCGAACCAGGCATGATCGGCACGACCGCCACCGATCTCGGCCGTTCCGGTCTTGCCAGCAATCGCAACCTCCTTCAATCGGACGGATTTGAACGCGGTTCCCTGCGGATGAGCGACCACTTGCTCCAAGCCCTCGCGCACGCGAGCGAGCGTCCCCTCGGAAAGATTCGGAAGGCGATGTCGATCCGGCTCAATTGTCACGGATGATTCTGCCTGGCCGGAGGCGTTCAATTCCCTCGCGACGTACGGAGTCACCAGCCAGCCGTCATTAGCGACGGCCGCCATCAGCCGGGCGACTTGCAGCGGAGTGACCGTCAACCGCGACTGCCCGATCGCCAAGCCGAGCGTGTCTCCGTCATACCACGGCTCTCGTTTCGTGCGACTGGCAGGTTGAGCGGTACGAGCGGAATCTCGCTCGTCCCAAGGTGAGGCAGGTCGAAATTTGTCGGACGCGCTGGCGAGTTCGATCGGCGACGACTCTTTCGTTTTCCCCTTCGAATCGCGTTCCGGGGGACGTGGGACATGCCCCCGCCGCTCGCCGGGAAGATCGACTCCTGTCCGCTCGCCAAAACCAAGAGCGTCCGCCCATTGCACCAGCGGTTGCGGGCCAAGTGTCTGGGCCGATTTGAAAAAGTAGACGTTGCACGAGCGAGCCAGCGCCATCGTCAAGTTGGTTCCGTAGTGCGCTTGACTGTGATAGCACCGCTGTTTGTTCGGGTCTTTCAGATAGCCCAGGCACTCGAACTGCCGATCCGGGTCGATACGACCGCTCTCGATCACCGCGACCGCTGAGACCGCTTTGAACACCGACCCGGGAGGCAACTCCATCTGCGTCGCTCGCGGGAACATCGGCCTACGCTTGTCGTCGAGCAGCGCCAGTCGAACGTCTTCAGTGCCCGACAAGAAATCGTTGACATCAAAGGTCGGAGCAACCGCCGCCGCGAGGATCGCTCCCGTCCGCACGTCGATCGCGACGAGGCACCCACCGTGGGGCACGTTTTTAACCTGCCCGTCCGACGAACCGGGCAAGATGGCTTCATGCCCCACGACCTCTTCCAAGAGGGCCGTTGCCCGCTCCTGCAACGACACCGAAACATGCAGCACGACATCCTGCCCCGGCTTCGGCGGCCGGACGACTTCCGTGCGGACAATCGTGCCGTGACGATCGCGGACGATTTTTCGTTGTCCGCGCACGCCGCGCAGCGCATGCTCATAGGACTGCTCGATTCCGGAGCGGCCGATCGAGTCGCCCGGTTGATAGTCCAGCGGATCGCCATTCGGAAAGCGTTCGCGCCGAGCTTTCAGTTCGTCCGCATCGATCTCTCCCCGATAACCGACCAGGTGCGGAGCGACTCGGCCGAACGGATAAACGCGGCGATTTGTCACGCCCGAGCGGACACCGGGAAATTGATCCGGATGTGTTTCGATCTCGGCCACGACTTCCAGCGAAACGTCGTCGAGCAACAGGTGGTAGTCTGATTGCTCCGGAATCCGTAGCGGTTCGCGCCGCTCGCGCGTCGGCGTGGTGGTCAGCTCGTGCTTCACAACATTCCAGGCTTGCTCAACGAAACCAGACCGACGCGTGAGCGAGGGATCTTCGGTGGATGACAGATCGACCGACGACACCTCGCTCACGCTTCGGGCTAACTCTTGTTCGGTCGCTTGAGGAACTTCACGACGTTCGTCGACCAACCGAAAGATCCCCTCGACACGCTGCTGCACTCGGACGCGTTGCTCCACCAGTTTTTCCGGGCGCTGCTCAGTCAATTCGATGAGCGATTGCCACAACACATCGCGCCGCTCGAGCACGTCTCGCTTCGCCTGCTCGACTTTGGACTTGTCGCGTCGCTCTGAGTGGCTCAGTCGAGAGAGCGCTTCGTGTCGCAACCAGTCGTCGTTCGGAGGCTCTTCGAGCCAGCGGTAGTGAACCAGCAGTTGATGACGCTCGTCGTCGAACGCCAGCACAGTTCCATCACTGGCCAGGATGCGACCGTTTCGAGTGGGAATGGCCTCAACCGATTCCACCTCGTGCCGAGTCTCGACGGCGAAGCCCTCGGCCACGAAGCCTTGCAGGTAAATCAGTCGTCCGGCCACGATCAGCAGCGGCACTGTCATCGCCACGAACAGCCAACACAGCCGCACTCCCGGTTCGGCATCGACATCAAACGCCGAGCCTGCACCGTGAGCGGAACCGCTGTCAAAGATCGAAGTGGGGCGATTACGCATCAGATCCCCTGGCGTAGCCGCGTTTCGCCAGAACGCGGAAACTGATAGCCGAAACGCCGTTCACTCGTTTTCTGGCAAAACGCAGCTACGTTCATAAGGCCGCACAGGACCAACCCATAGACCGCTCCACCGGCGAGCGTCATAAGCGATCTCACCGTCACTGCGGGACCGTCGGACAAAACGCTGTTCAGACCATGCGACAGCACCAGACCGGTCCCGATCACGGCGAACTGCCACACGAACCATGCGCCTCGAGAGCGAGTCTCTTCATCCGGGCGCAGCGACAACGTCAGTAAGGCGGTCAACGTTGTGGCAAGCATCTCGACACCGAATCGGCCACCCGCCAAACCGTCGACCAACAGACCGATCAGCGCCGTCCAAACAATGCCGCGTGCATCACCGAACCATGTCAGCGCGAGCACGACTGGCAGCCACATCAGCGGCGGCCGACAACCGCCGATGGCCAGCGCGCTCCCGCACGCGGCTTGCGTGGCAAGGGCGAGGTAGGTGGCGAGGGTCAGGAGAACGTGTTTCATGTTTTCGAGAGCGGAGTGTCAGCACCGCTTCGGAATGGCGTTTTGATTTTGGTTTTTTGATCGAGCCGATCTTTGCAATCCAAAATGGAGTGCGGTGCTGACGTACCGCACTCCAAAGAGTCAATTCGCCAATCGTTTCGGATTTACCACCGGTCGTACGATGCTGACCGATCGAGCTGTTTGCGGATCAATGGCCGGCCGGACTTCGATGTCCCAGTGTGTCGCGCCGTCTGGAAGTTCGGCACGAGTGACAGTGCCGTAGAACAGGGGGGTCACGAAACCGCCAGGGGTTTCGAGTGCGAAGACTTCGTCCCCTTCGTTGACGGGCTCGGTCGCTTTGATCTTCGTGAGCCGACAGGTCTCTTTGCCGTTGCCAATCAGTACGCCGTCTGACCCGAAGATCAAGCCGTCTCTGGTGACGCGAGCGAGTCGTGCTCGGCCCGCAAAACGTTTATCGGTGAGCGGAACCCAGGTGCTCGACCAATGCCCAACGTGTTGCAGTTTGCCGACAACGCAACTTCCCGCGAAGACCGGCAGGTCGGCGGCAAGTCCGCTGTCCTCTCCCTGATCGAGCAACTTGGCGTTCGCATCGAGCACCAGCGAAGCCTCGACGACGCCATTCGTCCGGCCACGATCGAGCAGCTTGCCACGTCGCCACGACGCGGCGAGTTCGTCGCCGAGCACGTTGGCCTCGACCACCTGCGGCACGATGAGCGGCGGCGGGTCGAGCGGGCGTCGCTCATCGTCGTGCCGTCGCAATGCGAGCACCTTTTGATCGCGAGTCCGTTGGCGAGCGAGTTGCTCGCGGCGCAGTGAGCGTTCGAGATCTGAAAGTTCAGATTTGAGAGTTGAAATCCGAGATTGCAGTTCACGTTCGTCGTCCCCGACGAATCGCTGATGCAGTTGTCTCGAAGCGGACTGCTGAGTGGCTGCGGCCAACGATATTCCCGGCTGAAAGCCGTCTCGAATTGCCGCCCGGAGCCAGTTCTGCACGTTCGGCGGCGCGAAGCCAATTCCGATCGCGGCTGCGAGGCAGAGAGTAGTGATGAGTTTCGGCATGTGCTTCGTAGGGAGGACCAGCCATCCGGCGGCCCGCCATGTTGGTTGCCTCGCGGTGGGCCGTCGGTTAGTGGGCCCACCCTACGGACTTCAAAAATCCTTCGCTCCGTCGTCGAGGCTCGTTCGCCACTGCGACAGGTGGTCGAGGCAGATGGCGGTGCCACGAGCGACAGTAGTAAGCGGATCGTCGGTCACTCGGACGGGGATGCCGAGTTGCTCGTTCATCAGTTGGTCGAGGCCGCGCAGCAACGCTCCGCCACCGGTCAGGACGAGGCCGTGATCGACGATGTCGCCGACGAGTTCTGGTTTGCACTGCTCAATGCAGTTCTTAACGCAGTTGAGGATTGCGGTGACTGGCTCGCGGAGGGCTTCGCGGATTTCCTCGCTGGTGACGACCGCTTTGCGGGGGATGCCGCTGATCGTGTCGAGGCCGCGGACCTCCATCGTCAGTTCTTGTTCGAGTGGGTAGGCGCTACCGATTTGAATTTTGACTTTCTCAGCCGTTGGCGTGCCGATGCGGAGCGAGAAGCGTTGCTTGAGGTACTCGACGACGGCCTCGTCGAGTTCATCGCCGGCGACTCGGACCGACTGCGACGCGACGATCTCACCGAGGCTGAAGATCGCGACATCGCTGGTTCCGCCGCCAATGTCGCAGACCATGCTGGCAATCGGTTCGGAGATCGGCAGGCCGGCACCGATGCCGGCGGCTTTGGATTCTTCGATGAGGTACACGCGACCGGCTCCGGCTCGTTCGGCCGAGTTGAAGACGGCTCGCTTCTCGACCGGAGTGATGCCGCCGGGAACGGCGATGATGACTCGCGGTTTCAGGCCGCGCATCTGGCGTGACGCCTTTTGGATGAAGTACCGCAGCATCGCTTCGCACAGTTCGAAGTCGGTGATGACTCCGTCCTGGAGCGGGCGGATGGCGGTGATCGAATCAGGGGTGCGGCCGAGCATCTGCTTGGCCAGCTTGCCGACGGCGGTCCCTTTGCCAAGCACTCGCCGCGTCCCCTTTTCGAGGGCGACGACGGACGGCTCATTGAGCACGACTCCCTCTCCCTGCACCGAGACCAACGTGTTGGCGGTGCCGAGATCAATGGCGAGGTCGGGGCAGAGAAGTCGACGCAGTCGATGAAACATGGGTCTTCCGTGACCGTTTTTCGGAGAGGCTCCGGCGAGCCAACACCGGATTCGGGGAGGGGTTGTAGTTCTGATCCGCTCAGCCGGACAAGACCCGTTCGGGGATGTGAAAGGCCCAATGACCAAATCCCAAAGACCAGTGAAATCCCCAATCCCTATGCCCAATCCCCAACGCGGCACTTGGAATCGACGTCTACCGAGTTGCCAGTCGTCGTGATCCTTTGGGCCTTGGGATCTGGTCATTCCTTGGACATTGGGATTTAGACTTTGGAGCTTGTTCCCGGCCTTTAAGGCGGGTTGCGTTTCCAGGCTGAGTTGCGACGATGCGGTGACCTGTCGAAGCAAAGGATCAAGATGTTTTTTTTCGTCGTGGCGTGCGTGGTGCCGGCCTTTCTGGTGTCGGTGGTGGCAACTGGAGCCATGCGTGTGCTCTCGCCGAAGATCGGACTGATCGATCAGCCGGCGGCTCGTAAAGTTCACAAAGCTCCAACAGCGTTGGGGGGCGGGATCGGGATTTGGCTGGGAGTCGTTGCGCCGCTGGCCGCCGTGCAGTTGGTGGCTTGGCTGGTCCATCGCGGATCGCTGCCCAGCGACTGGATTCCGGCGCAGTTGGCTCGGCATTTGGACGGCGTTCTGTTTCGGTCGGGTCAGATGTGGGCCGTGCTGGCAGGCGGAACGGTGCTGTCGATCATGGGATTGATCGACGACCTGAAAGACTTGCCCTGGAAGCCGAGGCTCGCGATTCAATTCGGAGTCGCCGCGGCGTTGGTTTCGGACGGAGTTCGCGGGACGGCGTTTCTGGGCATCCCGGTGGCCGAGTTCGTGATCAGCGTGTTGTGGTTGGTTGTGCTGATGAACTCGTTCAATTTTCTCGACAACATGGATGGACTGTCATCGGGGATCGCGCTGATCGCGTCGGTCCTCTTTGCGACGATCATGCTGACGTCGCTGTCCGAGCCGAGATGGCTGGTCGCGGGAGTGTTGCTGGTTCTGGCGGGCTCGCTGATGGGATTTCTGTGTCACAACTGGCATCCGGCGCGAATCTTCATGGGGGACACCGGCAGTTACTTCATCGGCGTAATCTTGGCGTCGATGGTCGTGCTGGGGACGTTCTACGAACACGGCGGAGCAGCACAGCATGGACGGCACGTGATCCTCGCGCCGCTGTGCGTACTGGCGGTGCCGCTGTACGACTTCGCCTCGGTGCTGTTGATCCGGCTGATCGAGCGCCGGAGTCCCTTCAAGCCGGACAAGAGTCACTTCTCACATCGCTTGGTGGACTTGGGCTTGAAACAAAAGCACGCGGTGCTGACGGTGCATCTCGCGACACTGACGACGGGCTTGGGAGCGTTGTTGCTGTACCGCGTTCACGATTGGTCGGGGGCCTGGCTGGTGATCGCTTTGGTACTTTGTGTGCTGGCGATCGTCGCGATCCTGGAGACGGTCGGACGGGGGCAAGCCGAGACACGAGAGTCGAGCGTCGAGGATTCCGGCTCTGGACCCGCGTCAATACGCGAATCGGCCGGGAGCTGACTGATGTCTCGCAAACAACGAACCGCCGAACACCCGATTCGCAATCCGTCCCCCCCTCAACTTGTCACCATGTCGCCCCCTCAGGGTTTGATGCTCGCGTGGTTGTCGGCACTGCTGACCGTTCGCTGGCTGATGCCGACCGAAGGGGCTTCCGAAGGCCTGACGCTGTGGCTGGTGCAGTTGGTGTTGTTCACAGCGGCGGCTCGCGCGGCTTGGGAATGGCGCTTCGGCGAGCGGCGATTTCGCTTTGATGCGATGGATGGTGCGATCGGTTTGTTGGTTTTGGCTCAAGTGATCTCGGCGCTGGCAGTCGTGTTTGGCGTTGGCAACGCACGAGCGGCAATCAACGTCGCGTGGGAGTGGATTGGCTCGGGAGTCTTGATCTGGATGTTGCGGCAAGAGCTGAAGTCGCCGCATGCGGTCCGACAATTGTGTCTTGGACTGTCGTTGACTGCCGGGGTGCTGGCTGGGTTTGGACTGTGGCAGCACTACGTCGGGTACAACGAAATGATCGGCGAGTACGATCGGCTCGTTACGGAACACGACCGTCTGGTTGAGCGGCTTCGCGGCGATGGGAGTTCTCCCGAGAGCGTCTCGGCCGCGGACATGCGGAAGTTGGAGTCGTTACAGGCCGAGATGGCTCGGCAACAAATTCCAATCGAGCAGTCCGCTCGGCAATCACTGGAAAGTCGGCTGAAGGCGAGCCGTGAGCCACTCGGATTGTTCGCGCTCGCGAACTCATTCGCGGGATTGCTGATCGTGATGGGACTGATTGTTGTCGGATTGCTGCGTGGCCCGCGAACTTCGCGGTGGGGTTGGGCGTTTTTAGCCGTGTTGCTTGCGTTCTGTGCCTTGCTGACGAAGAGCCGCACGGCCTGGGTGGGACTAAGTGTCGGAATCAGTTGGTGGACGTTGCGGCTGATCACCGCTCGATGGCGGCGCGCGGACAATCCCACAGGCCGGACTTCGTGGCTGCGGATCGGAACTTGGATATTGGTCATCGCGTTTCTGGTCGGGTTTGCAGCTCTGAGCGGCGGATTGGATCAGGCGGTGTTGTCGGAGGCTCCGAAGTCGCTGCGCTATCGGTTGGAATTCTGGCAGGCGACCTGGGCCACAATCCGCGAGCACCTCTGGATTGGGACTGGCCCGGGCAACTTTCGAGATTACTACTTGGCTCACAAGCTGCCGGAGTCGAGCGAGGAGATTGCCGATCCGCACAATTTGGTGTTCGATGTGTGGGCCAACGCCGGCCTACTGGGACTGATTGGGTTGCTGGCATGTGTCGGCCTGATGGTGGAACAGGTTTTCAAACGGCCGCATCAAAAAGCGAACAACACAGCAGAAGTCGAATCCCTGCCGCACAGCAAGTCGTGGACTTCACCGGCGGCCTGTGGCGTCGGATTGGCGTTTCCGCTGGGCGCGATCGGAATGGAACTCTTCGGGCACGGGTACGATGAACGGCTATGG